>JBJEKQ010000121.1:0-26221 GCA_051878715.1 Prevotella sp.
GGGTATCACCATCCACACTACCGACGGGATGAGAATCTCGGTAATCACACCGATGGCGGTAATCACACCCTTGTTCCACAGCATGATGGTGGTCACGTCACCGATGGGTGAGAAAGCGCCACCACTGTTGGCTGCAATCACCACAAGCGAGGCATAGATAAGGCGGTCTTTCTTGTCCTGCACCAGTTTGCGCAGTATCATCACCATCACGATACTGGTGGTCAGGTTATCAAGGATAGCAGAGAGGATGAACGTCATCCATGCTATCTTCCAAAGCAGTGACCGCTTCTTGGTGGTCTGCAGCATGTCGCGCACGAAGTTGAAGCCACCATTCTGATCTACCACCTCCACGATGGTCATCGCTCCCATCAGGAAGAACAGGGTGGTTGAGGTACTTCCCAGGTGTTTTTCCATCACCTCGCTCACCGCCTGCGCCATGTTTTCGGGAAGAGCGCCAACGATATAGCTGCCGGGATCAAGCATAAAGAGGGTCCAGCACACCACAAACATCAGCAGCGCCACCGCTGCTTTGTTCACCTTGGTAAGGCTTTCGATGGCAATGAAGAAATAGCCGAGCACGAAAACCGCCACAATCCAAATTGTCAATGTAGTCATTTGATTATGTTTTTAATTGTTTGTTATGATTTGTTTCACTTTTCAGTCCACACTGGATTTTCCTTTACTTTCATCAGGTCACTGCCTGCTTTTTAGGTTCGCGTAGCTAACAGATGCCCACGGTGCCGCCATACGGCGAAGCACCGGTGCAAATGTAATAATAATCTTGCAATCACGACAAATTTATCGGACAATAAAAAAGAATTATCACGTAATCGTTTACCGGTAAGCCCGTCAGCAGGGCTGCGGCAGGCATGGCAAGGGACTTGTCCTTCCTCACAAATCTTTTAGAAAAAAATCAAATTATCATGGCAGGGTTTTCACAAAAAAGCCTATCTTTGCATATACATATATAAATAACCCGAACGAATGTTACGAGAAGCATTCGCGACAATACTGCTAACAAATCGAAACCATGGAAGACAAGAAACACTTTTTTGCCGTTGACTTGGGTGCCACCAGCGGACGCACCATTATCGGCACATTGGTCAATGACCGTATCGAACTGGAAGAGCTGACCCGTTTTGACAACAATCTGATAGAGACAGGCGGGCACTTCTACTGGGACATCTACGCCCTTTATTTCGAGGTGATCAAGGGGCTGAAACTCGTGGCACAGCGAAACATCTCCATCACCTCCATCGGCATCGACACCTGGGGCGTGGACTTTGTATGCGTGGGCAAGGACGGCGCACTGCTGCGCAACCCGCTGGCATACCGCGACCCACACACCTTCGGCATGATGGAAGACTATTTTGAAAAGGCCGTTGACAAGAAAACCGTATATGACATCACCGGCATTCAGTTTATGAACTTCAATTCACTGTTCCAGCTGTATGCCATGCGCAAGAACAACGACACCGCCCTGGAACATGCCGAGAAAATACTCTTTGTTCCCGATGCACTGAGCTATATGCTTACAGGCAAGATGGTATGTGAATACACTATCGCCTCCACCAGTCAGATACTGGATCCCAAGACCAAGCAGCTCGACGGCAAGCTGCTGCAGAGCGTGGGACTGACTGCCGATAATTTCGGACCGATGGTAAACCCTGCCACAGAGATTGGTACCATCACCGAAGAGGTGCAGCGCATGACCGGCTTGGGAGCCGTGCCCGTGATAGCGGTGGCAGGTCATGACACCGGTAGCGCCGTGGCTGCCGTACCTGCCAAGAACGAGAAGTTTGCCTACCTGAGCAGCGGTACCTGGAGCCTGATGGGTATCGAGACACGCGACGCCATCATCAACGAGATAAGCTATGACCGCAATTTCACCAACGAGGGAGGCATCGAGGGCACTACCCGCTTCCTGAAGAACATCTGCGGCATGTGGCTCTACGAGCGCTGCCGAAAGGAATGGACCGATGCTCCCAAGTCGCACGCGGAACTGCAGGCAGAGGCAATGAAGCAGCCCGCTTTCCAGAGCATCATCAATCCCGATGACGCCATGTTCGCCAATCCGTCATCCATGGTGGAGGCGATACAGACCTACTGCCGCAACACCAACCAGCATGTGCCCGAGGGCTATGCCGAGATTTGCCGTTGCATCTTCGACTCACTGGCACTGCGCTACCGTCAGGTGTTCGGCTACCTGAAAGAGATGGCATCCTTCCCCATCGAGGTGCTCCATATCATCGGTGGCGGCAGTCTGAACAACTACCTCAACCAGTTCACCGCCAACAGTCTGGGCGTGGAGGTACTGGCTGGTCCGCAAGAGGGCACCGCACTGGGCAACATCATGTTGCAGGCGAAGGCAAGCGGACAGGTGAAAGACATTTGGGATATGCGCCGCATCATCGCCAACAGTCTTGGGCTGAAACATTTCGCTCCACAGGACAAGGAAGTATGGGATGCCGCCTACGACAAGTTCGTGGCTATCTGCGGAGAGTAAAGTCACAGACGAATCCTGACAGACATCAAAACATATCAAATATTCATTAACTAAAAACAATCTGAACATCATGAAAGAAGAACTTGTAAAAAAAGCGTATGAAGTAGCTAAAGAGCGCTACGCTGAAATTGGAGTGGATACCGAAGCCGTACTGAAACAACTGCAGGACTTCCACCTGTCTATGCACTGCTGGCAGGCTGACGACGTGAAAGGATTCGAAGTACAGGCAGGAGCCATGTCGGGAGGCATCCAATCTACCGGCGACTTCCCCGGTGCAGCACGCAATATCGACGAACTGCGTCAGGATATTCTGAAGGCAAAGAGCCTGATTCCCGGCAACCACCGTCTGAATCTGCATGAGATTTATGGCGACTTCAAGGGCAAGGTAGTTGACCGCGACGAAGTGACCGTAGAATACTTCCAGTCATGGATTGACTGGGCTAAGGAGAACGATACCAAGCTCGACTTCAACTCCTCCAGCTTCTCTCACCCCAAATCGGGCAGCCTCAGTCTTGCCAACCCTGATGAGAGCATCCGCAAGTTCTGGGTGGAGCACACCAAGCGCTGCCGTGACATCGCCAACGCTATGGGTGAGGCTCAGAACGACCCCTGTATCATGAACCTCTGGGTACACGACGGATGCAAGGACGTGTCTGTAAACCATGCTTTGTACCGCAATACCCTGAAAAAGTCTCTCGACGAGATTTTCGAAAAGGAACAGCCCATGATGAAAGACTGTATCGAGGGTAAGGTATTCGGTATCGGTTTGGAGTCGTTTACCGTAGGTTCACACGACTTCTACACCGCTTATGCCGCACAGAACAACAAGATACTGACCATCGATACCGGTCACTATCATCCCACAGAGTCACCTGCCGACAAGGTATCTGCCGTATTGCCTTTCATCAAGGAGCTGATGCTGCACGTGTCTCGCCCCGTGCGTTGGGACTCTGACCACGTGACCATCATGGACGACCCCACACAGGAACTGTTCTTCGAGATTGTTCGCGCCAACGCCTTGGACCGCGTACACTACGGCCTGGACTTCTTCGACGGTTCCATCAACCGCATCGGTGCCTACGTTATCGGTTCCCGCTCTGCACAGAAGTGCATGTTGCGCGCATTGCTTGAGCCGAAAGAGACCATCTCCAGACTGGAACTGGCTGGCGAAGGCTACAAGGTGCTTACCATCGTGGAGGAGCAGAAGGCAATGCCATGGCAGGCTGTCTATGACGAGTTCTGCGTGCGCAACAACGTGCCCGTAGGTCAGGAGTTCATCGCCGACATCGACAAGTACGTTGCTGATGTAGTTTCCAAGAGAGCATAAGCCCGTTAGCATACGATGGAAATCATTATAGGACTTCTCATTATCGCCATCGGCGCATTCTGCCAGTCAAGCTGCTACGTGCCCATCAACAAGATCAAGGATTGGTCGTGGGAGAGCTACTGGCTGGTACAGGGTGTGTTTGCATGGCTGCTGTTTCCCCTGCTGGGTGCCCTTCTTGCGGTGCCCGCAGCGGGAGGCTCCCTCTGCTCGCTCTTTGCCACAGCCGACAGCTTCAGTCTGTGGATGACAGTGCTCTTTGGCGTACTTTGGGGCGTGGGCGGACTCACTTTCGGCTTGTCTATGCGCTACCTCGGCGTGGCTTTGGGACAGAGCATCGCACTGGGCACCTGCGCCGGATTGGGCACCATCATGGGTCCCGTGCTGCTCAATATCTTCTTCCCCGAACAGGATGCACTTTCTTCACTCACCTTTGCCGTGATTATCGGTGTGGTAGTTACCCTGCTGGGTATCGCCATCATCGGTGTGGCAGGTTCCATGAAGTCGGCATCGCTCTCTGAGGAGGAGAAAAAGGCTGCTGTCAAGGACTTCAACTTCCCCAAGGGATTGGCCATCGCCCTGCTGGCAGGTTTTATGAGCGGATGCTTCAACGTAGGACTGGAGTTTGGCAAGGACATCAACTTCGGTGAGTTGACCGACCCGATGTACCGCACTCTGCCGGCCACCCTGCTGGTAACTATCGGCGGCTTTGTAACCAACGCCATCTACTGCCTGTCGCAGAATGCCAAGAACGGCACCTTCGGCGATTACAAGAAAGGCGCTGTATGGGCAAACAACCTTATCTTCTGCGCCATTGCCGGCGGCTTGTGGTACAGCCAGTTCTTCGGCTTGTCATTGGGCAAGGGCTTTTTGGAGTCCTCTCCCGTGCTCACCACCCTTGCCTTCTGCATCCTGATGGCATTGAATGTAGTATTCTCCAATGTTTGGGGCATCATCCTCAAAGAGTGGAAGGGTTGCTCTGACAAAACCATCGGTGTACTGCTGCTCGGCATTGTGGTGCTTGTCATCTCGTGCTTCCTGCCGCAGTTGATTTAGGGTTTAAGGGTTAAGTTCCTTCAAGGGAATTTCAAGCACTAAGAGTTTAGCTTAGACTAAAAAGTTGTCACTTTCGAATGCAAAAAAGAAAGTGACAACTTTTTCAGTTGAGGTCAGGTAAACAGGAGGACGGTATTCAGTAACTATTGGCTAAATTACACCAAACTTTTAGCCAATAACCATAAAAAACATAATTATTGGCTAAAGTTCATAGCATCTTTAGCCAATAATTATGTTTTTTCTATCTTTGCATCATAAAATCAATAAGCGGTATATGAAAGAAAACATATTAGGAAGAGAGAATGAGAAAGATTTGCTCTCACGCATCTATGATTCCAACAACTCGGAATTTGTTGCTGTTTGTGGCAGGCGAAGGGTAGGCAAGACCTTCCTCATCAGAGAATTTTTCGAGAATGAAATGGTGTTCCAATGTTCAGGAATGGCAAACGCAGGTACACAGGAGCAGCTGAAGAGTTTCTTTCACACACTCCGCAGATATGACAGCCGAGCTGCTACCATGCCCACCGACTGGATGGATGCTTTCGAGATGCTCATATCATATCTCGAATCAATCACCCAAAAGCGCAAGGTAGTATTCATTGACGAGCTCCCATGGATGGACACCCAAGGGGCACAGTTTGTGTCGGCGCTTGAACACTTCTGGAATTCATGGGCATCCGCACGCCATGACATCGTGCTGATTGTCTGCGGTTCTGCCACATCCTGGATGATAGACAAACTGATAAACAACCACGGCGGCTTATACGGCAGACTCACCCATCGCATATTCCTTTCACCTTTCACCCTCGGCGAAGCAGAAAGACTGCTCACATCGCGCGGAGTATCCATGTCAAGATATGAAATAGCGGAAGCATACATGATAATGGGAGGCATCCCCTATTATCTCAATATGATAGACCCAAGACTAAGTCTTGCGCAGAACATCGACCGGCTGATGTTCAATCCTAACGGAGAACTGTACAACGAATTTGAGATGCTCTACCGCTCACTCTTCAACAACTCCGAGTCGTACATGAAAGTGGTGGAACGCCTCAACTCCAAGGGCTACGGCATGACGCGCAACGAGATAGCAGAGACATCGGGAATAAAGTCAGGCAAGACACTTACCACCATACTCGACAATCTTGAGTCGTGCGGTTTCATTCGTCGATACAACAATTACGGATGCAGTGAGCGCAAGTCGTTGTTCCAGTTGATAGATTTCTTCACCCTGTTCCATTTCCGTTTTATGCGCGACAGCTCGTTCCACAACCTCCTGTACTGGACATCCATCCAGCGCACTCCACGTTTTTACGCATGGGCAGACATCTCGTTCGAGATACTCTCGGCATGTCATGTCAAAGAGATAAAGCAAAAGTTGGGTATCTCTGGTGTGGCCACGAATGTTTATTCATGGCGTGGCAAAGGCGATACATCCGACAGGGCGGCACAGATAGACCTCGTCATAGAGCGTGCAGACAATACGATAGACATCTGCGAGATGAAGTTCACAGAACAGGAATTCAGCATCAGCAAAGACTACGACCACATCCTGCGCCACAAGATTGCAACTTTCATAGAAGAGACAAAGACCCGAAAGTCCGTCCAGCTCGTCTTCGTGACATCCTGCGGTCTGCAGCGCAATATGTATTCGGGTAGTGTACAGGCAGAAGTAACACTCGATGACCTGTTTACGTAAAGTGCAGGAATATGACTGATATCTGTTTCGAATATTTGGCGAAAAAGATATTGTTTTAGCATGCAAAGGCTATTCAACATACCCTGTTCTACATCCATTTTTTCTTGGCAATGATAGTATTTTCACATCAGAACAATCCCTTGCTAACTGAACAGGGCATTCAGTTGACAAGTGAATAGAGCAAGCACTACACACAACACGAGGGATGCCCCATCAGAGCATCCCTCGTGTTGTGATTGCAGTGTCATGTCTTTGAAATCAGAGAGCAAACTTGTAGCCCACCGTAACCTGAACAACGCTGTTTTTGGAAGACTTGTTTTCCTCTCCCGGGCAAACCTTGGTGAGACCCAAGTTGTAGCGAGCATCGATAACCACATTGTTGAACTCATAGGAAGCGCCGAGAGGAATAGAGAGGTCAAACTTCTTGATGCCCTCAATATCATAAGACCCTTCCACCTCACGTTTCTCATCATTATCATAAACAGTCTCCTTTCCCTTGCTGTCCAACAAGAAACCTGCCTGCACACCGGCCTTCAAGGCAAAGCCCTTGAACACATAGAAATTGGCTACAATGGGAATGTTCAGATAACTGAGGTTCACCATGCGGTCCTTGCTCATGGCACGATAGTCATCAGCATATATTGATTCAAGATCTTCCCACTTGGTTCCCTGCATGGAATAGAGCAGACCTGCTGCCACGCTTATCATCGGTGTAATCTGGTATTCGCCTTCCACACCGGCCACAAAACCGAGTTTCACATCACGACTTCCCTCCATGGGTTTACCCAGATATACAGGCAAAGATGACTTTCCTGCATTTGTGAGGAAAGAAACATTGAAACCAATCTTCGGCTGCAATGAGAATGTGCCCACTTCACTTTGTGCTGAAGCACTTACCGTGGCTACGCAAAGAGCCACCAACGCAAACAGTTTTTTCATAAATAATACTTTTAAAGAAATTTGCCGTGGACAAGCCCAGACACATTCCTGACCCTATTTCCACGCTACAAAGGTAATACTATTTCTGATACCACACACTTTTTTAGCAAAATAATGAAGACAAATATCATAAAATCAAGAGAGGATTGAACGACTATTGCGGAAATTAAAGTACCTTTGCATCGTCTTTACATTATAATATAGAGAAAGAGCATGGAACTTATCAACAATGAAAAGAAGACCATGAGGGTAAATCCCTTCATGGCCCCCTACAATACACCGCACGACACGGCACCCTTCGACCGTATCACACTCGCCGACTATGAAGAGGCCTTTATGGAGGGCATCAAAAGAGACAACGAACTGATAGAGAAAACCATCAACAGTACGGAGAAGCCTACCTTTGACAACACGATACTCAACAAAGACGAAGACTGCGAGGGATACTATGACCTGCTGTCGAGGGTTTCCACCGTATTCTTCAATCTGCTCAGTGCAGAGACAAACGACGAGATGGATGCTCTGGCACAGAAGATGCAGCCCATACTGACCAAACACGCCAACGATGTGCGCCTGAACAAGAAACTGTTTGAGCGCATCAAGGCAGTACACCTGCACCATAGAAAACTGACACCCGAGGAACAACGGCTGCTGGATGACACCTACGAAGGACTGGTGAGAGGGGGTGCCCTGCTGAGCGATGAGGACAAGGAGCGCCTGCGCACACTGACAGAGGAGGCAAGCATGTTGACCCTACAGTTCTCGCAGAACCTGCTGAAAGAGAACAAGGCATTCACCCTGCACATCACCGACGAGAAACAACTCGACGGGCTGCCCGAATCACGGCGTGAGGCTGCCGCACAAACGGCAAAGGAGCAGAATAAGGAGGGATGGGTATTTACCCTCGACAGCCCCAGCTACAGTCCGTTTATGACCTATTCCACGCAGCGTGACCTGCGCCAGAAGATGTATATGGCAAAGAATACGGTGTGCACCCACGACAACAGCGAGAACAACATGGAGATATGCAAGCGCCTGGTGAACCTGAGACGCGAAATAGCCCAGCTGTTGGGTTACAAGTGCTACGCTGACTATGTGCTGAAGCACCGCATGGCAGGCAAGGTGCGCAATGTATATCAGTTGCTCGACAGCCTGCTGGACGCCTACAAGCCCACTGCCATCAAAGAGGTGGAAGAGATAGAACAGATGGCACGCAGGACGGAGGGAAAGGACTTCAGCATGCAACCCTGGGACTTCGGTTATTACTCGCATAAACTGCAACTGAAGAAGTACGACATAGACGGCGAGATGCTCCGCCCCTATTTCCAGCTGGACAAGGTAATTGAAGGTGTGTTCGGATTGGCAAACCGCCTCTACGGCATCTCCTTCAAGGAGAACAAGGATATTCCCGTGTATCATCCCGATGTGAAAGCCTACGAGGTGTTCGACGAAGACGGCAGTTATCTGGCTGTGTTCTACGCCGACTTCCATCCGCGCAAGGGCAAGCAGGGAGGCGCATGGATGACAGAATACCAGGGACAATGGATAGACCGCAAGGGCGAGAATGTGCGCCCCCATGTGAGCGTGGTGATGAACTTGTCGAAGCCCACTGCCGAAAAACCGGCACTGCTCACATTAGGCGAGGTGGAAACCTTTCTGCACGAGTTCGGACACGCCCTGCACGGCATGTTTGCCAACACCCGTTTCGAGAGCCTCAGCGGCACCAACGTATGGTGGGACTTTGTGGAACTGCCCTCACAGTTCATGGAGAATTACTCTGTGGAGAAGGAGTTCCTGAACCAGTTCGCCTTCCACTACCAGACGGGCGAACCCCTGCCCGAAAGTCTGCTGAAACGCATTGTGAAGAGCCGCAATTTCATGGTGGCATACGGATGCCTGCGACAGGTGAGTTTCGGACTTCTCGACATGGCATACTACACAAAGCACGAAGCCTTTGACGAGGACATACTGACCTTTGAAAAAAAGGCATGGAGCAAGGCGATAGTGACACCGCAACTGCCCGACACCTGCATGACCGTACAGTTCAGCCACATCATGGCGGGAGGCTATGCCGCAGGCTACTACAGCTATAAGTGGGCAGAGGTGCTGGAGGCCGATGCTTTCAGCGTGTTCAAGAAGCACGGCATCTTCGACCGCAAAACGGCAAGGAGTTTCAGGGAGAACATCCTGTCAAAGGGAGGTACCGAGCACCCCATGACCCTCTACAAACGCTTCCGCGGAGGCGAACCCACCATCGACGCCCTGCTGAAGCGCAACGGCATCAGACCCAAGAAACAATCAAAATAAAGGAAGCAACCTAAATAAGGAATGAAACAACAGCAACTGGACAGAAAATATCTGCGCATGGCAAGGATATGGGCAGAGAACAGCTACTGCAAGCGCAGACAGGTAGGAGCCATCGTGGTGAAAGACAACATGATTATCAGCGACGGCTACAACGGCACGCCCAGCGGTTTTGAAAACTGCTGCGAGGACGAGAACAACGTGACCGTACCCTACGTGCTGCATGCCGAAGCCAATGCCATCACAAAACTGGCACGCAGTTCCAACAACAGCGAGGGAGCCACCCTATATGTCACCGCATCGCCCTGCATAGAATGTGCCAAACTCATCATCCAGGCAGGCATCAAGCGCGTGGTATATGGCGAGCTGTACCGTCTGGAAGACGGCATCAACCTGCTGAAAAAGGCGGGTATCGAGGTGGAATACCTGAACATTGACGAATAACACTGACACGAATGAACCATAACAAAACCAAACACTTCACTCCCCTGCTGATGGCCATCTCTGCCGTGGTGGGCATCTTTGTGGGCACCTTCATCTCCGGTCACTATTCAGGCAACCGTCTGAGCATCATCAACTCCAACAGCAACAAACTGAACAACCTGTTGAGAATAGTAGATGACCAGTATGTAGATACGGTGGATATAAACAACATTGTAGAGAAAGCCATGCCCAAACTGCTGGCAGAACTGGACCCCCACTCCGCCTACATCCCTGCTGCAGACGTGCAGGAAGAGAACGACCGACTGAAGGGCTCGTTCTCGGGCATCGGTGTGGAGTTTGTCATCAACAACGACACACTCAGGGTACAGAACGTGATTGGCAACGGACCTGCAGAACGCGCCGGAGTGATTGCCGGCGACAAGATTATCAGTGTGGATGACTCTACTTTCGTGGGCAAGCAACTGACCAACGAAATGGCAATGAAGAAACTGAAGGGTCCCAAGGACACCAAGGTGAAACTGGGCATCAAACGCTTCGGTGAGAAGAAGCCCTTGAACATCACGGTGACCCGGGGTGACATACCGCAGAAAAGTATCAACGCCACCTACATGCTGAACGAAGAAACGGGCTACATACGCATCAAGAACTTCGGTGAGACCACCTATCCCGAACTGCTCATCGCCCTTGCCCGCCTGTCACAGGAGGGATTCAGCAACCTGGTCATCGACTTGCGCGGCAACGGTGGCGGCTACCTTACCTCTGCCGTACAGATAGCCAACGAGTTTCTACCCAAGAACAAGCTGATAGTATATACCCAGGGAAGGAAATCACCCCGACAGGAATACAAGAGCGACGGAAGAGGCAGTTACCAGAACATTCCGCTTGTGGTGCTCATCGACGAAATTTCTGCCTCTGCCACAGAGATTCTGGCAGGTGCCATCCAAGACAACGACAGGGGCACCGTGATAGGCAGGCGCTCGTTTGGCAAAGGACTGGTGCAACAGCCCATTGCCTTCAACGACGGGTCGATGATACGCCTCACCATCGCACGCTATTACAGTCCCTCGGGCAGGTGCATCCAGCGCCCCTACACTTCGGGCGAGGACAAAGACTATGAGGAAGACCTTCTCAACAGGTACCAGCATGGCGAACTCTTCTCGCAAGACAGCATCAAGCATCAGGGACCTGCCTACCATACGGCACTGGGCAGAACAGTGTATGGTGGCGGAGGCATCACCCCCGACATCTTCATCCCCGAAGATACCCTTGGCTACACCTCTTATTATAAGGAGGCAAGCATGACAGGACTAATCATGCAGTTTGCCTACGAATATACCGACAACCACCGCGACCAGTTGAAGCAATACACTGAGATGCGCACACTGAGCAAGTATCTGGAAAAGCAGAATCTGGTGAACGCCTTTGCCCAGTATGCAGAGAAGAACGGACTGAAACGACGCAACCTGATGATCAGGAAGTCGTACCAACCGCTGCAACTCGCCATCTGCAGCCGCATCATCTATAATATCCTTGATGACAATGCCTTCATGGAATACATCAACCAAGACGACAACTGTATCAAAGAGGCTGTCAGGGTATTCAAAGAGGGGCGTGCCTTCCCTCAAAAGGAAGACACGGCACCTGCTGCAGACAAGAAAAAGCACTGAACCTTGCAGGCATGGACAAGAAAGAATGGCGTGAAGAGATACGCAGGAGAAAAGCAGCATACAGCACCGATGAACTGAAGAGCATGTCGGCAGGCATCATCGAGGCGGTAAAACAGAGCGGGCGGTGGAAAACCGCCCGCTGCATATTGCTGTACCACGCCCTGCCCGATGAAGTGGACACCTGTTTCTTGCTGGACGAAGCGGCAAAGGAAAAAACGGTATTGTTGCCCCGTATAACGGGCGAGACAACGATGGAACTGTGCAGGTATGAAGGTGACGAGTCATTGCAACGCGGCGCCTACGGCATCATGGAGCCCCATGGCACCGCCTTTACAGCTTACGATGAGGTAGATTTGGCCATTGTGCCCGGTATGGCATTCGACACTTGCGGTCACCGTTTAGGACGCGGCAAGGGCTACTACGACCGACTGCTGCCACTGCTGCCCGGAGCCTACAAGATAGGCATCTGCTTTCCCTTCCAACTCATCGACGGCATACTGCCTGCCACCGCTACCGATGTAAGGATGGACGAGGTGATAGGAAA
Organism: Prevotella sp.; assembly: GCA_051878715.1. Taxonomy (GTDB): domain Bacteria; phylum Bacteroidota; class Bacteroidia; order Bacteroidales; family Bacteroidaceae; genus Prevotella. The sequence continues at coordinate 12,484 of JBJEKQ010000121.1, forward strand.
GGTGGCCACAAAGGGATAAGACAACGGAGTCTGCCTACACAAAACGGATATCCACGATAATCTGCGCCTGCACGATATCATTGAGTTGTTTCACATAGGACATGCGATTCATGGTGAGATCGGCACGCAGGGCGGCATTGACAAGTGAAACATAGAGAGTCTGGTTGCGTATGACCACCTGGGTGGTGTAGCGCGCCACCATAGGACCTGCCACCTCGGGCCATGCGGCGATGAGCCTTCGCTGCAGTAAGGGTGTCTCCAATCCCTGTGTGCGCAGGTTGCGCATAATCAGGTCGCTCAAGGTCTTCACATCCCGTCTGAACATACGTCTGTTGCCCGTTGGTTATCTTCTGTTATCTCTCCGCCACTGACACGGAAAATCTTATAGTCGTAGGAACATCTGTCGAGAATACGATCCAGATGTTCCTTGTTGGTATCAGTGATAAATATCTGTCCGAAGTCCTTGCCGGAAACCAACTTCACTATCTGCTCCACCCGCTCTGCATCCAGCTTGTCAAAGATATCATCCAGTAACAGGATAGGTACACAGCGGTTGCCTGTACGCCGCAGGAAATCGAACTGCGCCAGCTTGAGCGCAATGACAAAGGACTTGTTCTGTCCCTGACTGCCCTCACGCTTCATCGGATGCCCTGCAATAGTGAATACCAAATCATCGCGATGCACCCCATGAAGAGAGTACCCCACCGCCCTGTCTTTGAAGCGGTCCTGCTGTATCACTTGCAGCAGGGAGCCACGCTGACAGTGGGATATATAGGAGATACCCACCTCTTCCCTGTTGGAAGAGATTGCCTCGTAATAATGCTGGAACAGCGGAATCAGTTCTTCCACAAAGGCTGTACGACACCGGAAAATGCGTTCTCCTGCATCCGCCATCTGCATCTCCAGCACCGCCATCAGTTCTGCGTCGGGTTCCTGCTCTTCCTTGAGCATGGCATTGCGCTGCTGCAACACACGGTTGTAGAGATTGAGAGCCTCGATGTAGTTGCGGTCATATTGCGCGATGACAATGTCCATCAGCTTCCTGCGCTCCTCACTGCCCCCATCAATGAGCAGGGAATCAGCAGGCGCCACCATCACCATAGGGATGGTACCGAGATGCTCAGAAAGTCTGCGGTATTCCTTCTTGTCTTTCTTGAAATGTTTCTTACTTCCCTTTTTCAATCCTGCATACACGTTGAGCGGTTCATCCGTATCGGTGAGATAGTTACCGTCGAGCATAAAGAAGTCGGCATCATGCCTGATGAGCTGCGTATCGATGGGATTGAACGAACTGCGGCAGAACGAAAGGTAATATACCGCATCAAGCACATTGGTCTTCCCCGCCCCATTGTGCCCAATAAAACAGTTGAGTTTGGGCGACAAACGGAGCACTGCACCCGCGATATTGCGGTAATTGATGATGGACAAGTCGTGTAGAACCATTCTTTGCAGAAGAATAAAAAAGGATGATGCCATCGGGCAAAACCACTGCAAAGTTACGGGATTTATCATTGAAAGACGAAAAAAGTATGCCATAAATTTCAGCATCTCCTATATTTTCTGTAATTTTGCCACGCTTTATGTGGTGTACTTTCAGATAGCGCACATACCAGCATCTGCAGCCATCAGCACCACTGCCCCTGAAAAGAGAAAAACAAAAACAAATAATACTCATGGCAAAAAAAAATGAAAAGACAACTGCCGCACAGGATGCCGCAGTGCTCAACAGTTCAGAATCATTCTTACTGAAAAACCAGAAAGTTATCATTGCTTGCGTGATAGCTGTCATCGTGATTGTAGCCGGTGTGTCCCTCTACACGACATACTACAGCGGTCCGCGCGCAGAAAAAGCAAGCACCGCACTGGCAAAAGGTCAGCAGTTGTTTATGGAAGAGCAGTACGAGAAGGCTCTGAAGGGCGACAGCACCGGTTTTGCAGGCTTCCTCAGCGTAGCTGAAGAATACGGAAGCACCGATGCAGGCAACTTGGCAAAACTCTATGCCGGACTCTGCTATGCCAAACTGGAGAAATGGGACGAGGCTGCAGCATGGATTGACAAGTTCTCTCCCAAGGATGACCAGATAATAAGTCCTGCTGCCGAAGGTGCATTAGGCAATGTATATGCCCACCAGAAGCAGTTAGACAAGGCTGTGGAGCAGTTGAAAAAGGCTGCCAAGCACGCCGACAACAGCACCCTGTCGCCCCTGTTCCTGTTGCAGGCAGGCGAGATACTGGAGAGCCAAGGAAAGAAAGAAGAGGCTCTGAAACTGTATCAGGAAATCAAGGACAAGTACTATGATTCCTATCAGGCAGGTATCATCGACAAGTACATCGAACGCGCAACGACAAAATAATGGCAACAGCACTGCACAACCTGTCTGACTATAACAGCAGCACCGTACCCGATGCAAGCAATATGTGCTTCGGCATTGTGGTGGCAGAATGGAATCCCGAGATTACCGGCGCACTGCTCAACGGTGCCGTATCCACATTGGAGAAGCATGGTGCCCTGCCTGAAAACATACACGTGAAAACAGTGCCGGGCAGTTTTGAGCTTATCTACGGTGCCCACCAGATGACCTTGAAGGGCATGTACGATGCCATCATCATTCTGGGAAGCGTAATCCGCGGAGAGACACCCCACTTCGACTACATCTGTCAAGGAGTTACCGCAGGCATTGCCCGCCTCAACACCAGCAGCGAGATACCCATCATCTACGGATTGCTGACCACTGAAGACCTGCAACAGGCAAAGGAAAGAAGTGGAGGAAAACTGGGCAACAAAGGAGACGAGTGCGCCATTGATGCCATCAAGATGGCAAAATTCTAAGAACACACATGAGAGACATGGCATTGCCATGTCCGAAAGCAGATCACAGAGGTGCATCATGAATAGTTGATGCACCTCTGTTTTTTCAACACCACGAAAAGGAAGAACCAGTTCACTTAATGAATAAAAACACAACCCTTATCTATATGATGAAAAGACATACATTTATCGCAGCACTTGCCGTGGCAACCACTGCCATGGCACAACCCCGACAGGAGGTGACATTGGAAAACGACTGGCAGTTCTCACGCGACAACGCGGAATGGAGCACCGTCAGTGTGCCACACGACTGGGCTATCAGCGGTCCCTTTGACAAGAAATGGGACTTGCAGATTGTTGCCATAGAGCAGAACAACGAGAAAGAGAAGAGCGAGAAATCGGGACGCTCAGGCGCCCTGCCATGGATTGGCAAGGGCTACTACAAACGCACCTTGGATATTCCAGAAGGCTACAGGCACGCCGAACTGGTGTTTGACGGTGCCATGAGCGAACCTACCGTATATGTCAACGGAAAGCAGGCGGGCTATTGGGCATACGGCTACAATGCTTTCAGAGTGGATGTGACACCCTACATACATGCGGGCAAGAACCAGTTGGAGGTGCATCTGAACAACGTGGAAGAGAGCAGCCGATGGTATCCAGGCGGAGGTATCTACCGTCCCGTGAAACTGGTGCTCACAGGCGATACCCGCATCAAGGGATGGAGCACCTTTGCCCGCACCGTGGATATTACGGAGAAGCGCGCCACCATGGCGGTAAGCACCACCATCAAGGGCAAGTCTGCCAGTCAGGTGTCGGGTGTGGAAATAGCCCTGTATGACCACCGCGGCGGCTTTGTGGCAGCCAACCGCTTCGACATCAGCGCCGACGGTAAATACGAAGCGCAACTGGATATAGAGAAGCCTAAACTGTGGTCGCCCGAAACACCCTACCTCTACACCTTGGTGACCAGCGTATATCAAGACAACAAATGCATTGACAGGGAGACTACCAAGGTGGGCATCCGCACGGTAAGCGTGTCAAAGGAGAAGGGCTTCCAACTCAACGGGGTGACAAGAAAAATAAAAGGCGTGTGCCTGCACCACGACCTGGGTGCGTTGGGTGCTGCAGAGAACAAGTCTGCCTTCATCCTGCGCATCAAGCAGATGAAGGAGATGGGCTGTGATGCCATACGCACTGCCCACAACATGCCTTCCACCATGATGATGGACGTGTGCGACTCACTGGGCATGATGGTGATGGCTGAGAGCTTCGACATGTGGATCTATCCCAAATGCAAGAACGGCTATGCCCGCTTTTTCAAGGAATGGGCAGACAAGGATATCACCAATCTGGTGCTCAACCACCGCAACCACCCCTCTATCGTGATGTGGAGCATAGGTAACGAGATTCCCGAACAGTGGAGTGCCGAGGGTGTGAAGATAGCCAAACACCTGCAGGACTTGTGCCACCAACTGGACCCCACACGCCCCGTGACGCAGGGAATGGACCGTGTGGATGCCGCCTTGAAGAGCGGATTTGCGGCAGTGATGGATGTGCCAGGGCTTAACTACCGGTTGAACAAATACGAAAAAGCCTACAAGGAACTGCCTCACGGCTTCCTTCTGGGTTCGGAAACGGCATCCACCGTGAGCAGCCGCGGAGTGTATAAATTCCCCGTGGAGGTAGGTCACAGCAAGACCTATGCCGATGGGCAATGCAACGGTTACGATACGGAATACTGCTCGTGGAGCAACCTGCCTGATGATGACTGGATTTTTCAGGATGACAAGGACTGGGTGATTGGCGAGTTCGTGTGGACAGGTTATGACTATCTGGGTGAACCTACCCCTTACGACACCTACTGGCCCAGCAGGTCGAGTTATTTCGGTATCTGCGACCTGGCAGGACTTCCCAAAGACCGCTACTATCTGTACCGCAGCAAATGGAACATGCAGGACAACACCATACACCTGCTTCCCCACTGGACATGGCAGGGAAGAGAGGGCAAGGTGACGCCCGTGTATTGCTACACCAATGGCGTGGAAGGCGAACTTTTCGTAAACGGAAAGAGTCAGGGACGCGTAAGGAAGGATGCAAGCAAGCGTCTGGATCGCTACCGTCTGAGATGGAACGATGTGGTGTATGAACCCGGAGAAGTCAAGGTGGTGGTATATGACGAGCAGGGCAAGTGCATCGGCGAGAAGACAATGCGCACAGCCGGAAAACCAGCGGAACTGTGCCTGAAAGCCGAGACCGTGACTGGGGGAAAGGTGCCCACGCTGAAGGCAGACGGCAAGGACATGGCATTCATCACCGTGACCATGCTCGACAAGGACGGCAATGAGGTGCCTACCGCCAACAACACCTTGCACTTTGAAGTGAGTGGTGCCGGTACCTTCCAAGGCGTATGCAACGGTGATGCCACCTCACTGGAACTGTTCACCCAACCCGTCATGAAACTGTTCAACGGCAAACTGGTGCTCATCGTACGTGCAGGTACCGAGGCAGGCACCATCCAAGTGAAAGCCATCGACAAAAAGAACAAGATGGAGAAGGAAATTGAGTTACGGGTTATGAATTAGGAATTACGAATTTTGAGTTATGGGTTAAAGAGAGAGGGGATGAACCTGTGGTCATCCCCTCTCTCTTTGCTTTCATCTATGACGATTCTTTATCGTAACTCCTAATTCAAAATTCGTAATTCAAAATTCGTAACTCAAAATTCGTAACTCAAAATTCGTAACTCAAAATTCGTAACTTCAATTATCTTCCCTCCCTCTTCCAGTGCTTTCATGTTGAGCGGAATCAGTGCATGGTGTCTTTCGGGAAGAGTCTTGTAGAGTGCTTTTTCCACACCCTCGCTACTGATGACAGGGCACACCTTGAGGAGACCGCCCAATACAATCATGTTGAAAATCTTGCCGTTCTTCATCTCAGCCGCCTTGTCCATGGCATCAATCTTATAGACGGTGATATCCCTGCGTGTGGGAGGATTGATGATACCGTAGGAGTCGTAGATGAGGATGCCGCCGGGTTTCACCTTGGCTTCAAATTTCTCCAGCGACGGCTGGTTGAGCACCACCGCCACATCGTAAGTACTCAGAATGGGCGATGAAATCTTTTCGTCGCTTACTATCACGGTGACATTGGCGGTACCGCCACGCTGTTCCGGTCCGTAGGCCGGCATCCACGTCACCTGCTTGTCTTCCATCAATCCGGAATAAGCCAGAATCTTGCCCATGGAGAGCACACCCTGTCCACCGAAACCTGATATAATTACTTCTTTTTCCATCTTTTCTTGTTTTTGGGATAGTGCCTCCTTGCCGGCGAGGGCTGCAGAGGCATTGGAATGATAGGGATTCTATTCGTCGAGCGTGTTTTTCAGGTCACCTTTGGGATAGAAGGCAAACATGTGCTCCTTCATCCACTCGTTTGCCTTGACGGGTGACAGTTTCCAACCGCTGTTGCAGGTAGATACAATCTCGACCAGACTGCTTCCCTTACCAGCCATGGATGCCTCGAACGCCTTGCGGATGGCGCGCTTGGCATTGCGTATGGATGCCACGCTCTCCACGCTCTGACGGGTGACATAACAGGTGCCCTCCAGTTGTGCCGCCATCTCTGTTATCTTCAGCGGGTAGCCGTGCAACTGTGGCTCCCTGCCGTAGGGACAGGTGCTTGTCTTTTGTCCAAGCAGTGTGGTGGGTGCCATCTGTCCGCCGGTCATGCCATAGATGGCGTTGTTGATGAAGATAATCACAATGTTCTCGCCCCTGTTGAGTGCATGGATGGTTTCGCAGGCACCGATGCAAGCCAAATCGCCGTCTCCCTGATAGGTGAACACCAGCCGGTCGTTCCACAAACGCTTGATGGCAGTTGCCACGGCAGGAGCCCTGCCATGTGCAGCCTCTTGCCAGTCGATATCCAGATAGCGGTAGGCAAACACGGCGCATCCTACGGGACACACGCCCACAGTCTTCTCCTCCATACCCATCTCTTCGATGATTTCCGCCACCAGCTTATGCACCACGCCATGGCTGCATCCGGGACAATAGTGCATGGGCACCTCGTTCATCAGGGAGGGTTTCTGATATACTATATTTTCTGCTGAAATGATTGATTCTTCCATGATAACCTTGTTTTGTGGTTGTTTGTTTACAGGCAGCAAGACCGCCCCTTTTACAGCATGTTCTTCAGTGCTTCCACTATCTCGTTAGGTTCGGGGACGATGCCACCGAGGCGTCCGAAATGCTCCACAGGCACACAGCCGTTGAGTGCCAGCCTCACATCGCTGACCATCTGTCCGGCATTGATTTCTGCCACCAATACCCCTTTCTTTCCTTGTGCCAAGGCGGCAATCTCCTTCTCGGGGAAAGGCCAGAGGGTGATGGGACGGAAAAGTCCCACCATGATGCCCTGTCCACGGGCGATGCTGATGGCCTTCTCGGCGATACGGGCTGCACTGCCGAAAGCCACGATGATATAGTCGGCATCGTCGCACAGCACCTTTTCGTATCTCACCTCGGTTTCCTGGATGGTGCGGTACTTCTCCTGCAGGTGCAGGTTGCGCTTCTCCATCACCTCAGGTTTCAGTTCGAGCGAGGTATGTATATTGGGTTGCCTGTCCTTGGTGCGGCCTATGGTGGCCCAAGGGCACTGCTGCCTTATCTCCTCTTCCGTGCGGCGGGGCTTGTAGGGAGGCAAAACCACACGCTCCATCATCTGTCCGATGACACCGTCACTCAGTATCATGGCAGGGTTGCGGTACTTGAACGCCAGTTCAAAGGCCAAATCTACAAAATCAGCCATCTCCTGTACGGAGTTGGGAGCCAGCACGATGACGTGATAATCACCGTTGCCTCCGCCCTTGGTGGCTTGGAAATAGTCGCTCTGCGAGGGCTGTATGGTTCCCAATCCGGGACCTCCTCGCTGCACGTTGACCACCACGCCGGGCAGTTCGGCACCAGCCATATAGGAGATGCCCTCCTGCATCAGTGCCACACCGGGGCTTGAGGAGGAGGTGAATGCCTTTTTCCCGGCACCGGCGGCACCGTACACCATATTGATGGATGCCACTTCGCTCTCCGCCTGCAACACCACCATACCAGTGGTTTCCCATGGCTTGTCCAGTGCCAGTGTCTCGATAATCTCGCTCTGCGGTGTGATGGGGTAGCCAAAGAATCCATCTACGCCACATCGTATGGCGGCACGGGCGATAGCCTCGTTGCCTTTCATCAGTGTCACTTCTTGTTGTTCTGCCATCTTCTTACCCTCCTTTAATCCAACTTTTTCTTGTAAACGGTGATGCACCCGTCGGGACAAACGATGCCACAGGAGGCACATCCTATACAGTCCTCCCCACGAACCGCTTCTGCGTAAGGATAGCCGTTCACGTTTACCTTTTTCCCCACTGCAATCACCTGCTTGGGACACGCCTCCACACAGAGGGCACATCCCTTGCACCTTACGGTATCGACCACAATGGCACCTTTAATCTTACTCATTGCCATTCAACTTTTTCACGGATTATACATATCCTTGTTATAATAGCCCATGATGTCGTTGAGCATCTGCTTTGCCTCCACCGCAGGACTTTCAGGGTCGAGTTCTTCCGCCATGGTGTATTGGTTGATGGCGTCAGCCCACCTGCCCTGTTTGCGGTAACAATTGCCTTGCTGGTAGTATTCTTCGGCAGTCATAAACTATTTTGGTTGTTTTCCTTCTCTCTTCTCCGGATTACCCGTACAGGAATTATCGGTAATACTCCTTCTTGCCTGCTGCCAAGGTGTTCTTCATCAGCGAACAGATGGTCATGGGACCCACCCCGCCGGGCACGGGGGTTATCATGCTGCATAGGGGTGCCACCTCATCGAACTTCACGTCGCCGTTGAGGCGGTAACCGCTCTTGCGGGTGGCATCGGGCACACGGGTGGTGCCCACGTCGATGATGACGGCTCCGGGTTTCACCATGTCAGCCGTAACGAAATCGGGGCTGCCTATGGCTGCTATAATGATGTCTGCCTGGCGACATTCCTCTTTCAGCGTGGTGGAACGACTGTGGCACACCGTCACGGTGGCATCGCCATATTGCTTCTGCATCATCAACTGTGCCATGGGTTTGCCCACGATGTTGGACCGACCCAAGATGACGCATTTCTTGCCGCTGGTGGCAACGCCATAGCGCTGCAACAGGGTAATGATGCCCAACGGAGTGGCAGAGATAAAGCAGGGCAGACCGATGGCCATGCGCCCCACGTTGACGGGATGGAAGCCATCCACATCCTTGCAATAGTCGATAGCCTCGATAATTTTCTGCTCGTCAATATGCTTGGGCAAGGGCAACTGCACGATAAAGCCGTCCACATCGGCATCCTTGTTGAGATTATCCACACAAGCCAGCAGTTCCTGTTCCGACACGTTGTCTTCAAAGCGTATCAGGGTCGATTTGAATCCGCACGCCTCACACGCCAGCACCTTGTTCTTCACGTATGTCTCCGAGCCACCGTCGTGGCCCACCAACACGGCTGCCAGATGAGGTTGCTTGCCTCCTGCTGCCATTATCTGTCTCACTTCTGCTGCTATCTCGGCTTTAATCTGTGCCGCCGTAGCCTTACCGTCTATCAATTGCATGTGTATCTTGTTTTTCGGCGAGTTCTGTAATCCAATTCCCCGCCATTAGTGTTTCATCATTCTCATGGCGTTTGCCATCTGCATCATCCGGTTGTTCGACATGCCTGTGACCATCTTCATCATCTTGCGCATCTGGTCGAACTGCTTGATGAGGCGGTTCACCTCCTGCAAATTGGTGCCCGAACCTTTGGCAATGCGGTTGCGTCGGCTCTGGTTGAGTATCTCGGGGTTGGTGCGCTCCTTGGGAGTCATGCTGTTGATGATGGCCTCGATGTTCTTGAAGGCGTTTTCGTCGATATCTACATCCTTGATGGCCTTGCCCACACCGGGTATCATGGCTGCCAGGTCCTTGATGTTGCCCATCTTCTTGATTTGCTGTATCTGTGACATGAAGTCATTGAAGTCGAACTGGTTCTTACGGATTTTTTTCTCCAGTTCACGTGCCTGTTTCTCATCAAACTGCTCCTGGGCACGCTCCACCAGACTCACGATATCGCCCATGCCGAGGATGCGGTCTGCCATACGGTCGGGATGGAACACGTCGATGGCTTCCATCTTCTCACCCGTACCCACAAACTTGATGGGTTTGGTGACTACCGTGCGTATGGAGAGGGCGGCGCCGCCACGGGTATCGCCGTCGAGTTTGGTGAGCACCACGCCGTCGAAATCTAGACGGTCGTTGAACTCCTTGGCGGTGTTGACGGCATCCTGACCGGTCATGGAATCGACCACAAAAAGGGTCTCGTCGGGATTGACAGCATTCTTCAGCCGCTCTATCTCGTCCATCATCTCTTCATCCACAGCCAAGCGTCCCGCGGTGTCAATGATAACCACATTGTAGTTTTCCTGCTTCGCCTGCCGGATGGCATTATGCGCAATTGCCACCACGTCCTTGCTCTCGGGTTCGCTATATACAGGCACGCCCACAGACTGTCCCACCACCTTGAGCTGTTCGATGGCAGCTGGGCGATACACGTCGCAAGCTACCAGCAAGGGGTTCTTGTGCTGCTTGTTTTTCAGCATATTGGCAAGTTTTCCGCTGAAGGTGGTCTTACCGGAGCCCTGCAAACCAGACATAAGGATGATGGCCGGCCTGCTTTCCAACTTCATTTCCACTGCCTTGCCGCCCATCAGTTCGGCAAGTTCGTCGTGCACCAGTTTCACCATCAGTTGTCCGGGTTTCACTGCTGTGAGCACGTTCATACCCATGGCTTTCTTCTTCACGCCATCAGTAAAAGTTTTTGCCACCTTATAGTTCACGTCGGCATCGAGCAGTGCCCTGCGCACATCCTTCAGTGTTTCGGCCACGTTAATCTCGGTGATTTTACCTTCACCCTTCAGTATTTTAAATGACCGTTCAAGTCTTTCGCTTAAATTTTCAAACATTATGATATACCTTTTTTCCTCGTTATTTATGCAAAATTACGCTAAACAATCAGAATAAACGCACAAAAGAGCAGTGTTTTAATGTATTTTAAATGGAACGGGACGTAAATTGCGCACACCGATTGTACAATGTGCAAAAAATGTCTGTACAGAGTGCGCCCTCGGATTTGCACATTTTAGTGATGATAAAAAAAATAACTTGGTACGCTTTGGATTTTTTATCTCTTACGATAACACCTCATCTTTTTGGCTGTTTTGAATTCTCTCATCAGTCATGTAGCCCACTACACTCCTTCTTCGAGAATCCAAAACATCTCAAAAATATGAGGTAAATCGTACCAACTTATTTTTTTATCATCACTTAAACAACTTTGTTTTAAACAACCTTGTTTAATTCGGGATTATGATGTATCTTTGTGAACAAAAAGGAGAGATACAACGATGAGAAACCATGATGAAGCTCCGTTCGTTTTCGGAGTCAGAGTAGAGGGAGATGCCTTTACCGACCGCAGGGAAGAGACTGAAAGACTGAGGATGAACTTCATCTACGGTGTGAACACCATCCTCATATCCCCTCGCCGTATGGGCAAGACGTCTTTGGTGGATAAAGTATGCACCTTGGTGGAAGACGACAGCATCAGGATAGCTCATATCGATGCTTTCAGTTGCCGCTCAGAGTACGACTTCATCAATGCGTTTGCCACAGCTGTTGTCAAAGCCACCTCCAACCGATGGGAGGAATGGATTGAGAACACCAAGGTGTTTCTGAGCAGATTTGTTCCGAAAATAAGCTTCGGACAAGACCCGCTCAACGATTTCTCCCTCAGTTTAGAATACAACGCTTCCAACAGTACTACCGATGACATCCTGACATTGCCGGAAAGGATAGCCGAAGAAAAAGGGTATAGAATAGTGGTTTGCATTGACGAATTCCAACAGATTGGCAACTTTCCCGACTCACTGACATTCCAGAAAAAGCTGCGCAGCGTATGGCAGTTGCAGCGTCATGTGTCTTACTGTCTGTACGGGAGCAAAAAGCACATCATGGAAACCATGTTCCAGAACCACAGCTATCCGTTCTACCGCTTTGGCGACATCATCTATCTACAGAAAATCTCCGAGAGCGACTGGGTGGAGTTTATCTGTGCCAGATTTGAAGCCACGGGCAAGCACATACCGGAAACTCTTGCCCGAGAGATATGCAACCTCACCGAGCGGTATTCCTCCTACGTGCAGCAACTGTCATGGCTTGTATGGCTAAAGACCAAAGAAACTGCCACGGAAGATGACCTGTCGTATGCTGTCAACAAACTGTTGGATGCCTGCGAACCCCTGTTCATACAGCAGACAGAAGAACTTTCTTCCTATCAGATGAACTTCCTGAAAGCAATGACTGATGGTGTAAACACGGGATTCACCCAATCGGCAATACTGAAAAAATATCACCTTGGCACCGCAGCCAACATCACAAGACTGAAGAAATCCCTGACCGAAAAGGACTTGATAACGGCAGTTGCCGCTAAAAGGATGGAGATAAGCGACCCCATCCTGGCATTATGGATTAAGAAAAGGATGCTCGCATAACAGAGACACTTCGACAAACACCCCAAGAAACGGCTATCCCTGCCACAAAAAAACACTCCCCAAGCATCAAACGAAATAAAAAACGCCCGGCCAAAAGGCCGAGCGCTATACCTTGCTAATCTAAACTTTCAAATTAGAAGTTGTAGAGAATACCAAGTTCGAGGTTGGTGTTGTTGGCGTTGATACCGAAGGCACTCTTGGCATATCCGTTAGCCTGAGCGTCCTTGTTGCCACCCTTCCAGCCAAGGTAGCCGAGCTTAGCAACTACGTCAACCTTCTCAGAAGCAGCGAACTTCACACCGGGGCGAACACCTACACCGAACACAGTTCCTTTGTAAGAGTCAACACCACCAACGAGGAATGAAGCGTAAACGCCACCATCCACAAAGAAAGAAGCAGCACCAGTCTGAGCGAAGGTGTAACGAACATAAGGAGCAACGTTGAAGATTCCATAGGTCTTGCCACCCTCAGGCTTGTTACCTTCCATTGACTCCACACCGTTCTTAGCAACTTCCTCTGCTTTCGCATCGTTAGATGCAGAATAGCCGAGCTGGATACCTACTGCCAAGTTGTCGCTCAACTTGTAACCTACTTCAGGTGCGATAGAGAAAGCCATAGAAGCCTTAGAACCCTCACCTGCTGTACGGCTCTCGAAACCGAGGCTACCACCAACATAAACCTGTGCACTTGCTGCGATACTTGCTACTGCGAAAGCAGCCATCAAGACAATCTTTTTCATAATCTTTTCCTTTTTTAAATAATAAATAGGGTTTAAATAACGAGTGCAAAGGTAAACACTTTTTTACAACCGACAAAGAAAAACCCAAACTTTTTCATCCGTTTTCCAACAAATATGCACATTCAGAACAATGAAAAGGAAAATCCGAACAATTCTTGAAGTATTTTATCGACATATTCAAACATCATGGGGGGGGGGGTATAAATCCGTAAAGCAGAACAAATCTGTCTGTTATCCCAAGTTGTTAACTTTTGCATCTGTGAACTGATTCAGGAACAACAGTACAGTCTTGCATCAAAATCACGTTACACATTGTAATAATGTAAGAGATACTGTGTTAATAACCAAATTTTATAACATAAAAATTCTATAGAAACCCGTTGGCGGAATTAGATTTATAGAAAATTTATGAGTAAAAAGTTGTGCATATCATTGATTTTTAGTATTTTAGTAGCGACCAAACTATTAAATACGAATCATTTTATGCACAACTTATATACAAAGTTCGCCAAAATTCTTGAAATCTGCAAGCAGTTTTCCCATCATCTTGTAAATGACAAAGGAAATATTTCCCGTCGCGGTCCTGT
>JBJEKQ010000122.1:0-5680 GCA_051878715.1 Prevotella sp.
CGCTGTATCATGCCCGTGCAGCAGGGGATAAGGTCGCGGTTGTCGAGCATCTTGAAGAAAATCTGTGAAGAAATGTCGTAGGGATAATTGCCTGTAAGAACAAAAGGTTGTCCGTCGAACACCTGATGCAGGTCCATGCGCAGGAAGTCGTCGCTGATGATGTTGTCTGTCAGTATGGGGAAGTGTTCGTGCAGGTAGGTCACGCTCTCGCTGTCAATCTCCACCACTTTGAAAGGGCGCTCTTTCTGCATCAGATACTGTGTCAGTACGCCCATGCCGGGCCCCACCTCAAGTACGGGAATGCCGCTGCAGGCATCCACCGTGTCGGCTATCCTGCGGGCTATGTTCAGATCGACAAGGAAATGCTGTCCTAAGTTTTTCTTTGGTCTTACTTGTTTTATCATAGGTGCAAAGGTACGATTTTGCACGAAATATACCAAACGGAGAGCCATTATTTGCCTCTTTCTTTGGCTTTCTTGAAAATACGCAGTACCTTTGTCATGCTAAAGCGGTGTATAAAGAGAATACCGGATGATAAACTGGAAACATATAGCGAATGTCGTGGTGAAGATAGTGATGCCCTTGGTGTTGGGCGGTGCTATCCTCTATTGGATGTACCGCAATTTCGATTTCCAGCAGGTGAGGCACGTGCTGCTGCACGAGATGGGCTGGACCTGGATGCTGCTTTCCATGCCTTTCGGCGTGCTGGCACAGATGTTCAGGGCGTGGCGCTGGCAACTCACTCTGGAACCCCTCGGCGAACATGCACGCCGCAGCACCTCGGTGTATGCCATCTTTCTGTCGTATGCCGCCAGCCTTCTTGTCCCCCGTGTGGGCGAGTTCACCCGTTGTGGCGTGCTGAAGCGCTACGACGGCGTGTCATTCTCCAAGGCACTGGGTACCGTGGTCACCGAACGTGCTGTTGACTCCCTGTTTATTCTGCTGCTTACGGCGGTAACCCTGTTGTGCCAGTTGCCCGTGTTTGTCACCTTTTTCCATCGCACGGGCACCAGTATGGACAGCATCTTGCGCCAGTTTTCTCCCACGGGTTATGCCGTGACGCTGATATGTGCCGTGGCGGTACTGTGGCTGCTGCATGTGTTGCTGCGCAAACTCTCTATATACAATAAGGTGAAAGCCACCCTCTCGGGCATCTGGCAGGGCGTGGTGTCGCTGCTGCATACACAGCATGTGTGTCGCTATATATTCTTCACCGTAGGGATATGGGGCTCGTATTTCCTGCACTATTACCTTACCTTCTTCTGCTTCGACTCCACCGCCCATCTGGGACTGGTATGCGCGCTGGTCACCTTTGTGGTGGGCAGCGTCGCCGTGATAGTACCCACGCCCAACGGAGCCGGTCCGTGGCATTTCGCCGTGAAGACGATGCTTATACTCTATGGCGTGGCAGAGACAGAGGCCCTGTATTTTGTGCTCATCGTGCACACCCTGCAAACGATTCTGGTGGTGCTGCTCGGCGTGTGGGCATGGATAGCCCTCTCGATGGAAAACTCCTATAGTCTAACCCCAAATTTAACCAATGATGATAAAAAACTTGAATCCTGAATGTGTGTGGCGCAACTTCGACGCCTTGACACAAGTACCTCGTCCGTCAGGACACTTGGAGAAAATACAGCAGTTCCTGCTCGACTTTGCCGCCAAGGCAGGTGTGGAAGCCTTTAAGGATTCCGCTGAAAACATCGTGATGAGAAAACCCGCCAGTCCTGGAATGGAAAACAGGAAGGGAGTGATACTGCAGGCACACATGGACATGGTGCCACAGAAGTCGCCCGGCAGCAACCATGATTTCGAGACAGACGCTATTCAGGCCTATGTGGAAGACGGCTGGGTGAAGGCACGTAATACTACCCTTGGCGCCGACAACGGACTGGGAGTGGCTGCCATCATGGCAGTGATGGAAGACAAGACGTTGAAGCACGGACCCGTGGAGGCGCTGATTACCGCCGACGAAGAGACGGGACTCTTCGGAGCTACTGCTCTGCCCGCAGGAGAACTGCAGGGCGACCTGTTGCTGAACCTTGACTCGGAAGCATGGGGCAAATTCGTGATAGGTAGTGCCGGAGGTGTGGATATATGTGCCACTCTGGCATACAAGGAGGTTGATACCGATGCCGATGATGTGGCTGTGAAGGTGACAGTAAAAGGACTGAGAGGCGGACATTCCGGACTGGAGATAAACTGCGGAAGGGCGAATGCCAACAAGCTGATGGTGCGCTTTGTGCGTGACGCCATACAGAATACGGAGGCGAGGCTGACGGAATGGCATGGAGGCAATATGCGTAATGCCATCCCCTTCAAGGCTGAGGTGGTGCTGACCCTGCCCAAGGAGAATGTAGAGGCTCTCAACGAACTGGTGGCTGCCTGGAAAGAGGATTTCATCAGCCAGTACAAGGGTGTTGAAGAGGGCATCGAGTTTTATGCCGAGACAGTGGAAACGCCTGCCACACAGATACCTCAAGAGATTCAGGATAATCTGATAGATGCCATCTATGCCGCCCACGACGGGGTGATACGCATGATTCCCGCCTATCCTGAGGTAGTGGAAACATCGAGCAACCTTGCCATCATCAACATCAGTGGCGGGGAGGCAAAGATAGAGATATTGGCGCGCAGTGCCCGAGAAGACATGAAAGAGTATGTGGCAACCATGCTGGAAAGCTGTTTTGGCATGGCTGGCATGAAGGTGGAGATGAGTGGCAGCTATTCCGGATGGGACCCCAATCCCAACAGTCCGTTGCTGCACACCATGCTCAAGGCATACAAGGAACAGAACGGTACGGACGGCATCGTGCAGATAGATCATGCCGGATTGGAGTGCTCTATCATCCTTGGCAAATATCCCCATCTGGATGTGGTGTCGTTCGGTCCCACCATTTGCTCGCCTCACACTACCCAGGAGCGTGCGCTGATAGAAACCGTGGAACCATTCTGGAACCTGCTGAAGAAAGTGCTGGAAGAGGTGGATGAGAAATAGCAGGCACTCTTCCTTATGATATGGAAGGCGGGCTCTCTGCAAACTGCCAGTGAGGTCAGATGTACAGAGAGCCCGCCTTTTTTTGCGGTTGGTCGGCACTGATGGGTCAGAGAACGGTACCTTGTCGGTTGAATTTCACAATCAGTCCGTTTTCATACACCCAGTGCGTCTGCCCGTTACGGCTCTTGTAGCGGCGCTGGGGATTGCCCTTTGACATCAGCACCTCTTTTTGGGTGAACCCTTTCTCTACCTTGCCTTGGCGTATCAGTGTGCGGTGCTCGGCAGAAATCTTCTTGCCCTCCCATATATCGCCCTCGCCAAAGAGATAGTTGAAGTAGTCTTCGCGTTGTCCGTCAATATCGCCTATAATACTCTTGTTTGTCATGATTACCTCCTTGGTCAGTTGTGTCCCGTCCTCTATATTATTTAATGTGACGCGCACGCGGCTGCCGTTTGCCACCGCTGTCATGTTGTGGACGGTGAACGAGGTAAGACGGTCAACGCTTGTCTCTGTCCCGTCTTTCAGGTTCATCTTGGTGTTGTATTTGGTGTACACCTTCTTTCCTATATAGGGAGCGTAGATACCGGCGGCAAGTTCCTTGTCATCGGGCAGGATGAATGCTTTCCTGATAAGGTGAACCTGGTTGTCGCCCTCGAACTCATCATCACGCATGCCGCAGTTGGTGCGGCTGATAGCAAGGTTCTGGAAAAACTCTTTGCCGCTCTTGTCCGCCACAATCAGTTTGACGGGAAACTGTCTGGTGCCAACACCCGCGTTGACAATCTCCACCACCGTGCCCATAGGCACCTCAATGGCTTCCACACCGTCGCCGTTGAGTTCGGTATCCACGTAATAGGTGCTTGTGTTGGTGGCTACGGTCAGTCCTTTGAGTTTCTCGCGTGCCACATCTATATCGCCCAGATAAGCCAGCGTGGGCACCCCCATCTTGTTGTAGCAGTATTCTTCGAAAGAGCCGTTGGGAATCAGGTAGTAGTAGTCCTTGCCGTCATCCAGACACTTGAAGTTGACCGTAGAGCGTCCGATGCTGTTGGTGGAGTGCCCTGTATATTCCATTATACGGTTGCGCATCACTCCGTTGCCCACCTCCTTGTCGGTGGCAGCGTCGCAGAACGTGTTTACGATATAGTCCATCTTGTCGGGAATCACCATGAAGCGCATGCCCGGTGTCCAGTCGCACAAGGCGCGGAACTTGAAGTTGGCGGCGATGAAGTCCTCAGGCTCTTTCTCCTGTTCTGCTTCTCCGGCTGATCCTTCCGCCCGGGAGGTGGTTTCCACCTTCTTGGCACCTTTAGTTTTTACGATGTAATCGTTCTGGGCAAGGGCGGTTAGTGCTCCCATCATCCAGGCAAGGCAAATGATTGTTCTTTTCATCATGATAACGATTTTGAAATCCATGGAAAATATGTCATTCATGACATGGCATCTACACGTCATGTGCTGCAAAAGTAAGAAAATTCTTCTGAATATATGACAAAATGGCGGAACAAATGACGCTTTTTTGAGGGAAAAAGTCGGTTTGGCATACGCTTTGCATGAGAAAGAGTGACATCAGACCGCGTCAGCGGGTATCAAACAAGTAATAACAAAAAATAAAAACAATACAATTATGGGAAAGATTATTGGAATCGACTTGGGTACAACAAACTCTTGTGTAGCCGTTTTTGAGGGTAACGAACCCGTGGTAATCGCTAACAGCGAAGGAAAGAGAACCACTCCTTCTGTGGTAGGTTTTGTGGAAGGTGGCGAAAGAAAGGTGGGCGACCCCGCCAAGCGTCAGGCCATCACCAATCCTAAGAAGACTGTGTATAGTATCAAGCGCTTCATGGGCGAGAACTGGCAGCAGGTGGAGAAAGAAGTGGGTCGTGTACCTTTCGATGTAATCAACGAAGGTGGCTATCCCCGTGTGAAGATAGACGACCGCAACTATACACCGCAGGAAATCTCTGCCATGGTGCTCCAGAAGATGAAGAAGACTGCAGAAGACTATCTGGGACAGGAGGTGACAGATGCCGTGATTACCGTGCCTGCCTACTTCTCTGACTCACAGCGCCAGGCCACTAAAGAGGCTGGTCAGATAGCCGGACTTAATGTGCGCCGTATCGTGAACGAGCCTACTGCTGCCGCTTTGGCATACGGTGTAGATAAAGCCAATAAGGAGATGAAGATTGCCGTGTTTGACCTTGGTGGAGGTACATTCGATATTTCCATCCTGGAATTCGGTAGCGGTGTGTTCGAGGTGCTCTCTACTAATGGCGACACCCATCTGGGAGGTGACGACTTCGACCAGGTAATCATCGACTGGCTCGTTCAGGAGTTCAAGAACGACGAGGGTGCCGACCTGAGTCAGGACCCCATGGCGATGCAGCGACTGAAGGAGGCTGCCGAGAAAGCCAAGATAGAGCTGTCAAGTTCCACATCCACGGAAATCAACCTGCCCTACATCATGCCCGTAGGCGGAGTGCCCAAGCACCTGGTGAAGACGCTGACAAGAGCCAAGTTCGAGCAGCTGGCACACAATCTGATACAGGCCTGTCTCGTGCCTTGCCAGAACGCCATGCGCGATGCCAAACTCAACGTGAGTGACATCGACGAGGTAATCCTGGTAGGAGGTTCAAGCCGTATTCCTGCCGTGCAGACTCTCGTGAAGAACTACTTCGGCAAGG
>JBJEKQ010000123.1:0-5639 GCA_051878715.1 Prevotella sp.
ATGCCTTTTCCGCCATTCGTCCTATGCGGTCGGATTCCTCCAACGATATTCCGGCCAGCGTACTGATATTCACGGTAAATGATCCCTCATTGAAAGGCGGCAGGAAACTGCGCCCCAATGTGGAGAATACAACAAGTGCCGCCACAAGTGCCGCTCCTGTCACTCCCAACACCCAACGGCGATGGCCGATTACCCACTGCAAGGCAACCGAATAAATCCCTTTCAGTTTTCGGGCGACAAACGGTTCCCTGTCCTCCTTGTCGCCATTCCGTTTGCTCTTTCCCAAGAGATAGCTGCACAGTACGGGAGTGAGCGTGAGGGCAACGAGCGTGGAGGAACAGAGTGCCACGATGAACGCTATGCCGAGAGGGGCAAGCATACGGCCTTCCATGCCCGAGAGGAAGAAGAGGGGAACAAAACTTGCCACGATGATCAGTGTGGAATTGAGTATGGGCATACGCACTTCCCTCGAAGCGTCGTATATCACATCCATCACCCTTCGCCTCTGAGCTTTGGGTAGGCTGCGGTTGCCCTTCGGGCTTCCTCCTTCTCGCAAGGCATAGTTGGAGCAGGTTCCACTCTGCTCTTGCTTCGTGCGTCGGTTATCTCGCAACCGCTTATACACATTCTCCACATCGACGATGGCATCGTCCACCAACGAACCGATGGCTATACACATTCCGCCAAGGCTCATCGTGTTGATGGTCAGTCCCATCATTTGGAGGGCAAGTATGGAGGCAACCAATGACAGTGGTATCGTCACGAGAGAGATGACGGTGGTGCGGATATTCATAAGAAACAGGAACAGGACGATGACGACAAAGACACCGCCCTCAAACAGTGCATCCCTGACATTGTTGATGGAGCTTTCGATAAACCTTGACTGGCGATACACGTCGGTGCTCATCTTAATGTCTGCGGGCAATGTTTTCTGCACATCTGCCAGTGTCTTGTCCAACTGTTCGGTCAAGTCCAGCGTACTGGTGTTTGGCTGTTTGGTGACGGTCATCACCACCGACGGCTTGCCGTTGTATGACGCCACACCCATCTTGGGGGCACGGTTGCCGACCTTCACTTCCGCCACTGCGTCAAGATAGACAGGCACGTCGTCTATGGTCTTGACCACCGACTTCGACAGTTTTTCAGTGTCGTTGGTGGAGAGCATTCCACGTATGATGTATTCATTGCCGTATTCATAGAGTACACCTCCGGCAGCGTTCTGGTTCATGTCCTGCACAGCCGCCAGCACTTCATTCAGTCCCACACCGTAATGCTTCATCCTGTCGGGATTGAGCAGTATCTGGTATTCCTTGATTTCCCCTCCCAATACGGTGACCTGAGCCACACCGCCTGTCGCCAATATACGTGGGCGTATGTTCCAGTCGGCTATGGTGCGGAGCTGTTGCATGGAAGTGGTGTCGGCAGTGAGTTCCACCAACATCAGTTCGCCCAAAATGGATGATTGCGGTCCCAATGTTGGATTGCCTACATTCTGTGGCAACTCGTCCCTCACCACCGCCAGTTTTTCTGATACTATCTGACGGGCTTTATATATGTCAGTGCCCCAGTTGAACTCCACCCACACGATTGAGAAACCTGTGGTTGAGGAAGAACGTACACGGCGCACGTCGGTGGCTCCGTTTACGGCAGTCTCTATGGGGAAAGTGACCAACCGCTCCACCTCTTCGGGAGCCATGCCTTTGGCTTCGGTCATGACAACCACAGTGGGCGCGTTCAAATCGGGAAACACGTCCACTTCCATGTTGGTGGCGGTGTAGATGCCGCCGAGCATAAGCAACACGGAAGCCACCAGCACCAAAAGGCGGTTATTCAATGAGAACTTGATAATTTTGTTCAGCATGATTCTTCTGTCTTTTGGTGGTTAATCAATGGCTGTGCCCTTCGGGTATGGCGGATGAGGTTGCAGCCAACTTGACTTGGTATGCCCCCTTTGTCACTACTTTATCCCCCGGCTTCAACCCCTTTGTAATCTCTATCCTGTCGCCATTGTCTTGACCGGTCTTGACCTCCGTCTTGAAATATGCTTCCTTCTCGTCCTTCACCTGCACATATACGTAATACACGCCCTGTTCCTCGGTCAAGGCACTCAGTGGTACGGACAGGACATCTTTTCTTGGATTGGAGAGCAGAAAGACTTCGGCAAATGCTCCTGCTACAATGTCGCCCACGTTGTCAAACTCGAAGGTCACTGGGACGTAGAAGTTGTTTGTGGATGAAGATTTGCCGTAGGAAAGGAGTTTGCCGTTCAGGTCTGCCAACTTGTAGGTGGTATTGTCGTATGCCACCTTGAAATTGGCACTGCTGACATTCCGCAGATACCTTACACTGTTCTCCGGCACCTCGGCACGCAGTTGCAGTCTGCGGTTTTGTGTGACGGTGAGAATAGGGTCGCCTACGGAGACGTAATCCCCTTGCCTTACCAGCCTGTTCTTGACATATCCGTTGATGGGCGATGTCACCTTCACACCGTTGGCTGTCATGCTTTGAGCCATTCCCTCGTATGTCGCCTTTGCCGTTTCATAACGCATTCGCACCTGTTCAAACTCTTTTGTTGAGATAATCTTGTCGGCAGCCAGTGCCTCGGCACGCTTATATTCCCTCTCCGCCGTTTCGAATGCCACTCTCGCCTTCTGTGCGTTGTCGCCATCTTGCAGTTTCTTGGCGGAGATGGTCACGATGGTTTGTCCTGCGCCTATGGCAGTGCCGTCGGTGATGGACGGATTGGCGAACGACACGATACCGTCGGTGGTGGCGCATACTGTATGTTCCTCGCCCATTGGTGACTGTATCTGTCCGCTTACCTTAATTACATTGCAGAACTCGCTCGGAGTCACGGTCTCAAATTCTATTCCGGCAGCCTCTGCCTGTCGCTGTGTGAAAATTATTTCGTCACTATGCTTTTCATCTGCCGCCTCGTTGTCATGCCTGTGTCCGTCTGTATGTGCGCCACATCCTGCAAACAGACAACATACAGCGACTGAGGTTGTTATTATGATATATTGATTGATTTTCATTTCTTTCTTCATTTTATGACCATAAAATACAATCATCACTTGCCCCCGTAATCCTACGGGTTGCCTGTGAATTAAAAGGATACTTTACAGCTTCTTTTTTATAGAAGTGTCGAAGAAAGGAAATGTGGTGGTGCTCTAAGTGAAATAAGTCCTCCACCGTCAAATGACTTGTATAAGTTGCAATACCTGTCACAAAGCGATTCGTCGCGCTCTTGGGTACAGGCAAACAACTCGTCAAACAGCGTAAATAACAGAGGAAGCAGAAGAACTTCATCCCCATCATTCAAGATGATGGATTTGGCTGCCAGCGACTTGATGTTCTTTATGCAAAGGACATGGCAGTCATCGCCTTTGTCGTCTCCATGATGGGCGGTATGTTCATCATTGAAGGTGTTGTCCGATTCGCAGCGTTCCATAATCATACATACCGCATCCTCATGATGATGATGCGGTATGGCGGGCACTATCGTTATCAATAATGCCAGAAAAGGAATGATTATGTTCGCGGCTTTCTTCATTTACGGAAATTCAAAATCCCTGTAAAGGTACAAATTATTTCCGACAAATATATGAATCAGAGCCGCGAAACGTATAAATCTCCTTGGTTTAAAATCATTTAACTTAATTCGGAGATTGGGGAAAAGATTACTCTATGTGGGTTCCGTAAGTGATGGTGAAAATAACCTGGTACGATTTACCTCAGTTTTTTGAGATGTTTTGGATGCCCGAAGAAGGAGTGTAGCGGGCTACATGACTGATGAGAGAATTCAAAACAGCCAAAAAGATGAGACTCTGACAACATGCTTGACAAATTACAAATCGTACCAAGATATTTTTTAGCATCACTAAATTTCCGCCTCTGCTTCTTCGCTCACAGGCTCCAACCACTCGTTTGTTTCTTCGCCGCCTGTCTTGACGTGGGTGGCGATGTGCTGGAACCATGAGTCACGTTGTGCACCGTGCCAGTGCTTCACGCCTTCCGGGATGTCGATGACGTCACCGGGATAAAGGGCGACGGCTGGCTTTCCCCATTCCTGATACCATCCTTTGCCGCTGATGCAGATGAGAATCTGGTGCGCCCCGTGATGGATGTGCCAGTTGTTGCGGCAACCGGGTGCAAAGGTCACGTTGCTGTAGCCTTGTACGGTCTTGTCGTTTTCGGCAAGGTTCTTGGGGCGCAGAGGTGCAAGATAACTGTTGCCATTGAAGTACCGGGCATAGTTCACATTGGGTTCTCCTTTCCCGAACTCGCTTTTCAAGGTAAGTCCTTCGGCATCGAGCCATGCGCAGAGTTCGTCCACCTGCTCCTGGGTGTTGCCCATTGCCACTGCACCCCGTTTGTGTGAGGCAAGTTGGGGCTCCACGCCTTTCATGCCCGAAAGGGCAGCCACCGTCACAATCTCACGGTCAGCCTCCGACAGTTGGTTGCCGGCAAAGATGTCGCCGAAGAGGTGGCTTTTCAGATAATGGTCATCCTGTGGACAGAAATCGTAATTGTAAGGCTTGCCGCCGACGAGCCGCGACTGTACCTCCGTTCCTCTCTTCAGTGCTTCGGCGGCATCGTCCCACACCCCGGGTCTTTTCCATGGTTTGCCTTCATTGTCCGTGATGCCTTGTGCCCTGCGGTCGTCAAGCACGCTTTTCAGTGTGTTGAGTGCATTGAGCGAACGTGGGAAACCCGTATAGGCATAGAGTTGCGAGAAAGCCTCCTTCAGTTCGTTCACTGTCACCCCGTTGTCCAGGGCTTTGCGGATGGCTGCATCCAGTCTTGTCAAGTCGCCTTGGGCTTCAAGGCATGCGCATTCCGCCAAGGACAGTTGGCGAAGGGTCAGTTTGCTTTCGTTCATCATGTTGTTTGTTTGGGCGTTGTTCGTTGTTTGGGCGTTGACACTCAACAGTGTGAATGCCAATAGCAGTGCAAACCGAATGCAGAGCCGAACTTGTTCGTGCTTTGCTGAGGTGCTGCCTGCTTTAGACAAAGTCAATGCAAGTGTGATGATGTGTCTGATATTCATTTTACCGTAGTCCTTTTCCCGTTTACGATATACATGCCTGTATCTAACGCTGACAGGCTTTTGGCTCTTGCAAGCATACGCTTCCCGTCGATGGTATATACATTATATATAGGTGTGCCCTTGTCGCTGACGTTCTTGTCGATGCCCGTCTGGTCATCGAGGTCAATCAGCGTGTATGCCTGTGTGCCTAACCCGATTTTCTCGCCATATTCCACTGTCCATGTGCCGTGAAGGCTGTTGATGCGGTTCTGCAGAGGCACTGCGGTATCTCCCGTGGTGTTGTCGTGGTTGAACACGAGGTCGAGACATGCCTTGTCGAGGGCGATGGGGTCGGTGGAGGCGAGTATGCCGACGTCAGCCATTTCGGGCTGGTGGGGATTGCCGTCACAGTCGCAGTCGATGGATAGGTTGTTCATCACATTGATGTAGAGCACCTTGCCGCCAAAATAGTCGTGTACCGCCTGTGCTGCTGCCGCCATGCTTTCGAGGAAGGGGTCCTGCTCTCCGCCCCAAGGGTTGGTGATGGAGTGACCTCCCGAGTGGATATAGCTCTTGCCGCTCTTTGAAGCCACACCGATGGAGGCATTCT
>JBJEKQ010000124.1:0-25549 GCA_051878715.1 Prevotella sp.
ATATAAATTGCGAGAAATATCTTTTTCTTGTGACTCATTTGAATGAACACGGTATTTGCGTTTATTCCATTCATTTATGCGACAATACGGTCAATAGAGATAGCTCCACCAACACAAAGGATGGTATGATTACAGGCTTGTAGAATGGTATAATCAGGAACAGCGATGAAGCGTTTGAAGTTGAACATTACTCCATCAAAATAAGCAGGATTATCATGATTACCTCGCACAAACACAATCCAATTGTTGGCTTGGTTCATTCGCCTGACATTTCGTCTAACCATCTGCTCATAGTACTCTTTATTTTCGAAGCCGAAGCCACAATCCCCAGCTACAATTAACAAAGTGTCCGTAAGTTGATTATTGCTGTCCACTCAAGTTTTTTAGCGGACAGCCATAATATCATTTTCCGACGCAAAATCTTGAAAATATGGTTGTTAGCACGGAATCTGTGGTTATTTCTCCTCCTGTAATGGTAGCAATATGATGGATACATTCGCGCAAATCCAGTGAGATAAGGTCTGATGGGAGACCTCCGTCCAGCCCTTCGTTTACACGGGTGATGGCTTCCAAGGCGTGTGTCAGCGCTTCGTAGTGGCGTATATTGGTCACCACCACATCGTTCTCTGTAAGTTCCGGCAGACAGGCGGCTTCAACTATACGTTGTTTCAGGAATTCGATACCCTCCCCTGTTTTGGCAGATATATGTATGATGTGTTTCTCTTGCGGGATGTGTTCTGCCTGTAATCCTTGACGGTTTGGTCTTCCCTGACAGCAATCCATATCGCTGACAAGTAACTCACCGTTTGTGATTTGCTGTTCGGTAAGGTCACTTTTGTTCACCACGATGATGAGCGTCTTGTCCTGACACAATGGTATGATTTTCGGGGCAAGCGACTGATATTGCTTCCGTGCCTGCGTGGCATCAACGAGCAACAGCACGATGGTGGCCTGTTCCAGTTTTTGGTAAGTGCGTTCAATGCCCAGGTTCTCTATGGTGTCCGTGGTCTTCCTGATGCCAGCGGTGTCGATGAAGCGGAAAGCGGTGCCATTGATGCTCACTATATCTTCTATCACGTCCCTTGTGGTACCATGAATGTCGCTCACAATGGCTTTCTCCTCCCCCACCAGGACGTTGAGTAACGTGGACTTTCCCGTGTTCGTCTCTCCTACAATCGCCACGGGCACTCCTCTTTTGAGGGCATTGCCCGTACTGAAAGAGTCGGTCAGTCGGCTGATTACACCCTGCACCTCGCCCGCCAGCTGCCTCAGTTCATCGCGATTGGCAAACTCCAGTTCTTCATGGTCAGAGAAGTCTATCTCCAGTTCCAGCAGCGAGGTCAGTGTCAGCAGTTTCTCCCTCAGCGTTGCCAGTTGGCGGCTGAAGGCTCCTTTCATCTGGTTCATTGCCATGCGGTGTGCCGCCTGTGTGGTTGAGCCAATCACATCTGCCACTGCCTCTGCCTGACTCAAATCCATCTTGCCGTTGAGAAAGGCACGTTGTGTAAACTCCCCAGCCATAGCCAGCCGGCATCCGTTTCCTGTGAGTTGCTGCATCACCTGCTGCATGATATAGGGTGAGGCATGGCAAGCTAGTTCCACTGCATCCTCTCCAGTATATGAGTGAGGCGCCCTGAATACCGATGCCAGCACCTCGTCGATGGTTTCTCCCCGCTTGTCATGCACCACACCGTAGGTCAGTGTATGCGTGGCTTTCTCTCTCAATGGCTCCTTTTGTTTCCCTTTAGCCGTGAATATGGCATCCGCAATGTCAAAGGCTTTTGGACCTGATATCCTGATGACGCCTATCGCTCCCCCTTGTCCTGTGGCAATAGCGCAGATTGTATCTTCGTTCATGTTCTCCAGTTTGTTCTCATTGGCGGCGAATCCTGTGCCCCCTTTATTCTGACATTTCTATTCTTCCTTCCCCTGTGACTTTAAGGCATCCACAAAGCCGTCAATGGCTTCCTTTGTCACATGCTGCATCACTACTACGTGCGACAATCTGCCACCAAAGCGCGGGTCGTTGCTGTTGGCAAGATTAAACCGAGCCACGATACTGTCATCAGGACGTGTGAAAAACACGGTATTGCTGTATTCATTGCTCCAGCATTTCCACCCGATGCCTGTAAGCCGCTCCTTCAGATAGATGGTACATTCCAGCATACGGTTTGCCTGTGCTGTCCATCCCTTGTCGCCAACGTTCCTGATGAGCCACCAGAATTTCAGCGGCTCTATGCCTGAGCGCGAACAACTGATCATGCGCATGTTGGCATTAAGATAGGGAATGTCAAAGGTTGTCTGGTTCTCATAGATGTGGCGCGTGGTGATGAACAGGCCACACGGACTGTCGATACCGAAGAACTTGTGACCGCTGATGGAGATGGACTCATATTCCGTTTCCCTCCTGTCCACCAGTTGACGGTACTTGGTGAAAGGCAGGTAGCCTCCGAAGAGGGCTGCATCAATATGTCTGTACACCGCCACTTCCGGATGGCGTGCCAGCACCTTGTTCAGTGCCGGCTGGTCGTCGATGGCCCCCTTGAATGTACTTCCCATGGCATATATCATTAGACAGGGGCGCGATGTGTCGAGCGCAGCCTCCAGAGAATCGGGTATCATGCGCCCCATTGCATCGCTTTTGACAAGACGCACATCAAGGTTCTGCAAGTCGCACAGACGATAGTTGCTGTAATGCGCCTCATCAGAAACATACACAATGGGCTGTTTCCCTGTAAGATGCTTCAGATAGTTGGCACCAAAATAAATGCCGTGATTATTTCCGTCGGTACCGCTCATGGTGACCATTCCCCAAAGGTCATCGGTGGAGAAACCGTATTTTGGCGCAAAGTATTCTATCACCTCACGCTCAAACTTTGCCGAGGAAAGTGCCCCCACTTTGCCAAAGGGGTCACCTGCATTGTTTATCAGAAAGTTCTCCATCCCATTGTCAGTGTACCACTTGTAGAACCCAGTAAGGTCAGACACCTGATTACAGGGATAACCCAATGTGCGTGGACGCTCTTGATGACACTTTTCCGTCCAAGCATCAAGTTCTTCAAAACCCGATTTTACTGTCGGCTGTGCCCATAGCACCTCACTGCATACTACGGCAACCACCATGACCGAGATTCTCGATATAAGTCTTTCCATCATTCTGTTATAAAACATAAATTCAGCTGCAAGCGTTTGAAATGTGTAAAGTTACACAGTTTTTTCTATTTACGCACAATTATCACAGGAAAACTGTGAACAAAAATTATTGCCGGGTGTTACCGAAAAAAGGGAAGACAGACGACTATAAGAAAGTTTTCGTCAAACCAAAAGTCACATAATGCCGACATCCATGGACATGGTGAGGAAAAGGAAGCCGAAAGGCAAAAGGTAGGATGAACCCCATATATGAGACAAGGGCTACAATAACTCCACGGAGCTTTATCGCTTACCGCGGATGGTGGGGATTCGGAACTCCTTAATCTGAGAAGTAATCTCATTGTCTCCCTGAGCCACCGCAACCTGTATTACTATCTCACCATCCTTGAGGCGCTTGCCTGCCTTGACCGTAGCGGTATAGCGAATGCCGTTGCCTGGTTCTATACGCTCAACTTTGACCGAAGGAGAGACAAACACATGCTTGCAACCTGTAGTCTCAATGACAGTGGGGGTGACACCGAAGATAGGACGTTCTGAACGGTTCATCACATCAAAGGACACCCTGCTTTCTTCTCCTGCTTTCAATCTGCCGTCCCCGTCATTGTCAACAAACGATGCATTGCATATCTCTACCAGCGAGTTGTAACGGATTGTATATTTCTCGCGGAGCGAAGCCAGTTGATCCAAGGTGACACTCTCTGAAGTGACCGTTGTGGGAGATACAGTGGAGCGAACCTGATACTGGGGAACAGGAGAGGGAGAGGATGAGGACTCGAACTCTATACGGTCGTCACCTCCGTTGTTGGGGTCAAAACCACTCTCATCAGCAGAAGAATACTGCTGACTGCCATAAGTATGACCGCTACGGGAATACTGCGGGTCGCGATAGGCAATATCGCGCTGCTCCTGATACCGGGCATAACGCTCTTGCTGGGCACGGTCCGCTGCATTTCCGACAGCTGCACCTACCACAGCTCCACTCGCCATACCTACCAGCGTGCCTACATCGGCACCACGGGGACCACCATTGATGCCTCCGATGGCACTGCCTACAATAGCGCCTATCTGACTGCCTACAAATGCACCCTCACCGGTATATGTACCACAACTGCCCAACAGCAAAGGGATGACCAATAACAGGAAAAATATCTTTCTCATAATGATTTCTGAATTTGCACGTTAGATGGTTCAAAGTTATAGAAAATGAAGAACAAACATTAACTTGCCTCCATGTTTTAACACTTTTTGCAGGAATAACATGATTGGAGAAAGAAAATGGAAACAATAAAGAAGCAATAATGAACAAAGGAAATATACTGCATCTTAATTGTACGATACGACCAAAACACTCGAACTACGATAAAACAATTGTACAACAAAAAAGAAGCACACCGTTTAGGGTATGCTTCTCTTGATGGGGTATATATGGATTAAGTGTAATCCACGACAAATATTTATTCAGCCTTTGCTTCTTCTGCTGCAGATGCTTCAGTAGCGGGAGCCTCTGCTGCAGGTGCTTCAGCAACAGGTGCCTCAGCAGCCTTTGAAGACTTGCGGGAACGACGAGTGCTCTTTTTCTTGGCACCATCGGTCTTAGCCATATTCTCATCAAAGTCAACAAGTTCAATGAAGCAGATAGGAGCAGCGTCGCCTTGACGTACACCCAACTTGATGATACGGGTATAGCCACCAGGACGATCGCCTACCTTGGCTGCCACTACACCAAACAACTCCTTCAGAGCCTCTTTGTTCTGCAGATAGCTGAACACAACACGGCGAGAGTTGGTAGAGTCATCTTTTGACTTGGTGATGAGGGGTTCTACATACTTCTTCAAGGCCTTTGCCTTGGCGAGGGTCGTAGTGATTCTTTTGTGCATAATCAACGAGATTGCCAAGTTCGCGAGCAAGGCAGCACGATGATCTGCAGTACGACCCAGATGGTTGAATTTCTTATTGTGTCTCATTTTTTCTTTTTTCTTTTATTTGACAGAGGGAATAGCCTATCTTACTCTGAGAAAGATTACTCCTTGTCAAGTTTGTATTTTGTGATATCAGTTCCAAACGACAGATTCAGACTCTCCAGCAAATCATCAAGCTCGGTGAGCGATTTCTTACCAAAGTTGCGGAACTTCAAAAGGTCGGTCTTATTGTACTGTACCAAGTCACCGAGCGTCTCCACATCGGCAGCCTTCAGACAGTTGAGGGCACGAACACTGAGGTTCATATCCACCAAACGTGTTTTCAGCAGTTGGCGCATGTGCAATACCTCCTCATCAAACTCCTGATTGCCCTCTGCATCGGTATTCTCCAACGTAATCTTTTCGTCAGAGAACAGCATGAAGTGATAGATGAGAATTTTCGCAGCCTCTTTCAGCGCATCCTTCGGGTGTATGGAACCGTCCGTTGTCACCTCCAGCACAAGCTTATCATAGTCGGTCTTTTGCTCCACACGATAAGGCTCCACGCTGTACTTGACATTACGGATGGGAGTGTAAATAGAATCGATTGCTATTACATTCAAGTCGGTGCAGAACTCGCGATTTTCATCAGCAGTAACGTATCCGCGTCCCTTATTGATTGTAAGTTCAATCTGCATTGAAGCTTTAGAATCTAAATGACAAATCACCAAATCGGGGTTTAACACTTCAAATCCAGTCAGATACTTGCCGATATCTTCGGCTTTGAACTCAGTAGAATTCTCGACCGTGATACTGACTTTTTCGTTCTCGAATTCTTCTACTACTTGCTTGAACCTGACTTGCTTCAGATTCAAGATAATGTTGGTGACATCCTCCTTTACTCCTGGAACTGAGGAAAACTCATGCTCAACACCCTGAATACGGATGGTGTTGATGGCAAAGCCCTCAAGCGAAGAAAGAAGAATGCGGCGCAATGAGTTACCAATGGTAACACCAAAGCCGGGCTCCAACGGACGGAATTCGAACTTGCCGAATCTGTCGTTTGCCTCCAACATTACGACTTTGTCGGGTTTTTGAAATGCTAATATCGCCATTGACTTAATGATTATTTAGAGTACAACTCAACGATTAACTGCTCCTTGATGTTTTCGGGAATGTCGGCACGCTCAGGTTTGTGCAACAACTTACCACTCTTTGTGTTCTGATCCCACTCAATCCAAGGATACTTGCTGTGGTTGAAACCAGCCAAAGCAGCCTCGATAACCTCAAGTGACTTAGACTTCTCACGAACGCCGATAATCTGTCCGGGCTTCACGGAATAAGAGGGAATGTTAACCACCTTGCCGTCCACAACAATATGCTTGTGACCTACCAACTGGCGGGCAGCTGCACGGGTGGGAGCAATACCAAGACGGAACACAACATTGTCCAAGCGACACTCCAAATTCTGAAGCAGCACCTCACCGGTGATACCCTCAGCCTTGGCAGCCTTCTCAAACATGTTACGGAACTGGCGCTCAAGAACACCGTATGTGTACTTGGCTTTCTGCTTCTCTGCCAGCATGACTGCGTACTCAGACATCTTTCTGCGACGGTTGTTGCCATGCTGTCCAGGAGGGAAGTTTCTCCTAGACAAAACTTTGTCAGCGCCGAAAATGGCTTCACCAAAACGACGTGCAATTCTTGATTTCGGTCCAATATATCTTGCCATAATGAATAAAATTCTAAATAAAACTTGGTTTCTGCTCCTAATTACACACGACGACGCTTGGGAGGACGGCATCCGTTGTGAGGTAACGGTGTAACATCAACAATCTCAATCACCTCGATACCTGCTCCGTGAACGGCACGAATAGCAGATTCGCGACCATTACCGGGACCCTTGACATAAGCCTTTACCTTACGCAAACCCAAATCGAAAGCAACCTTGGCGCAGTCCTCTGCTGCCATCTGAGCAGCATAGGGAGTATTCTTCTTTGAACCACGGAAACCCATCTTACCTGCTGATGACCAAGAGATAATCTGACCTTCGCTGTTAGCCAAAGACACAATGATATTATTGAAAGAGCTATGAACATGCAACTGTCCGATAGCGTCAACCTTAACGTTTCTTTTTTTAGAAGCGACTGTTTTCTTTGCCATGATAAATCAAAATTAAATTACTGATTCAAATTACTTTGTGGCCTTCTTCTTGTTAGCAACAGTCTTCTTCTTTCCTTTACGGGTGCGGGCATTGTTCTTTGTGCTCTGACCGCGCACGGGAAGACCATTACGATGACGGACTCCACGATAACAACCAATATCCATCAGACGCTTGATGTTCAACTGGATCTCTGAACGGAGATCACCTTCAACTTTGAATTCAGCACCGATAATTTCACGGATTTTGGCTGCTTGGTCGTCAGTCCACTCACTGACCTTCAAGTCGCGGTTCACACCTGCCTTGTCCAATATCTTTGCTGAACTACTTCGACCTATACCATAAATATAGGTCAATGCGATTTCGCCACGCTTCTCCTGGGGCAAATCTACTCCAACAATTCTTATTGCCATTGTTTAAATAAAAAATAATAAATAAATCGATTTCGTAAAAACCCTGCAAAGGTAAGAAAATTATCAAAATTCTTCCTACTGCTTTACGGTTTTTTAACTTATCCCTGACGCATTTTGTACTTAGGATTTTTCTTGTTGATTACGAAAAGGCGACCCTTGCGACGCACGATTTTGCAATCCGGGGTGCGTTTCTTTAAAGATGCTCTTGTCTTCATTGTTTAATCGGTATGTGTTTATTTGTATCTAAAAACGATTCTTCCCTTAGTCAAGTCATACGGACTCATCTCAACCTTCACCTTGTCTCCCGGAAGGATTTTGATGTAATGCATTCTCATTTTTCCAGAAATGTGTGCTATAATCTGCACTCCATTCTCCAGTTCAACCCTAAACATCGCATTGGAGAGCGATTCGATGATTGTTCCGTCTTGCTCAATAGCGGATTGTTTTGCCATACTTAATAATTAACGCTTTCTGTTTTTTCTATTTCACTAAATGATGATAATATCTCCGGTTTACCACAGTGGATAGCGATAGTATGCTCGAAATGAGCTGCCACCTTTCCGTCCAATGTCCTGATAGTCCACTTATCGGGCATCATGCCTATGGCACGATTACCCATGGTTATCATCGGCTCAATCGCCAAGCACATACCGTTTTTAAGCAGCACGCCCGTTCCTCGGCGCCCATAGTTGGGAACACTCGGGTCTTCGTGCATTTTTCTGCCAATGCCATGCCCAGTCAGTTCACGGACTATGCCATAGCCCTTTTTACTACAATGCTCCTGGACAGCAGCACTGACATCGCCCAACCTGTTTCCTGCAATTGCCTGACGTATGGCAAGGTAAAGAGACTCCTTGGTAGTTTTGAGAAGTTGTTTCACCTCATCAGCCACCTCGCCCACACAAAAAGTGTAACACGAATCTCCATTAAATCCCTGCAGCAAAACACCGCAATCCACAGAAATGATATCACCATCACGCAGGATGGTCTTCTCATCAGGAATACCATGCACCACCACCTCGTTCACAGAGGTGCAAATGCTGGCAGGGAAGGGACCACCGTATGGATTTGGGAAACCCTTGAAAGTGGGAACCGCACCATGATCTCGGATGAACTCCTCGGCGATGCAATCCAACTGAAGGGTTGAAATCCCGGGGGTGATATGCTTGGCCAATTCGCCGAGCGTTTTACCAACAAGTTGGTTCGCTCGGCGCATTAGGTCTATCTCATCTTCAGTCTTTAGAAAGATGTTCATTAACTCAATGAGTATCAATAGGCAGAGACACCCGCATTCCCATGTACACGACCGGAATTGAGCAGACCGTCATAATGACGCATCATCAAGTGGCTCTCTATCTGCTGCAAGGTATCAAGTACCACACCTATCAGGATGAGCAACGAGGTGCCCCCGAAGAACTGTGAGAAAGCATCCTGCACACCAGCCAGACTCGCGAAAGCAGGCATGATAGCGATGAACGCAATAAACAGAGAACCGGGGAAAGTGATGCGAGACATAATTGTCTCAATGAAATCAGCAGTATCCTTGCCTGGACGTACTCCAGGAATAAAACCGTTGTTTCTCTTCATATCCTCTGCCATCTGAGTAGGATTCAGCGTGATTGCAGTGTAGAAGTAGGTGAAAGCGATGATGAGGGCAGCAAACACCAGGTTATAGGTGAAACTGTTTCTGTCGAGCATCGTGCGCACAAACCAACTTGCATTCTCTGGAGCTGAATATTGTACGATAGCCAAAGGAATGAACATCAGTGCCTGAGCAAAAATGATAGGCATCACGTTAGCAGCAAACAGCTTCAAAGGAATATACTGGCGTGCACCGCCATACTGCTTGTTGCCTACGAGACGCTTTGCATATTGTACAGGAACCTTGCGTACTCCCTGAACCAATATAATAGCGGCGCAAACAACAGCATAAAGAACCAGAATCTCTATCAGGAACGCCACGAGTCCACCGCCTGTGATAGCCGTGAAACGAGAACCTACCTCCTGAATGAATGCCTGTGGCAAACGGGCGATGATACCTATCATAATGATAAGAGAAACGCCGTTTCCGATACCCTTATCCGTAATGCGTTCACCCAACCAAAGTATGAACATACTTCCAGCAGCAAGAATAATCGTGGCAGGTATCACAAACACAGACCATGAAATGCCTGTAGCCAAAGCCCCGGCAGCCTGCATCTTGAGGTTGAGCAAATAACTCGGAGCCTGGAAGAACAGAATTGCTACTGTCAGGATACGAGTATATTTGCTAATCTTTTTTCTGCCACTCTCACCCTCTCGCTGCATCTTCTGGAAATAAGGCACAGCAATTGCGAGAAGCTGCATAACGATAGAAGCCGAGATGTATGGCATAATTCCCAAAGCGAATATTGACGCATTGGAAAATGCTCCACCGGAGAACATATCCAGAAGTGACATCAAACCACCCTGTGTTTGCGACTGTAAGTTTTCCAACATGGCAGGATTGATACCCGGAAGGACAACAAAAGAGCCGAAACGATAAATCGCAATAAAAAGGAGAGTGATGAGGATGCGCGAACGCAAATCCTCAACCTTCCATATATTCTTCAGTGTCTCTATAAACTTCTTCATTTCTATTAGATTATTGTTGCGTTACCACCTACAGCCTTAATGGCTTCTTCTGCGGTTTTAGAGAAAGCGTTAGCCTCTACATCAATCTTTGCAGTGAGTTCGCCATTGGCAAGCACCTTAACCAACTCTTTACCATTGGTCAATCCGGCTGCCACAAGCTCTGCCACTCCAATCTGGGTAAGGTTTTTCTCCTCAGCCAACTTCTGAAGGGTAGAGAGATTCACAGCAAAATACTCCTTGTGGTTGATATTCTTGAAGCCAGCCTTGGGTACACGACGCTGCAAAGGCATCTGACCACCCTCGAAACCAATCTTCTTCTTATAACCTGAGCGTGCTTTGGCACCTTTATGTCCACGAGTAGATGTACCACCCAAACCAGAACCAGGACCACGACCAATTCTACGACGAGAATGCGTTGAACCTGCAGCAGGTTTTAAATTATGTAGTTTCATTGTCGAATCTTTTAAAAATTAAAATTAGTCAATTACGGTCACCAGGTGATGCACTTTCCGAATCATACCGCGGATAGAAGGAGTATCTTCCTTTTCCACTACTTGTGAAATCTTCCTCAAACCGAGATTCTCAAGAGTACGCTTCTGATCGATGGGAGCACCAATTTTGCTTTTAATCTGCTTAATCTTTATTGTAGCCATAACAAACCTCCTTATCCTCTAAATACTTTTTCCATACTGATACCACGTGTACCTGCAATAGTGTAGGCATCACGCATCTGAGACAGGGCAAGGATAGTAGCCTTCACCAAGTTGTGAGGGTTGGAAGAACCCTTTGACTTGGCAAGCACATCCTTCACGCCTACGCTCTCCAGCACCGCACGCATAGCACCACCAGCCACAAGACCGGTACCGGCTGCAGCAGGCTTCAAGAATACCTGCGAACCACCGAAGTGTGATTCCATCTCGTGAGGAATGGTACCTTTGAGAACAGGAACCTTAACAAGATTCTTCTTAGCGGCTTCTACGCCTTTGGCAATGGCTGCGGTAACTTCACCTGCCTTGCCAAGACCCCAGCCGATGATTCCATTGCCATCACCTACCACTACGATAGCGGCAAAAGTAAAGGTACGACCACCTTTCGTTACTTTTGTAACACGGTTAATAGCAACTAACCTGTCTTTCAATTCAACGTCGCTGTTTATTTTAACTTTGTTCATTGCCATAATCGTTTAGAAATTAAGTCCACCCTTACGTGCTGCGTCAGCAAGCTGCTTTACGCGACCATGATAAAGATATCCGTTACGGTCAAACACTACTGATTTAACTCCAGCCTCAAGAGCCTTCTTGGCAACCATTTCACCTACCTTCTCAGCCTGCTGGATTTTAGGCATTGCCTCCAATCCCAAGGACGATGCAGCACAGAGAGTCTTGCCCTCCTGGTCATTGATAACCTGCACGTAGATTTGCTTGTTGCTACGGAAAACACTCATACGAGGACGCTCTGCGGTGCCGAAAACACTCTTGCGAATTCTATATTTGATTTTGATTCGTCTTTCTACTTTCTTTGTTGTCATAATCGTACTAAATTAAAATTACTTTGCTGAAGCACTCTTACCAGACTTCCTGCGAATAACCTCGCCTTGGAACAATACACCCTTGCCCTTATAAGGTTCAGGCTTGCGGAAAGAACGAATTTTAGCACAAACAAGACCCAGCAATGCTTTGTCGCATGACTCAAGGATAATGATAGGATTCTGGTTACGCTCCGATTTTGTTTCCACCTTGATTTCAGCGGGAAGCTGGATAAAGATGGGATGAGTGTAACCCAGAGTAAACTCAATCAGATTTCCTTGGTTTGACACACGGTAACCTACACCCACGAGTTCAAGCACTTTCTTGTAACCCTCGCTGACACCAATCACCATGTTGTTTACCAAAGAACGATACAAACCATGGAAAGCCTGCTTCTGCTTGTCATTGACAGGACTCTTCTCATCAATTTCGAATACAATCTGATTGTCAGCTACCTTAACGATAATTGAGGGATCCACATACTGAGACAGTTCTCCTTTGGGACCTTTCACACTTACCACACCGTCTTTCTGTGCAACGGTAACACCTGCAGGGATACTAATTGGTAATTTACCTATTCTTGACATAATCAAATCCTCCAATTAATAAACATAGCAAAGTACCTCACCGCCAATCTTGAGATCAGCAGCTTCTTTGTCTGTCATTACACCTCTGGATGTAGATAAGATGGCTATACCTAATCCGTTAATTACTCTCGGCATGTCCTTGTAACCAGTGTACTTGCGAAGACCTGGTGTGGACACTCTCTTAAGGCACTTGATGGCATTCTCCTTAGTGGAAGGATTCCACTTCAAAGCCACCTTGATAGTTCCCTGGGGACCATCCTCGATAAACTTGTAGTTGAGGATGTATCCTTTCTCGAAGAGGATCTTGGTGATTTCCTTCTTCAAGTTTGAAGCCGGTACTTCAACAACACGGTGATGAGCCATGATTGCGTTTCTCAACCTCGTCAGATAATCTGCTATTGGATCTGTCATAAAAAATAATGTTTAATTAATCGGGCCGACCCCGACAATATTAAATAAAAAACCTTTGTTTCTTTTGGATT
This sequence comes from Prevotella sp., assembly GCA_051878715.1. Lineage (GTDB taxonomy): Bacteria > Bacteroidota > Bacteroidia > Bacteroidales > Bacteroidaceae > Prevotella. The sequence continues at coordinate 12,834 of JBJEKQ010000124.1, forward strand.
ACCAACTTGCCTTCTTCACACCGGGAATCAAGCCGCTTGAAGCCATTTCACGGAACTGAATACGTGAGAGGCCAAACTGGCGCATATATCCCTTTGGACGTCCAGTAATCTTGCAGCGGTTGTGCAAGCGGATGGGATTGGCATTCTTGGGAATGCTCTGAAGTTTACGAGCAGCCTCGTAAGCTTCTGCGGCATCCTCAGACGTAGCGATAATCTTTTTCAATGCTGCACGTTTCTCAGCGTAACGAGCCACAAGCTTTGCACGCTTTACCTCGCGAGCTTTCATTGATTCTTTTGCCATATCTGTCTTTCTTATTTAGCGTTTTTAAATGGCAGACCGAAAGCCTTGAGCAGAGCATAACCCTCTTCATCGGTCTTTGCCGTTGTAACGAAAGTGATGTTCATACCCTGGATGCGATCCACTGAATCGATATTGATCTCGGGGAAGATGATTTGCTCCTGGATACCAAGAGTATAGTTGCCACGTCCGTCAAACTTGCTTTCAATACCCTTGAAGTCACGGATACGGGGCAGTGCAACACGGACGAGCTTCTCAAGGAACTCGTACATACGCTCTCTGCGCAGAGTCACCATCACTCCAATAGGCATCTTCTTACGAAGCTTGAAGTTAGCAACGTCTTTCTTGGAGAAAGTTGCCACAGCCTTCTGACCAGTGATGGCAGAAATCTCATTGATGGCCACATCAATGATTTTTTTATCCTGTGTTGCATCTCCAAGACCCTGGTTCACCACAATCTTCTTCAGTACAGGAACCTGCATCTTAGAAGTATAGCCAAACTGCTTCTCCAAGGCGGGAGCGATTTGCTCCAGATAAGTTTTCTTAAGTTGTGCTGTATTCATTACTTGATTTCCTCCCCTGATTTTTTAGCGATGCGAACCTTCTTGCCCTCTTCGTTCACCTTCATGGCTACACGAGTAGGTTTACCGCTTTTAGGATCGATCAGACTGATGTTAGAAATATGGATGGAAGCCTCTTGCTTTACAAAGCCTCCTTGGGGATTCTTTGCACTGGGCTTTGTGCTCTTGTTGACCATATTCACGCCCTCTACGATAGCGCGCTGCTTGTCAACCAACACCTTCAGCACCTTACCGGTTTTGCCCTTGTCTTCTCCAGTGAGGACAACTACGGTATCGTTTTTCTTTATTTTCAACTTAGTCATTGTGTGAATTGTCATTAAATATTAAAGAACCTCAGGTGCGAGTGAAACCACTTTCATGTTAACGGCACGCAGTTCACGAGCCACGGGACCAAAGATACGGCTTCCACGGATTTCTCCTGCATTGTTCAGCAACACGCAAGCGTTGTCATCAAATCGGATATACGATCCATCGGGGCGACGGATTTCCTTCTTTGTGCGAACAACCAAAGCCTTTGATACTGCACCTTTTTTCAAATCACTTGAAGGAATGACGTTCTTGACAGCAACGACAATAACGTCACCCACACTGGCATAACGGCGGCGTGTTCCACCCAACACACGAATGCAAAGGGCTTCACGTGCTCCACTGTTATCACATACTGTAAGTCTTGATTCTGCTTGTATCATAATTACTTCGCTTTTTCAACAATTTGAACTAATCTCCATCTCTTTGTTTTGCTCAAAGGACGTGTCTCCATAACGAGCACTGTATCACCTACATTAGCTTCGTTATTCTCATCATGTGCATGGTACTTTTTGGTCTTCTGCACAAACTTACCATAGATTGGGTGCATCTCCTTGAACTTAGCGGCAATAACAATGGTTTTATCCATTTTGTTGCTGATTACGACACCCTGTCTTGTCTTTCTTAAATTTCTTGTTTCCATCTGGCCCATTATTATTTGTTAAGTTCCCTTTGACGGAGTTCAGTCTTCATACGTGCTATATCACGACGTGTTGCCTTAATCTCTGAGGGGTTCTCCAGAGGAGAGATTGCGTGGTTGATTTTCATTTGATTGTACTTCACAACCTCGGTGTTCAGTCTCTCAGCCAATTCTTTGGTTTCCAATTCTCTTAGTTCTGCACTCTTCATAATCAAGCGTTTTTATCGTAATCACGTCTAACAACAAACTTTGTCTTCACGGGCAGTTTCTGTGCGGCAAGACGCAGAGCCTCTTTTGCCACATCAAAAGAAACACCTTCCACTTCAAAGAGGATACGGCCAGGGGTCACAGGTGCAACCCATCCTGCAGGGTCTCCCTTACCTTTACCCATACGTACGTCAGCAGGCTTGCGTGTGATAGGTTTATCGGGGAAGATGCGAATCCACACCTGTCCCTCACGCTGCATATAACGATTGACTGCTACACGGGCAGCTTCAATCTGTCGGCTGTCAATCCATTTGGCCTCAAGTGTCTTGATGCCGAAAGAGCCGAAAGCCAACTGTGTTCCTCTGTGGGCGTTGCCTTTGTTGCCACGTCCATCTTGAGGTCTTCTATATTTTACTCTCTTAGGTTGTAACATGATAGCTTCTTACTTTAAACGGTTATTTACTCTTCTTACCACGGAACTTTCTGCCACCATTGTTACTTGCTGCACGGTTGTTGTTTTTGTCTTGAGAGAAGCTGGGAGCCAAATCAGGCTTGCCATATACCTCACCTCTACAAATCCAAACCTTGATACCGAGCAATCCCACCTTGGTGAGAGCCTCTGCCTGACAGAAGTCGATGTCTGCACGGAATGTGTGCAAGGGAGTACGTCCTTCTTTGTACATTTCCTTGCGTGCCATTTCAGCCCCATTCAGACGTCCGGTAATCTGTACTTTGATTCCCTCTGCACCGGCGCGCATAGTATTGGCAATAGCCATCTTGATAGCACGACGATAAGCGATTTTCCCTTCCACCTGGCGCGCGATGTTATTACCGACAATATTAGCGTCAAGTTCAGGTTTCTTTACTTCAAAGATATTGATTTGAATCTCTTTGTCATAGAGTTTCTTCAGCTCTTCCTTAAGCTTATCAACATCTTGTCCGCCCTTACCAATGACAATACCCGGACGAGCCGTGCAAATAGTAATGGTAACAAGTTTCAATGTACGTTCGATAACGATGCGCGATACACTGGCCTTTGCCAAGCGCTCGTTGAGGTACTTACGGATTTTCTGGTCTTCAACCAGATTGTCTCCAAAGTTTTTGCCTCCGAACCAATTTGAGTCCCAACCTCTTACGATACCCAGACGGTTGCTTATTGGATTAACTTTCTGTCCCATTCTACTTATTATTTGTCATTATTCTTTGCGTCAACAAACAGTGTAACGTGGTTAGAGCGCTTACGGATTCTGTATCCACGTCCCTGCGGTGCGGGTCTCATACGTTTCATAGTTACTCCCTCATCTACAAATACCTTAGAGATGTAGAGTTCACCATCTTCGGCCTTTCTGTCGTTTTTAGCCTCCCAGTTGGCGATGGCTGAGCGCAGCAGTTTTTCCACGTCAGCAGCAGCAGCTTTCTTAGAGAAACGAAGTACGCCGAGAGCGCGGTTCACTTCCATTCCGCGCACCATATCTACGACATAGCGCATCTTACGCGGGGAAGAAGGAACGCCTTTCAACTTAGCAAAATACTGTGTTTTAAGGGCTTGTTTTCTTTCTTCAGCCTTAATATGTTTTCTTGCTCCCATTATAAATTCTTTTTTACTGGTGGATAAGACCTGTTATTTCTTGTTACCGGCATGGCCACCGAAGCGTCGTGTGGGTGAAAACTCACCGAGCTTATGTCCAACCATGTTTTCAGTAATGTAAACAGGGATAAATTTATTTCCGTTATGAACTGCAACAGTATGTCCCACGAAGTCGGGGGAAATCATTGAAGCTCTGGCCCATGTTTTCACAACACTCTTCTTTCCGCTCTCATTCATAGCGAGGATTTTCTTCTCGAGTGCCACGTTGATATAGGGACCTTTTTTTAATGAACGACTCATAATTTACTCTTGGTTAACTTGATTACTTACTTGCTCTTTCGATAATGTACTTGTTAGAAAGTTTCTTAGGTGCACGTGTCTTAAGACCCTTTGCATACAAGCCCTTACGTGAACGAGGATGACCTCCGGACTGGCGTCCTTCACCACCACCCATCGGGTGATCGTGGGGGTTCATCACAACACCACGGTTGTGAGGACGACGTCCTAACCAGCGCGAGCGTCCGGCCTTGCCAGACTTCTCCAAAGCGTGGTCAGAATTGCCTACACTACCGATAGTAGCTTTACAAGCGCTGAGGATTTGGCGTGTTTCTCCTGAGGGAAGCTTAATCACGCAGTAATTTCCTTCGCGAGAGGTCAACTGAGCAAAATTACCAGCCGAACGAACGAGCAGCGCTCCTTGTCCCGGGCGCAATTCAATGTTGTGAATCACGGTACCTACGGGGATGTTTGCCAGGGGCAACGCATTACCAATCTCAGGCACTGCATTTGCACCAGACATCAAGGTAGCACCTACCTGCAGTCCATTAGGAGCAATGATATAACGTTTTTCACCATCAGCATAGAAAAGCAAAGCGATACGAGCCGAACGGTTGGGATCGTATTCAATTGTTTTCACTGTTGCTGGAACACCATCTTTCTCTCGTTTGAAGTCGATGATACGATACTTCCTTCTGTGGCCACCGCCCATGTAGCGGACAGTCATTTTACCAGTGTTATTTCTACCACCAGTAGAACGCTTACCGTAAACGAGAGACTTCTCTGGCACGGATGCAGTAATTTCCTCGAACGTGCCAATAACCTTGTGTCTTTGTCCCGGAGTTACCGGTTTGAATTTACGTACTGCCATTTCTTATTATTGTATATTGCTGTAAAAATCAATGGTATCGCCCTCTTTCAGGGTTACGATTGCTTTCTTGAACGCATTCTTCTGTCCTCTGATCAGACCAGCCTTGGTGTAGCGTGCAGAACGCTTTCCGGCATAGCGAAGTGTGTTCACATCTATCACTTTAACGTTGTACAGACTTTCAATCTCTTTTTTAATCTCGAACTTGCTTGCTTCGGGCTTAACGATGAAACCATACTTAGGAGTAGCCACCTTGGTACGCTCTTCGCCTGCCTTCGACTTCACTCTGTAAGTTCTGTCAACAGAAGACTTGTCTGTGATTTTGGTCATCTTCTCAGTGACCAGCGGTTTTATAATGATTGCCATAATCTAATGTCTCCTTTACTTGTTTAAGATTTCGTCGAAAGTCTTCAAAGAATTCTCAGTAACCACAAGCACATCAGCATTCAGCACGCGATAAGCGTTCACCTGATTTGCCATGGTAACGTAATAACTCTGCAAATTTCGAGCCGACAAATATACATTTTTATTTACATCCGACAAAACAAAGAGAGCCTTCTTGCCATCAACTTTCAGATTTTTTGCAATATTTACAAATTCTTTAGTTTTAGGAGCATCCATTGTAAAGTCTTCAACCACAACGATTGCATTCTCTGCAGCCTTGTATGAAAGAGCACTCTTGCGAGCCAGTACCTTCACCTTCTTGTTCAACTTAAAATGATAGTCGCGTGGTTTGGGACCGAAAACACGTCCTCCACCAACAAGAACAGGAGAATTGATGTCACCCCTACGGGCACCGCCGCCGCCCTTTTGGCGTCCCAGTTTGCGTGTAGAGCCAGACACTTCGCTTCTCTCCTTTGACTTATGTGTACCCTGGCGTTGGTTTGCCAAGAACTGTTTTACATCCAGGTAGAGCACGTGGTCATTAGGCTCAATTCCGAAGATAGATTCGTTCAACGTAACCTTTCTTCCGGTCTCTTGACCGTTGATATTTAATACGCTAATTTCCATTATTTCTGAATTAAAACGGTTGAACCATTACATCCTGCCACAGAGCCCTTCACAAGAATAAGGTTATGCTCAGGAATCACTTTTAACACTTTCAGGTTCTGAGTAGTCACTCTTTCGTTACCCATATGGCCACCCATTCTCATTCCCTTGAACACTTTGGCGGGATAAGAACAAGCACCGATTGAACCCGGCTTACGAGCACGGTCATCCTGACCGTGAGTGCTCTGGCCTACACCGCCAAAGCCATGACGCTTCATAACACCCTGGAAACCCTTACCTTTCGATGTACCCACTACATCTACAAACTGAGCATCATTGAAAATCTCCACAGTGATGGTATCACCGAGATTATGCTCCTCATCAAACTTGAACTCAGCCAAGTGCCTTTTCGGTGTTGTACCGGCTTTCTTGAACACGCCAAGCATAGGCTTGCTCACGTTCTTTTCTTTCGCCTCTCCATAAGCAAGCTGAACGGCTTCATAGCCATCTTTTTCAGTTGTCTTAACTTGAGTTACAACACAAGGACCGGCTTCGATGACAGTGCACGGTACATTCTTACCGTCGGCACTGAAAACGGATGTCATTCCGATTTTTCTTCCAATTAATCCTGGCATTTCAGTTTATATATTAAAAATATGAATATAAAAATTTATTTCTCTCTTTTCAAGTGCTGCGTCAACCGAGGCAATAAATACACTTGAAAAGACTCACTCACTTCTTCATAATTGAAGGTTAAGTTTCTCTTTTTCAATGTATTGTTAGCCTCAAAGCCAGCGCAATACCCACTTTTGCGACTGCAAAGGTAGTACTTTCCTCGCAATCTCACAACATTATGCAATACAGAATGTGAAAAAATTAAGATTATTTAAGCATTCAGTCATTCAAACCAAAACGATGCAATCACGAGGACTGCATCGTTTTACGTATGTTGTTGTAATTATGAAAAACAGGTACTATACCTTGATTTCCACTTCCACGCCACTTGGCAATTCCAACTTCATCAGAGCGTCAACAGTTTTTGCAGTTGAGCTGTAGATGTCAATGAGGCGCTTGAAGTCAGAAAGCTGGAACTGTTCACGAGCCTTCTTGTTCACGAAAGTACTGCGGTTCACAGTATAGATTCTCTTGTGAGTGGGCAATGGAATAGGACCACTGATGATTGCACCTGTGGCTTTTACAGCCTTTACGATTTTCTCTGCTGACTTATCAACCAATTTGTGGTCGTAAGATTTCAGTTTGATTCTGATTTTTTGACTCATTGTTTTACTTAAATATAATGATTACTACTATTATATTGAAAGAGGAAACCACTTAAGAGTCATTCGCTAAGTGGCGCCTCTTTTCAGTTTTTTGGGTTTTCAGGGATATATTGACCGATTATTACACCAAATCAACCCTACCCTTCACTTCCTCAAGCACAGCCTTCGCGATTGAGCTTGACAGAGGAGCATGGTGGTCGTACTCCATGGAGCTGGTAGCACGTCCTGAGGTAATGGTACGCAATGCTGTCACATAACCGAACATCTCTGACAGGGGAACCATGGCTTTTACCACACGGGCACCGCTACGGGCCTCTTCCATACCCTCTACCTGACCACGACGCTTGTTCAGGTCGCCAATCACGTCACCCATATTCTCTTCAGGAGTGATTACCTCAAGTTTCATGATGGGCTCCATGAGTACAGGAGAAGCCTTAGCACAAGCATTCTTGTAGGCGTTCAATGCTGCCAGCTCAAATGACAGCTGGTCAGAGTCTACAGGGTGGAAGCTACCATCGAGCAGAGTCACCTTCAAGCTGTCCATAGGATAGCCACCGAGGATACCGCTCTTCATAGCGTTCTCGAATCCCTTCTGCACAGAGGGTATAAATTCCTTAGGCACATTACCACCCTTCACCTCGTTCACGAACTGCAGACCACCTTCCTTAAAGTCTTCGTCCACAGGACCAACGTTCACGATGATGTCAGCAAACTTACCACGACCACCACTCTGCTTCTTGTAAACCTCACGCAGGTTGACTGTAGAAGTGATAGCTTCCTTGTAGTTCACCTGAGGCTTGCCCTGGTTACATTCTACCTTGAACTCACGCTTCAAACGGTCAATGATAATATCCAGGTGCAACTCACCCATACCCGAGATGATGGTCTGACCACTCTGCTCATCGGTACGTACGGTAAAGGTAGGATCTTCTTCAGCCAGTTTTGCCAAACCATTGTCGAGTTTTGCGATGTCTGCCTGACTCTTTGGTTCCACTGCGATAGAAATCACGGTATCGGGGAATGTCATAGACTCCAGCACGATGGGTTTTCCTTCCTCGCAAAGGGTGTCACCGGTACGGATATCCTTGAAACCTACACCTGCTCCGATGTCACCGGCATCAATAGAATCCATAGGAATTTCCTTGTTAGAGTTCATCTGGAACAGACGGCTGATACGCTCTTTCTTGCCAGAACGTGCATTGTAAACATAAGAACCGGCAGTCACCTTACCAGAGTAAACGCGGAAGAATACCAAACGGCCCATGTAGGGGTCGGTAGCGATTTTAAACGCGAGTGCGGCAGTAGGTTCATCCTCGCTGGGCTTGCGGTATTCCTCTTCCTCTGTATCAGGGTTAGTACCGATGATGTTCTCCACATCCAGCGGTGAGGGGAGGAACGCACAAACATAGTCGAGCAAAGGCTGCACACCCTTGTTCTTATAAGAAGAGCCACAGCACATGGGAGTACACTTCATTGCCACAGTACCCTTGCGGATGGCAGCGATAATCTCCTGCTCTGTAATTGAGTCGGGATCATCGAAGTATTTCTCCATCAGAGCCTCATCATACTCAGCGGCAGCCTCAAGAAGCTTGTTTCTCCACTCGTCGCACTCCTCTTTCAGGTCGGCAGGAATATCCTCTATGTCATACTCGGCACCCATGGTCTCGTCGTGCCAAAGAATGGACTTCATCTTCATCAGGTCAACCACTCCCTTGAAGTTTTCCTCTGCACCGATAGGCACCTGCAGAACCACAGGATTGGCACCCAGGATGTCAATCATCTGCTGCACGGTCTCAAAGAAGTTGGCACCCGAACGGTCCATCTTGTTCACGTAACCGATACGAGGCACATTGTATTTGTCAGCCTGACGCCACACTGTTTCCGACTGGGGCTGTACGCCATCAGCGGCAGAATAGGTAGCCACAGCACCATCGAGCACACGCAGAGAGCGCTCTACCTCTGCGGTAAAGTCCACGTGTCCCGGAGTGTCAATCAGGTTTATCTTGAAAGTCTTGTTGTCCCACTTCCAGTTACAGGTTGTAGCAGCAGAAGTGATAGTGATACCACGCTCTTGCTCCTGCGCCATCCAGTCCATGGTAGCAGCACCTTCATGCACCTCACCGATTTTGTGAGTCTTACCGGTGTAAAACAGGATTCGCTCTGAAGTTGTAGTCTTACCGGCATCGATGTGGGCCATGATACCGATATTGCGTGTCAAATGTAAATCGCGGTTTGCCATTGTATTTCTACCTGTTTATTGATTAAAACCTAAAGTGAGCGAATGCGCGGTTAGCCTCAGCCATGCGGTGCATATCTTCCTTGCGTTTGTATGCGCCGCCCTGATTGTTGAAAGCATCCATGATTTCAGCCGCCAGCTTGTCTGCCATCGACTTACCACTGCGCTTGCGGGCAAAATTGATCATGTTCTTCATGGAGATGCTCTCCTTGCGGTCGGGACGGATTTCGGTAGGCACCTGGAAGGTTGCGCCACCGATACGACGGCTCTTCACCTCCACCTGGGGAGTGATGTTGTCGAGGGCGGTTTTCCAGATTTCCAATGCAGACTTCTCCTCGTTGCTCATCTTCTTCTTCACATTGTCCAGTGCGTTGTAGAAGATTTCGTAAGAGATCGACTTTTTGCCATCATACATCAGATGGTTCACAAACTTTGACACTTTCTTGTCATTAAACACGGGATCCGGCAGGATAACGCGCTTCTTTGGTTTTGCTTTTCTCATTTTGTTTTGTTGTTTTAATTCTGCCTGGGGGCTGTCTTCTTTTTGTTCTTCAACGCTCTCTCTTGAGCATTTACTCAACCTTTTGTCAACATTTCTCCAGCAAAACTGTGATTATTTTTTAAAAGTGCTTCAAGGATTTTTCCGATAAGGAGGCGGTCCCGCGCCGGACAGTTGTAGTTATGTGTCTCCCACATGCTTTCCCTGCCTTTGTCTTATCCACCTTGAGGCGATGAAGACCAATTATTTCTTGGCCTTAGGACGTTTGGCACCGTACTTGGAGCGGCGCTGTGTACGGTTTGCCACACCTGCGGTATCCAGAGTACCACGCACGATGTGATAGCGCACACCGGGAAGGTCTTTCACACGACCACCACGTACCAGCACGATAGAGTGCTCCTGCAGATTGTGTCCCTCTCCGGGGATGTAGGAGTTCACTTCCTTCTGGTTTGTCAAACGAACACGGGCAACCTTACGCATTGCCGAATTAGGTTTCTTGGGTGTTGTTGTGTACACACGAACACATACGCCACGACGCTGAGGACATGCGTCCAAAGCGGGCGATTTGCTCTTGTCAACAAGCGCCGTTCTACCTTTTCTTACCAATTGTTGAATTGTAGGCATTGTTGTTAATTTTTTAATTGTATATTATTGTATATTTGTATTATTCTACTGAAATCCGGGCATTATCTGCCCTTTTTGGGGTGCAAAGGTAGCAATTATTATTGGAATAACATACATTCTGCGACTTTAATCTGCAATATGTAATAAAATATTTAACTTAAATAACGTTTTTTAAGTTTTGCGCCGGTTCATCCAATGCTTCCGCTCTGCAGGACCCATCTTCTCAATGGCATAGCGCAACGCCGTCCGCGGCATGACAGCCGAATACTCTTGCAGGAAATCCCTTAACAGGGCGATGTCTCTTTTCCCCACTTCCCTCAGCATCCACCCCACGGCCTTCTGTATCAGGTCGTGCGGATGATGCAGCAACAGCCGTGCCACCGACAGGGTCTCGTCAAACTGACGATGGCGAATGAGCATCAGAGTGGAGACGATGGCTATACGCTGCTCCCACAGGCATGGAGACGAAGCCAGCCGCTCCAGCACATCACGCGCCACGGGCAGGCCGTCGGGACCGGGATGCAGCATCCATATCCCCAGTATATAGGGTGCCGACAAATCCACCAGGTCCCAGTTATTGGCTCTTTCGGCGTGATGCAGATAGAATTGCGCCAGTTCCTGTCTTCTGAGAGCCATCTTCTGCAGCGTCACGATACTGGTGTCCCACTTCCCGGGCACAGCCTGCTGCATCATGCGCACCAACAGCAGCAATCCGCAGAGTCTCACCTCATGCCACTCACAGTCAAGCAGCTTATCTATTTCATTCAGTGCTACAGGCTGCGCCACCTGTTTCACCACCATGCGTGTCTGCGGCACCTTGATGCCCAGAAAGCGGTCGCCCTCGCCATACTGCCCCTTTTCTGTCTTGAAAAATCTGGCAAGCACCCTGCTCTGCTCCTCGTTGCGCATCCGCAGCATTGCGTCCATTATCTGCAGGGCGTCAGTACATGCATTGTTGTCCATAGACATATATCACCTTATGCCTGGGGATATATTTCTTAAATCCTATTTCTTCATGTAACTACGTGTAATACGAATGCCCTTGTCTGTTTTCTGACCTTTAATGACAAGGCTTGTGACATCATCGAAAAGCATAAAACACACCTCCTTCAACTCACCGGAGTATAGTTTCTCTGTATATACTTTCATCTCTTCACTACTTGTTCCTTCAAGAGGGATATCAGTAATCTTGTTGCCCGTAGCGGCATCAATGGCATAAGACTCACCATACTCCATGTGTAATTTAATGTTTGCCGCAATACGGTTTTTAACCATCATTCTATAACAATTCTGATCAGACTCAGTACCGTCCATCTCTATATCTTCTACCTCCCTTATTTCATATAGCACATTGTTCTTGTACAAAAAATAACGCTTGATTATCTTTGAGTTATTCACATCAAGCACATCTTCAGCATCCATTACATACTGAGTATCATCATCTGTCTTTTTCACATTCAGGTAAGCCCTCTGTGTTATTTGTGGAGTATCTGTCCATTTTGAAGAAAATATATCCGTAGTTACGACCTCGAATGAAGTCTCTGCAGTCAATGTTTCCAAATGCTCCCCAATGGAATTTACTCCTTCATATATGCACCTCACTTTATACATTATCGAGTATTTACCCGCCGTTGAGGGGGCGTAGAATTCAATGTATGCTCTACCATCTTCTTCTATTCCACTTTTTCCCAGAAATGATGCTACCTCCCAAGATTTCTCCAAGCTCCGAATATTCTCACCACCTGACGGCAATGGTGTCGAGGCTACAACCCTCTGCCCAGGACGTATATCCTCTATTTGATTAAGCGTGATGGTGCCAATAACAGGAGGTGTGGAGTTCAAAGTGGAATTCTCACTACTGCAAGAAACTAACGCCAAGACAACAAAGAGTCCTCCAAAAAGAAAAGCTACTGTCTTTCTCATTTTCATGTTATGTTTTTTTTAAAAATTTATTCTTTGACTATAACGCTGCAAATTTAAGAATAATAACAGACATATTAGATGATTATCTGATATTTTTACGCATAGCCATACCACTTTACGCAGACAGACAAAGGATTCTTCAATAATCCGACTAATTAACGTGAGTTCGATGAAATATAAGTGCCTGTAAATTTGGTGACCAGCGAAAATTGTTGTAACTTTTTATAGTGTTGAATTACAAAGAATTACAAACAATAATCGCTTGATCACCGAGGACAAAGCTACAGAATCATTTTGTATGGCAGATGATTTCTGCAGGTTTTTTGTATCCATAAGGTGTTCAGAGGCATTGCGCAAAGAGGCAAGTGTTCCATGGGATGGTTCTTTGGCTTCAAGCTGC
>JBJEKQ010000125.1:0-24063 GCA_051878715.1 Prevotella sp.
GTAAGCGTTTTTTTTTGGATAATTCAAACTTAACTGTCTAATAATTTGCAAAGCCTTGTCATATTTTCCCTGTTTGATGTAAATTCGGGCAAGAGTTTCGGTAAAAAAGCCGCTATCGGCTCCATTTTCTGCAGAGTCTGCCATCTCATCAGCCAACTCGGGCACATATTCCGGAGAATCGTCGAGCACTATCTTTCCGCCCTCCTGTTCGATGAATGAGTCGATGAGACTGTGCCCCCTCAGTGGCGGTGCAGACACGTCCTCCTGCGGTTCCTCCACTTCGTCGCGCTCGCACTCCAGCAGATATGCCACATAGTCCACCGTAGCATCCGCCGGTGTGGGCTTGCGCTTCTTGCTCCCAGGCTCGTTTTCCGTCACTTCGTCCTTGGGTATGCTGTCGAGAAAACCGTCTATCAGCGAGATTGTTCTGTCGTTGCCTGCCTCCACGGGCTTCTGGGGCGACGGCTGTTCCTGCGTGGCGTGCCTTTTCAACTGGTAATGGGCAGCCTCAACCATCTGAAACAGTTTTTCCCTGTCGGTAATGTAGAATGCCGCCTTTTTGAGCTCCTCGTCAAACGAGGGGTCGTGCAGCAGATACAGGTTGCGGAGCATGAGCAACCGTGCCGGCTGATAATACGGATACAACGCAAGCATGGAGCGCAACTCGTACAGCGAATCCCTGTCGAGCTGTTGCGGATGATTGATGTATTCTGTAAGATTTGTCATGGTTACCAATTGGCTACGGTTGCGTTGAATATCTGGTCTGTGATTTCCTTCACCATCTGCGTCACCAGTTCCTCCTGCACGGAGTTGAGCGACTGTGTGGTCTCGTATGTCGAGGTGGCAGTGAACTGCTTTTCAAAGTCTTCGGAATGGTTCTTGTTGTTGGTGAAACGCACATTGACGGTCATAGACAACTCCGTCTGTGCCGAATACCCTTCTGCCGACACCGACTTGTTGCGCTGGTCGTAGCGGGTGATTTCGCCCTCCACCTTCAGGTCGCCGTTGCGCCTTACCTGTATCAGCTTGGTATGGTTGGCATACACGTCCTTGAGTTTGTTGTTGAAGATAGATGCCATCGGGCCCCACACATAGGCCGAGCGGATGGGGAAGTCGGCTATCTGTATGGTTTTTGTGGTGCTGTAGTCGATGCTGGCACCATTGAACTTGTAGGACACCGAGCACGCCGAGAATGTCAGTACAGAGCAGATGCAGAGCAGCAGGATGAGTCCGTATTCCTTCAACCGCCTGTACAGGGTGCGGTCAGACATTCCCAGCTCCTGGGCGGCTTTCTTCCTGTTGCCTCCGTTGCGTTCCAGTGCCTTCTCCAGCATCCTCCTTTCCAACTGGTCCAGATTCAGGCTCTCCTTGTCTTCCTGCTGCCTGTATGCTTCTGTTTCCGGCTGTCTCTGCTGCTGTTCGCCCTCGTTTCTTCTCTCCCTTTCAGGTTCTATGTATTCTTCGGCTATGGCATCCTCCGCAGCAGGCTTCATACCGGGATTGAGATAGAGCGGATGTGTCTGGGTCGCTACGGGAAGCAAGTCATGCCCCAGCCTCTTTTTCAGTTCGTTTACCTCTCTCTGCAGTTCTGCCACGTTGCCCCTGAGTTCAAACAGTATCTTGAACAGCAGTTCCCGTTCCTGGTCATACGCATGCTCGCCGTCGCCCTCCTTATGTGTAGCCACCAGTTCCTTGGTTTCCACGTCGCAGGGGATGAAGCGTTGCAGCATCTCGGCGGTGATGGTTCGCTCGCTGCTCAGTATGGAAATCTGCTCAGTGATATTCTTCAGCTGGCGCACATTTCCGGGCCACTTGTATTTCATCAGCAGTGCCTTTGCCTCGGGCGTCAGAGTTACCCGATCCATGCGGTACTTCTCTGCCATCTGCAGGGCAAAGAGTCTGAAGAGCAGGACGATATCCTCTCCCCTTTCTCTCAGGGGCGGCATCTGTATGGAGATGGTGTTGAGCCTGTAATAGAGGTCTTCTCTGAACCGCCCCTCGCTGATGGCCTTGCGGATGTTCACGTTGGTGGCAGCCACGATGCGCACGTCTGTTTTCCTCACCTCCGTGGCACCCACGGGGATGTACTCGCCTGTTTCCAGCACTCTGAGCAGCCTTGCCTGGGTGGCAACGGGCAGTTCGCCCACCTCGTCCAGGAACAGCGTACCCTTGTTGGCTACGCCGAAATAGCCGGGCGAGTCGTTGATGGCTCCGGTAAACGAACCCTTGACATGCCCGAACAGCTCGCTGTCGATAGTGCCTTCGGGAATGGAACCGCAGTTGATGGCGAAGTACTTCTCGCGCTTTCTGGGCGAATTGTCGTGGATTACTTTAGGGATTATCTCCTTGCCCACTCCACTTTCTCCCACGATGAGCACGCTCACATCGGTGGGCGCCACCTGTAGGGCCACGTCCAGCACGCGATTGAGCGCATCGCAGTTGCCCACGATGTTGTACCGTTGCTTGATATTTTGCAGTTCAGCAGTTTTCATATTGCCTTGCAAAGGTATTGCTTTTTATTGATACCGGTGCCGGTTCGGGCTATAATTTAGTGTTTTTTGTCGAATTTTATAAGAGCCAGGCCTATGGCTGTCCATATCAGTTCGCGTATTCTCACCAGCAGTGCCACAAAGATGCCTGCATCCACGGTGAGTGCCAGGCCCTTGGCAGACATCAGGAATCCGCCCTCTCTGCCTCCCAGCTGCAAGGGAAGGAAAAAAAGCATGTTGGCAAACAGCGAGGTGAACGCCAGTATCAGTATGGAGTCCAGATAACTGGCCGTCGGCATGAGTACCAGCAGGATAAAGAATATCTCAAGTGCCGATACTATACGGCAACCCAGTTCCAGGCATACAGCCCCCACAAAAGTACGGCGGTTCTGGTTGTGCAGGGCAGCTATCTGGGCGTCTATGGCAGACAACTGCTGTTCGTGCCGGCTGAGAAACGCCTTGGCTTTTTTACGGAGCACGGGAAAACGGCTGAGCAGGTTCATGCAACTGAGCACGATACCTTTTTTATAGCCTTTTATGAAGAACCAGATGGCGAGCGCACAGAAAGCCGTCACCGCCCCCAACAATACCGCCATCGGCACACTAAGCCCGTGCATCACCACATAGAGTACCACCGAAAGCAGCCAAAACCAGAAATGGGAGAAGATATGGGTCATGGCATACAGTATGACTGAGGAGGAGGCTTTTTCGGCACCTATCTTAGGCGAGAGCATCATCACCCTATAGGGTTCTCCGCCCATGAGTCCTCCTGGAGTGGCGTAGTTCAGCGCAAAGCCCGACACGGTGAGTTTGTATATCCACCAGAACGGCACCTTCCTGTCTGTCTGGCTCCTGATGATAAGGTACCATGCCGAGGTGTTGAAGATGTACAGGAAGAACCATAGCACCACCACGGCTGCAAACCAATAGCCAGCCCGCCGCACTCCCGCAAGCACCTGCGCAAAGTCCAGTTGGCTGACCATAATCACCAGTACGGCAATGCCAAAGACAAAGAAGCCGTTTTGGTATTTCTTCTTCATTCAGCAGTATTCTCTTCCTTGGTACGGCTGTCCGTTTCCTTTTCCCCGGCTTCCACGTCCTTTTTCCCGTTGTCGGCTTCCCGCTTCCTGTTGTCCTCCTTTTTGGAAGCCTCGCGCCTGTTTACGGCAAAGCGTGCCTTCTCGCTCTCGTCACGCTTTTCGTGATACAGCTTGGGGAGCGGATGCTCGTTAGCCTCGTCATACAGCCTCCGGTTGCGGCATATATCGATGGCGGCATATACCGCCTCGCGGAACGACTGTGCGTCTGCCACTCCCTTGCCTGCGATGTCGTAGGCGGTACCATGGTCGGGCGAGGTGCGCACGATGGGCAGTCCTGCGGTATAGTTTACTCCGTTCTCCAGTGCCAGTGTCTTGAAGGGAGCCAGTCCCTGGTCGTGATACATGGCAAGAACGGCGTCGAAATGGCGGTAGTTGCCGCTGCCGAAGAAGCCGTCGGCGGCATACGGTCCGAACACCTGCATGCCCTTGTCCTCCAGTTCGTTAATAACGGGTATAATCACTTCGTTTTCCTCCTTGCCCAACAGTCCGTCGTCGCCTGCATGGGGATTGAGAGCCAGCACGGCGATACGTGGCTTGGTGAGCATGAAATCGCGTTTCAGACTGGCATTCAGCAGCACCAGTTTCTCTGTCACAGCCTCTCGGGTGATGGCTGCCGCCACCTCCTTGATGGGCAGATGGGTGGTTACAAGTGCCACCTTCAGCCTGTCGCTCATCAGTATCATCAGCGCCTTGCTGCCCTCTCCCAGACAACTCTCGATGTACTCCGTGTGTCCGCAGAAGTGGAAGAGGTCGCTCTGGATGGTCTTCTTGTTGATAGGTGCCGTCACCAGCACGTCATAAAGCCCCGAGCGGTAGTCGGTGATAGCCCTGTCGAGTGCCGTCAGGGCGGCCTCTCCCGCCTCCTTGGCAGGCGTGCCCAACTCTATCTTCACCTCATCGTCAAAGGTGGTAACCAGGTTCAGCCTGCCGTCTTTGGCATCTTCCGCCTTTTCTATCACGGTATAGTTTGTCTGCAGGTCAAGCACTTTCCGGTGGTATGCCGCCACCTTGGGCGAGCCGTAAATGATGGGGGTACACAGTTCGAGCATCTGCGGGTCTTCAAATGCCTTGAATATCACCTCATACCCCACTCCGTTGGTATCGCCATGCGTGATGGCCACCCTTATTTTCTTGTTTTCCATTTCTTGTTGTTGTGTATATTATTCTGGCAGAAGCACTAACGCATCTGCATCCCTTCTGTTCTCTTGGCTGTGGAAAGCAGTCCGCAGGCGGCAAAGATGTCCTGCCCTCTGCTGGCCCTGATGGTGGTAAACACGCCGTGGGCGGTAAGATAGTCGCGCATCGTCTCCATCTTCTTCTCGTCAGAGGCGGGCAAATCTACCTGTGGGATGGCGTGAAACCGTATCAGGTTGACGCGGCATTCCAATCCCTGTGTCAGCTTCACTATTTCGCGGGCATAGGTAAGCGAGTCGTTCAGTCCGCCGAAGCAGATGTACTCGAACGAGCACCTGCGCTGGCGGGTGAAGTCATACTGCCTCAGCAGGTCCACCACCTCAGCGATGGGCATCTGCCGCTCTGCCGGCATCAGCATCTGCCGCTGCTCATGGAAGGGCGAGTGCATGCTTACCGCCACGTGACATTCGCTCTCGTCGAGAAAACGCTTCAGCTTGTTCCTCACGCCCACGCTGCTCACCGTGATGCGCTTGGGGCTCCATGCACATCCCCATGCCGCCGTGAGCACCTCTGTAACTCTAAGCACGTTGTCCAGATTGTCCATCGGCTCTCCTTGCCCCATAAACACCACATTAGTCAGCCGTCCAGCCTCGGGCAACGAGTATATCTGGTTCAGTATGTCGGCCGCCGTGAGCTGGCCTTCGAATCCCTGCTTGCCCGTTTGGCAGAACAGGCAGTTCATCTTGCAGCCCACCTGACAGGACACGCACAGCGTAGCCCGCTCCCCGTCGGGTATGAATACAGTTTCCACAAACTTGCCCGAAGCGGTGGGAAACAGGTATTTCACCGTGCCGTCCGCCGATTCCAGCCGCTCCATCGGCTCCATGCAGCCTACGCAATAGTCGGCTTGCAGCCTTTCTCTGTTGGCTTTCGACAGGTTGGTCATCTCGCCGATGCTCCTCACCCGTTTGCCGTAGAGCCACTGTGCCACCTGTTTCGCTGTAAAAGCAGGCATCCCCAAGGCGGTTACCGCTGCCTTGAGTTCGTCGGGTGTCATGGCCATCAGTGCTCTTTTGCTGGTGTTCATCTTTCTGTATCAGGAAACTATCCTGCAAAGATAGGAGATTTCGGGCTAACTACAAAATCAAGGGCAATCAAAATCTCCTCAATAGTCCCAATCGGTCCAGTTTGAAACCTTCACCAGGTCGAACGAAGCAGAAAAGTCACGGTCGTCATACCCGTCCATATATCCTCTGAAGCGCATTCCCCTGCCCACGGAATACAGGTCGTAGTCTCTGATGAGCACGCGGTAGCCGTCGGAATACACAATAAGAATCTGACCGTGATTTACAGTCCAGTCAAAGCGATAAATCTTGCAGAATCTGCCGTATGTGTTGTAGTCGCGCTGCTCGCCCCATCCTCCGTTGGAGAATGCGCCGTTCTGGTAGAACTGTATCTCCGTGTCCCAACGCTCGGTAGAAACGCCATAGCGATAGCTGTAGTAAGAGCCCACAATCTCGCCCTGCCATATCCCGTTCAGGTCGTAGGCGGTATCGCTATCTTCGTTCTCACAGGCACTCAGGGCAAACATCGTCATCAGCGCCAGGGTCCACAGGGAAAAATGGTGTACAAGTCTTTTCATTTTCAATTATTATTTGGATGAACACTGCAAATGTAACGATAATTTTTGCAAATCCGGCAGATTATCCCGACATTATTCCTGTCTGAAACCGAACACAGCTATTCTCTGGATATGCTAACAGCCGTTATGACACTGTCAGCTGCAAGGTTCCTAACCTTACCCACAATGAAGACAGCAGGAAGGAGGAACAGTCAAGAAACAGGTACTTTGACAATTTCATCGTGAACTTACCGGGGGCTATCGCTGCCTATTGTGTGTTCCCCCAAAAGCCCTGTATCAGTTACAACGTACATTAGACACACCGTTGAGCCTATTCTATTTCGTCGAACGTTAATCTATCCTGTCATTTAACGTTCTATGAGTTCTGCATAAGGTAAGATGTATCAGATAGAGGCAGTACATATTGCTGCGTTGCCAGTGAAAGTCAGCTTCTTTGGCGATAAGGTTATTAATCTTACAGCGATAAGGTTATTAATCTTACAGCGATAAGGTTATTAATCTTACAGCCAACAAAGATATATTCGTCTTTTCGACGAACTTATTTTACTGCTTCTTTCCAGTGATTCAAATTCATCGAACGTTATTTAACCTGCATTATTATCTTCGCAAATAAAGGGTTCCGGGTAACGAGGATGCCGGCAGCCCGGGATTTGTCTTAGGAGGTACAGTACGGGGGCTATCGCCTTATACCTCTTGCTCTATATCATCAAATTGATGTTTAAAAATTCCACCATCACTACTTACAACTATAACTACCTCTACACCTTTTGTTCTCCATTTTGGGATTTTTTGTTGATAGAAAACCATTCCCCTTCAATATCAAATGCAACCTCGAAAGACGAGAGCAAAGCTCTACAATACAGATTTACGTTTACGGAAACATAGTTGGCAAAAAGAAGCATGAGAGGCGATGGGTTTGACAAAACGAATGGATGGGGTGCAATCATAAGGATTGCATTCCCTGCAGGTTCTGGTACATGGTAGTCAAATATTCCGAAAACGGACAACAAAAACGCATTTCTGAACAAATCGCATACGCCGTTGCAAAAAAGTGATTACCTTTGCAGGAGTTACGGATGACGGATTTTTGGACATGGGTTGGGATTCGGGATTCGCAACAACACATGACACAAACAGACAATAACATCATATACAAACAAAATCTTCAAGAATGGAAACAATGGGTAAGACTTTCGGGATGGTTTTCCGTCCATCCTTTTTCAAGGTTCTGGGTATCGGTATGCTGGCAGCTCTTGTGTGCGCCTGCAGCACAGACGACAACAGCAGTCAACCAAGCGATGACAACGAGGGCTACAGTCCTGCAGATACCGTCATAACAGAAAACTTGGCTGTGCTCGACAGTGTGGAGTTCAAATGCAAAAGGGGCGACCTGAACATCTACGGACTGATGTACTTCAAGGTGGCTCCTGGCAAGAAGGCACCTGCCGTAATCCTATCGCACAGCAGCAGCCTGACCCATGCCGCCATGAAAGATTATGCCCGCGCCATAGCCGACAAGGGTATGGTGGCATACTGCTTCGATTTCTGCGGAGGCAGCAGTGAGAGCAAGAGCGACGGCAGCACGGACGACATGACCGTGTTCACCGAAGCGGATGACCTGAAAGCAGTGCTTGCAACGGTAAACAAACTGGACATGGTGGATGCCGACAGCGTTTATCTGCTGGGATCGAGCCAGGGAGGTCTTGTTTCAGCCTTGGTGGCAGAGGAGTGCGCAGCGGATGTGCGAGGCCTGATATTGTTCTATCCCGCCTTCAACATCCCGGAAATGGTTAACAAATACGGTGACCTGATAAACCAATGGGGCAATCTTGGCAACTTGGGGAATTTAGGAAACTGGGGAGATTTGGCCAACTGGGGTGACCTCGGAAACTGGGGAGACCTAAGCAACTGGGGTGACCTGAGCAGCTGGGGCGATTTGAGCAGTCTGATGGGAAGCATGAGCATGAGCGAGACCTACATCAACGCCATCAAGGATTATGACGTGTGGAGCCATATCGGCACCTATCCCAAGCACGTAACCATTATCCACGGGTCGGCAGACATCATAGTGCCTGTGGAAAACTCGAAGAAGGCTGTAGAGCTTTATCCGGATGCCCAACTGCATGTGATTGAGGGTGCCAACCACGGCTTCAACGCTGCCAATCTGGGCAGTATGGGCAGCATGATGGGAGCCAGTACCGACTATGACGGACAGGTGCTTCCACTGGTGTATCAGGCTCTGAACCGCTGATATCCCTATTACATTCTATACCATCTGGCAATAGCTGTCCTCGCTATTGCCAGATTTTTTATTGTTCATCGCCATCGCCTGTCTTTTTGCCAAACTGGTCATCTATCCTTACGAAAGAGGTGACAAAGAAGGTGACCAGACAGGTGATGACCACCAGGATAAAGAAGCCCTGATAGCCCAGTTGTTGCTGCAGAAAGCCTGCCACCATGCCGGGGAGCATCATGGAGAGTGCCATGAAAGCGGTACACAGGGCGAAATGGGAAGTCTTGTGCTCACCCTGGCTGAAATATACCATGTAAAGCATATAGGCGGTGAAACCGAAACCGTAGCCAAACTGCTCGACAAACACGCAGATATTGATGACCGACAGACTCTCGGGGAGGGCATAACTGAGATATACGTACACCAAGTCGGGCAGGGTGATGGCACACACCATGGGCCACAGCCAGTGTTTCAGCCCGTGTCTGCCGGCAGCCAGTCCGCCGAGGATGCCTCCGATGGTGAGTCCCACCACCCCCACGGTGCCTTGCACAAAACCCAGTTCGGCAGGCGACAGCCCCAGTCCGCCCTTGCGCACGGAGTCAATCAGGAAGAGGGGCGAAATCTTGACCAGCAGTCCCTCGGGCATACGGTAGAGCAGCAGAAAACAGATGCCCACCCACACCTGGGGCTTGCGGAAAAAGGTGGCAAAGGTGTGCCACAGGTCGTCAAACACCTCGCGCAGGGTGCTGTGGCTGTGCTCGCTATCCTCTACAGGACGGGGCAACACGGCATGGTGGAAGAGCCAGAGAATGATAAATATGCCCAGCATGAAATAGAACATCAGGCTCCACGAATAGCGCACGTTGCGGGTCACCACTTCCAGATTGCCCGCCAGCATGATGAGCAGTCCCTGACCAAAGATGGTGGCGATGCGGTAAAAGGTGGAGCGGATGCCCACAAAAGTGGCCTGCTGGTGATGGTTGAGTCCGAGCATGTAGAAGCCGTCGGCAGCAATGTCATGCGTGGCACTGCTGAACGCCATGAGCCAGAAGAAGCACAGGGTGCCTTGCAGCCACTGTGAGGTGGGAATGGTGAACGCCACACCTCCAAGGGCTGCCCCCACCAGCATCTGCATGGCAAGTATCCACCAGCGCTTGCTTTTGAGCACATCGACAAAAGGACTCCAGAAGGGCTTGATGACCCACGGCAGATACAGCCATGAGGTGTAGAGGGTAATGTCTTCGTTGGAAAGTCCCAACCGCTTGTACATCACCATGGAAATCACCATCACCGTAACGTAAGGCAGACCTTCGGCAAAATAGAGGGTGGGCACCCATGCCCAGGGAGAAATTCGCTTGCTTTTCATGGCATCAATACATTTTTTCTATTCCCGCACCTTTATAGTAGAACAGCAGTATCTCATCGTAGCGGTAGCCCTTGCTGCCCATCACGGCTGCGCCTATCTGACAGAGGCCCACGCCGTGGCCCCATCCCTTGCCATGGAGCACAAAGCGCGAGGGAACGCCCGCTACCTTGTCGAGGACTTCTACCTCAAAGGCACTGCTGTACAAGTGGCTCTCGCTCAGCGTGCGCCTTATCTCCAGCTCCTTGCCGATGGTCATGGTTTTCTTGCTTCCCACAATGCGCAACTTGCTGATACGCCCACTCTTGCCCCGCTCTATCGGTATCAGGTCAAGGATGTCACCGTAGTCTTCTTTCTGTTTCTCAGCCACCAGCCGCGCCAGTTGCTGCTGGGAATATTCCACCCGCCAGCGGTAGAAGTCGGGCGTCTCGCAATCATAGTCGTTGAGCACCTGGGTCAGTATCTGCCTGTCACTGGTATTGCAGAAGGGGTCTTCCACCGCCACGAGGTAGGGTTTGTCGCTGTCTTCCCAACAGTAGCGATATTCTTCGGTCATTCCACCACAGCACTTGCTGAAGCGTGCATCACATATTTCCCCTTTGTAAGCCAGCACCATGCCGTGGGTCTCGTTGACGGCCTGTTCCACCGCCTCGCCCACCTGTCTGGTGATGCCCTGGTAGCGCTGGCAGTGGTCATCGGCGCACACATCGAAAAGGGTATGGTCTTCGCGGTCATACCATCTTATCAGTTCGTCGTCTTTCTTGACAAACGAGAAGAAACTGTTCTGCTCGCGCTGGTGACGCTTGCGGCGCTCTATCTGTGCCAGCAGCCACGAGCGCGAGATAACGGCATGCGCCTTGAGCAGTTCGAGCGAAGAAGTGGCGCTCATCTCACTGGAAATGACACTCTTGAGATAGTCTTCCACAGGCAGCTGGTTGATGGCTACCAGATGATCGGCATCGACTACCAGACGTAGGATGCCCGAGAACACCTGAGTTTCCTTGCGCTCCCAATGGAAATTGATGCCGATGGTCACATCGCGCAGGGAAAAGGAGCCTCCGGCATGCTGGGGCACGAAAGTGAGTTCGCGGTAATGGTTCCCGTTCCACAGAATGGCACCCTCGGCATACTCCACCACCTGTTCGCCCTGCACCATGGCTCCCTTGGCGATATAGGGGGCATTGAGGGCAAAGCAAATCTTCTGTCCGCTCACGATACCCACATTCACCTCAGGCTGACCGTCGTAGAGCCTCAGGTGCCTGTGGCGCAACTGCTGCTGCATGGAGTGCTTCTTCAGCCGCTCTGCCAGCATGCCGGCATCGGCGGCAGGCATCGACACCTCACGGATGATATCGGCAGCCTGACGGGCTGTGACGGCATCAAAATCCTCCTTTCGGGGCAGCACCAGCAAACCCGCCATATCCAGCGCTCCGGGGCTCACCATGAGCTGAGTCCCGTCAAAGGCGTCATAGCAGGCGGGGCGATGCTTGCTGCGGGGCATCACCACCACCACATACTGCTTGCCCTCGCGCCATGCCAGAGTGTTGAGCATGGGTTCGGTGTCGCCCTCCTTTACCGGCAGTTCCTGATACAGCCTATGCAGCAACGACCTGCCTCCACGCTCGTGGGGGGAGATAACGGCAAAGGCGGTGGCGGGATAGTCAGCAAGTTGCCAGATACCAGACCCGTCTTCGTGCTCTACTACGGCTGTCATGCTGCGGCAGAGCCTTTGCCACTGTGTCTGCAGGGGCAAGGCACACCCCATGCCCGCCTGCAGATGGGCATGGTCGGGAGCGGAGGCACCACACTTGGGACCGTTGTAGAACACCAGCAGTTCGGGATATTCCGTAAGCATGGCATACATGGTGCCCCAACAGTCCTTGAAGCGCTGCTGCCTGTGCTCGGTGGCTACGATAGTGAAATGGGTAGGAAGAATGGGATAGGGATTGACCAGTATGTCGAATTTCTCGTTGACCACTTTCTTGCTCTGCTGTGGCGGACGGTTCTGCTCGCACAGAAAACAGGGACGCTTGCGAATGGTGGACTGACTGATATCTGCACCTGTGGATACGATGCGCGCCGGATTATGCTGCGCCAGAAACACGAAGTTGTCGGCAACCAGCTCCTTGGTTTCCACCTGGTGCAGGTCGCGATAGCGCAGACGGGCATCGTCCCAACGCTCCAGCTGGCGGTTGAAGAAGCGCAGAAGCGAGCTGTCGGTCATAATATCCTTCTGACCTTTTCCCATCCGCCGGCGGGCAGAAATCTCGAGTGTGCGCAGGCGGTCTTTGTACAGGTTATTGGCATTCTGCTTCTCTACCGACAGGTCGGCATCGCTGTTGCCCTCCCACCGGCGGCAGAGATACAGTTCGTCATAGATGCGGCCAATACGGTAGCGGCGTGAGAATATCAGTCCCATGGCATAATCTTCGCCATAGCTGGTATTGGGCAACTGTATCTGCCTGAGTAATGGGGTGAAGAAGGCTCTGGGTGCTCCCAGTCCGTTGATGCGCAGGGCATTATTAGGACCGTTCTCATCGGTCCACTCCTTGTGGGCTATCAGTCCTGGGGGCAGGGTATTGAGCCGGAAATCACACATGCGGTAACTGCCCACTACCATGGCGGCATGCTGCTTGTAGAACGCATTGACCATTTTAGACAGGGTGTGGGGCGAACTGTAGAGGTCATCACTGTCCAGCTGCACGGCAAAGCGCCCGCAACGCTCGTCTTGTACCGCAAGGTTCCAGCATCCGCCGATGCCCAAATCGTGGCGTTCGGGAATGATGTGTATCAGCCGCTCGTCTTTTATCTTGCCAAGAATCTCGGTAGTACCGTCGGTGGAGTGGTTGTCCACCACTATCACATTAAACTGGAAGGAGGCTTGCTGTCCCAGCGCGCTGCCCACGGCATCGGCGATGGTACGCGCCCTGTTGCGCACGGGTATCACCACAGACGCCTCCACGGGAAAATGCTGCTCGTTGAAGTCGGGACAAACGTAGTCGGAGGTGTCTATCCGGGCACCGATGGCTTCCAGATGGGCGGTAACCACCTGCTCCATCTCTATCTGCACCTCACGGTTGGCGGGGTTCACATAATCAAACTGCTTCTCGCCACTGGCACGCAGGTCGTGCTCTTCTTCGGTATAGAGATACTCGTTGAGATGGAAGATGTGGCCATGACGGCTCAGGAACAGACGCAGGTCGTACCACGCGGCATACTGCCATGCCCTACCCTCTGAATCGGTGGCATACTTCTTGAGCAGAGCGGTATCTGCCAGCCATACGGCACCGAAATCGAAGTCGTCGCGCACACTTCCCTCCTGATAATCTATCACGGGATGGGGCACGCACTTGCCCTGGCGCATGGTGTAATGGTCGCTGTACACCATGGCGGCATCGGCATCACAAGCTACGCGCAACATACGCTCCAAAGCCGTAGAACCCATCGATACGCCACCCGACTTGAGGCAGATAAGCGTATATTCCGTATCAGCATGGGCTGCCACCTGCCGCAAGGTGTACGAGGATGCCACCCCACTGACAGGCAGCAACAGGCATCCCTGCGGAGCTACAGCCTCCTGCTGCAGGGCTTCGGGCACCAACAGGTAGATATGCTGTATGGTTTTGTTGTCGCGCAACTGCTGCACACTCTCGTGCATACTCCCTGTCTGGTCATACACCAGAAAGCAATCTATTTTTTCTCTCATTACAATTCGAGTTTCTGTTTTGACTTTTCCATTTTTCTCTCCATACTTCCCAAAGAAGAAGACGATGATGCATTCAATCTATTCCCCCGAAGAACAGGCTGCACACGAAGCCGAGGGCTGAACCTGCAGGTGACTGAAGGACATGCCGAGCGCATCGAACAGAAGCAACCCGTTGGTGAGCAATCTGCCTGCACGGGTGACATACTTGATCACTTCGGTGGCCTGCAACGCCCCTATCACTCCGGGCAGCACGCCCAAAGGACCTGCCACGGGCTCTTGAGACTGCTGGGGCTCCTCGGGAAAGATGCAGCGGTAGCATGCGGTACCTGGCAAGTGGGTGAAGAGCTGCCCCTGAAACTGGGAGATGCTGCCGTGCACAAAGGGCTTGCCCATCTGCACGCACGCATCGTTGACGAGAAAGCGCGCCGCAAAATTGTCTGTACAGTCAACAACGATGTCGTAGCTGGCAA
This sequence comes from Prevotella sp., assembly GCA_051878715.1. GTDB lineage: Bacteria > Bacteroidota > Bacteroidia > Bacteroidales > Bacteroidaceae > Prevotella. The sequence continues at coordinate 14,138 of JBJEKQ010000125.1, forward strand.
TCACGGACTCCACATTCTCGGGGGTGAGGAAGAAAGGATATTCCTGCACCTGCACATGAGGGTTGAGCGCACGGATAAACCGACTGGCAGAGGCGGTTTTCGACTGTCCTATGGCCTCGGTGGTATGGATAATCTGCCGTTGCAGATTGGAAACATCCACCTTGTCGCCGTCCACCACACCCAAAGTGCCTACGCCGGCTGCCGCCAGATACTGGAGCACAGGCGAGCCCAAGCCTCCGGCACCTGCCACCAGCACACGCGCCTGCCGCAGAAGCGACTGTCCCAGCTCTCCTATTTCAGACAAGCGGAGATGTCTGCTATAGCGTTCCTTCTCTTCATTTGTAAACATCGTTTCCATTCTATTTGAAAAATAAATAATGAACTATTCGAGTATTGGAATCCTGAAAAAAACGAATCATTGAATACCGTAGATTCCCCTGTCAATCATTTGGCTTCACTCTTCCACTATCTCCCATCTGAACACGGAGCCGTTGACACGGGCGGGGTCGGGACCCTTGCAATCCATACTGTAAGGACTGCCAGTGGTGGGACTCTTGCAGAGGTAGGTGTGCCTGTTGAACGACATGAGCATGAACTGGCGGTCGAGATAGTCCTGATACATGAACACCTCGGCACGCTCTTCATCATCAGTCATGCGCACATCGCCCGCCATACCGATACCGGCAGCCATGACATATCTGCCGTCGGCACACTGTACTATCACCTTGCCCTGACCGCAGTCGATAAGTCTGAAATGGGTGCGCCGGTTGTCTTTCTTGACAGGCGTATCGTAAAGCACGCCATGAGGGGTGGCTTCGGCAAGCATTCCGGTGGCAAGGTTTACGATGCGTATCGTCTTGCCATAGGGGATGTTTTGACTTCTGTCGGCCTTAGGCTCTATCACGTTGAAGTTGTCGAACTCGGCATAACCGCCCTCCTTGCCCTGACTGTTGAACACAAACAGCGACGGACGGGCACCCTGGAATGTAATCAGCTGGTAACTGAGTGTCATCTGCTGACCGATGCTCTGGAAGTCGGTCCCGTTGAGAGAGTACTTGTAGATGGCGCGGTCGTTGTCGTAGTCTCCATCGAGCATCAGCCATATCCGCTTGGTATCGGCAGACAAAGGCACGCATACCGTATCGTTCTTGTACTGAGTGAAGCACTTGAGGGTGAGCGTTTTACCCAATTTGTGCACACCCACCCACGAGCAAGGCATGTTGATATTGCCCAAACCTGCCACATCACCATCCTTAAGATGGGACGTATAGAGTTCCACCACCGTCTGCGATACCGGACCGATGGCCCTCTGTGTCAGCGTGTTTCTTGCCCACAACAGTTGGGAGGCAGGCAACGAGCTGATGCGTAGCCTTCCATTTTCAAGACTCCACTTCGTGTCATCGGGATTATGGTTCCACTGCCATATCCGTTGCAGCTGCTTACCGTTGAAATCGTCACTTCTCTGATAGGGGGCATGTGGGGTGAGTGAGTGGTTTCCCGTAGAGGGTTTGAGCCATGTACGGGGTGCTCTGCCCAAATTACCTTCCAGCCCTATCATCGGCCATCCGTCTTTCCAGGTCACGGGCATCAAATCCACGGTACGCCCCAGAGAATGGAAGTCCTGCATCAGTAATGCCCACCACTGACCATCAGGGGTGGAAACGATACCTCCCTGGTGAGCGTTGGCACAAGCGGTGGCTCCCTTTTGGGGCGGAACGATGGTAATGGGGGTGCCGTTATCTACGATTCGCCCCTTGACCTGAGTCATGGGTGCCGCATGGTAGCCGTAGGTCTCATCGGCGGTAATCGTGATGGTTTCGTAGGGACCCCAGATGCTCTTGGAGCGTGAGCAGAGGGTGCGGCCATTGGGCTTGTAATCGGTAGAGACAAGATAGTAATACCCGTTGATTTTGTACATGTGGTGCCCCTCTCCTACTGCCGTCCCTTCAGGGATAATCTCGCGTGCCGTTCCAGGCACGGGCTCGCTGAGGTCGGGCTTGAGTTCGCAACACTTCACGCTGCCGTAACCATAGATGGCATAAATCTTGTCATCATCGTCAAAAAGCACGGAGAGGTCGTAGATATTGCCCTTTACCTGCACATGCTTCCACGGCCCCCTGATATCGGATGCGATATAGGCCTGAAGTCCCTTGCCGTTGACATTAGTAAACACGTAGAACTTCCCTTTATGATAGCGGATGCAGGGTGCCCATACTCCCTGACCATATACCTCACGACCGCCATCGAGCGAGAAGGCGGGGTCGTTGAAATCGAAACGGTCAAAACAATAACTCACCTGTGTCCAGTTGACCAAGTCCCTGGAATGGAGAATATTGACGCCCGGCACGGTGTGCATGGTGGTGCCGGCAAGGTAATAGTCATCACCTACCCTAAGGATGTCTGGGTCGGAAAACTCATCGTAAAAGAGCGGATTGGTAAACGTGCCGTTACCGTTGTCGGCTGTCCATGACTGGGCATTCGCCATAGTTCCCATACCAAGGGATGCCACGAGCAAGGCCAGTCTGCATATTTTGCTTTTCATCTGTTGAGGGTATTTGATATCATGAGAACTCTCCCCACACAGTGGGGACATATATTATTATAATGTGGGTTGTACGGATTCGATAGTGCCGTCGGGCAGGAACTCCAGCTTGTCGATGCAAATCTCCCGATGATAGCCGGCATCCCATCCCATCTTGATGGCTTCGGGACGGGCAAAACGATGGTACACTATCAGCCACTCATCGGTACCGGGCTTCTGCAACACGGCGTGATGACCTGTACCGTAGATGCCTAAGGCAGGATTCTGCTGCAACAGAATCTGGCGCTGGGGCATGGCGGGCTTGCCGTTGCACTCCAAGGCAGTAGGACTGTCGCTGATGAGGTATCTCACCCTATAAAGAGCACTTCGGGTATCGTTTTCCGACCATGTGAAATAGTATTTGCCATTACGGTAGAACACGTATGTACCCTCGTTGTACTGGTATTTGCTCTTTTCGCTCCGATGTATCAGCACCCGGGTGTTCTTGATGGAGGTCATATCATCTCCCAGTTCAGACACTGCCAGGAAGCCGTTGCCCCAATACAGGTAGTACTTGCCGCTCTGGGGGTCTTGAAACACGTCGGGGTCGATTACCTGTCCGCCCTTCTCTCCCTGCGGCCGCTCGCTGAGCAGGGGTTTGCCGAGGGCATCCTTGAACGGTCCCGTGGGATGGTCTGCCACTGCCACTCCTATATTGCCGTTGGCGGTATAGTAATAATAATACTTGTACTTGTTTCTGCCCACTTTCTTCTCGATGATACATGGCGCCCACAACTTCTCGTTTGCCCAAGGGCACTGGGTGGTCAGGTCGAACACTACGCCCTCGTACTGCCAGTTTTTCAGGTCGGCAGATGAGAAAACCTTGGCATCGTGGTTGAGCCAGTTGCGCTGGCCGTCGGTGGTGGGATAGAGATAGTATTTCCCTGTCTTCTCGCTATACAGTATTTCGGGGTCGGCATACAGTCCGCCAATAACGGGATTGTTCTTGTTGGGAGCCACATGCAGGTGCTGCAGACTGTCGCTCCACTGCTGCAGGCGGTCGTACTCCTCACGGGTGAGACGCATGAAGGAGCCATGCTGCGGACCGTTGACACCCTCGATGTCGCGAGGCTGGGAGAAGTTGCGCATGTACTTGTCTGCCTTGCAGATGCGATAGCGGCGGGGATTGGATGAATACTCGATATAGCCTATCAGCCAATCGTCGTGCCCTGCCAACTGGAAGGCTGAGACACCCTCGCATTTCTTCTTGCCCTCAAAGTCGATGTAGTCATCGTCCACAGGTGCACTCCAGGGACCCGTAAGCGAGGGGGCGGTAGAGGTGAAGAGTCCGGGCTTGCCTCCCTCCTTCTTTATCATCATGTGATAAAGGCTGTCGGTGGCAAGATAATTGATGTCGGCATCGATGGTGGCATATCCCCAGTCAAACAGCAATTGCGGTTTGGTGAGGGTGGTGAAACTCTCATCTGCATACGAATAGTACATCCTGTCGTAGGCTTCTTCACTGCGGTTCCACAGGGAATAGTAAATCATGTAGCCTCCTTTCTTGCCGTCGGGCCATGTGTAGGTGGCATCCCAGAATATCTGTGGGGCCCACACGCGGTTGATGGTACTCCAGTCGCGATATACATCGGGAGCTTCGGGATTGCTGAATATCTGAGGACCCTTGCGGAAGTCGAAAGTGACCGAAGTCCAATGTATCAGGTCATCGCTCCGCAACAGGTTGATGCCGTAATTGTCCCATACCTTGCTCTTGCGTACACACATGTCTGTGGTCACCATCAGATAAGCCTTGGCATCATGGGTGCGACAGATATAGGCATCGCGCGTGCCACCCTCTATCTGTGCCATTTGCGAGGGAGAGAATATAGAATCGCCATGAAGCAAATCATGATAATGCAACCCGTCACGACTCAGGGCATAAGCTGTCCACTCGCCTCTGCCACTCATGTGACAATACAAATAGCCATAGTCTCCCACCACGGGATTCTGAGCCTCAACATCCGTCAAGCCACAACAGGCAAAGACAGACAAAAGACCTGTTACCAGATTCTTCCTTATCTTCATCATCTTAGGTTTTGTTTGTTATTGATTTTATGTTTCTCGTCTGCTCTGCGTCGGTTTTACACTTCAGTTTGCAGCATCAGTTTTCTGTTTCGGCTTTCAGTGTAGGTCAAGGGAGTATTCAATTCTTGTACATGCAGCATCAACTCCTTCATGCCTTGGAACATTAAATGTCTGACCTCCCGTTAAGACACCAATTCCAGCCACTGACTGGAGGCATCAGACTCCTTCACCGCACAGAGGCTACTCCATATCCACCACCGTGATGCCGGCACCACCAAACTGTACATGCTCGTCCCGGCATTCCACTACATTTGGAACTGTATTCAGGTACTGCCTGATGAGTTGGCGCAACACTCCGGTGCCAGTGCCATGAAGGATGCGCACCCGACTCATGCCCACCAAGGTGGCGTCGTCGATGAAGCGTGCCACCACACTGACGGCTTCCTCGCCTCGCATTCCACGCACATCCAAGTCCTGCTTGAAGTTGAGTTTGCGATTATCTATGGTATCACGGGTCATGCGGCTGTACGTGGATACATAGGTGATGCTCTGTTTCTCCTTTCGGGGGGCATCAGCAGGCTCCAGCATCTTCAGTTTCACCCTGGTGCGCACGTCTCCGGCCACAAGGACGGCTTCGCCTCCCTGTATCTGCTCCACCCGTCCTACGGTATTCACCCCCTTGATACGGGCATACGAGCCACAGACCACCTCGCCCTTGGATGCGTGTACCTTGGGTTCGCTGCTCTTGGCAGATGCGACCACCGCCTTTTGAGCACCCTCCTTTTTCCGTTGCTCCTTGCGCTGGCGGCGCTCCAGTATCTGGCGCATCTTCTTTTCTATGAGTTCATCCTGGGCTTTGGTGTCTATCTGCAACACCTCCTGCTTGAACTCCTTGAGTTCCTCCCTCATCCGGCGTGTCTCTTCTTTTTCAGCCTGCGACTCGCGTATCTCGCGTATCACATTTTCGATGCGCCGGTTACTCTCTTCCAGCAATTCCTTGGCTTGCTGCTGGGCTTTTTGCAGAATGGCCTTTCTGCTTTTCTGCAGTTCTTCTATGTCTTGCTCGTAGCGGGCGGCCTGCTCTTCCAGCGACTTCTCGTGCTTGCGAATGTTCTGGCGCTTGCCTTCCCAATAACGCTTGTCTCTGACTATATCCTGCAGGTACTTGTCGCTCTGAATGTAGTCGGTGCCCACTATCGACGTGGCCTCAGCTATCACCTCTTCGGGCAAACCCGTTTTACGGGCTATCTCTATGGCGAAGGAAGAGCCAGGGCGACCGATGGCCAACTGGAACAGAGGCCTCATCTCGTGCCGGTCGTAAAGCATGGCTCCGTTGATGATGCCATCATGCTCATCGGCATAGTGCTTCAGGTTCTGGTAATGGGTGGTTATCACACCAAAGGCCTGTTTCTTGCAGAACTGCGCCAATACGCTCTGTGCGATGGCAGCGCCTATCATCGGCTCGGTTCCTCCACCAAATTCGTCGATGAGCAGCAGAGTGCTGTTACCTGCCTTTTTCATCATGTTTTTCATGTTCAGCAAATGCCCCGAATAGGTACTCAGGTCGTCACTGATGCTCTGCTGGTCGCCAATATCAATCATGATATCCTCAAAGATGCCGGCATGGGAACGCTCACTCACAGGGATGGGCATGCCACACTGCAGCATGTACTGCAACAGACCTACCGTTTTGAGGCACACAGACTTTCCACCGGCATTGGGTCCGGAGATAATCAGAATACGCTGTTTGTCGTCAAGGGCAATATCGAGCGGTACGGCTTGCTTGCCTTGCTTGGCGAGTGCCACTTGCAGCAAAGGATGACGGGCCTGAATCCAATCCATCAGGGGAGCATCATCCAACGAGGGACTGATGCCCCCTATCGCTTCTGCCACCACGGCACGTGCCTGTGTCATATCTATCATGGCAAGGAAATGGCAGGCGTGCATCATATCCTCAACATACGGACGGATATCTTGCGACACCTCTGTCAAGATGCGGATAATCTCTCTCCGCTCCTCGGCTTCGAGCTCACGCACCCTATTGTTGGCTTCTACCACCTGCACGGGTTCGATAAAGACGGTCTTGCCGGTGGCAGACTCGTCATGCACGATGCCCTTGACCTTCTTTTTCATGGCAGGAACCACTGGTATCACCAATCGCCCGTCGCGCATGGCAGGGGTCACATCCTTATCTACCAAGCCCTCGCTTTGTGCACTTCTTAATATACTATATAAGGTGTGGGAAATGCTGTTGGCAGTCTTTTCCAGTTCACGCCTGATGCCATACAACTGTTGGGAGGCACTGTCCTTGATTCTGCCGTATTTGTCGAGAATGCGCTCTATCCGCTGTACTGGCACGGCAAAACTGGCAACTCCCTCTGCCATGGCAGCCAAGGCTGGATAACAGAAACGGACAACTGCATCCTCGTCATCCTCCTCTTCTGGAGTATCCTCCTCCGTAGCACGCACTTTTTTGGCAATAGCAGCCACGGCAATCAGCGAACGTAACAGGTCAAACAGTTCCTCTTCTTCTAAATGTGTGCCTTCCAGACGGAGGCGTTGCACACACGGGCGCACATCAAAAAAAGTCTGAAGGGTGAAGGGTTCTGCCCCATCCTGCCGCAACGCGGTGAACTCCTGCACCTGCTGCAAACGCTCACTCACAATATCGTACTGGTCTGAAAAGGTCAGCTCATCCACCTTCTCACATCCCATCTTGCTTACGCATTGCTCCTTGAGCATCCGCTTTATTTCGTCAAAACCTATCTTTTCTTCAAAATTTTCGGGATAAATCATGGCACAAATTTAGGCATAATCTGTGAGATTCTGCACCGGTAAGACAAAGAAATCATCATTTCTTCAGAGTAACGGCAGTACTTTTAGTTTTTTTCGGCAAAAAAACGCCCAAATATTTGTTCAATCAAAAAAAACTCCCTACCTTTGCGCACGATTTAGCGACCACGTTTCGTGAACACATGAGCACGCTAAGCACTTCTGGAGAGATGGTAGAGTGGTCGATTACAACGGTCTTGAAAACCGTCGTGCTGAGAGGCACCGGGGGTTCGAATCCCTCTCTCTCCGCAATATCACTTAGTTATCAGTGATTTACAAACTTTACGCCCAATTTTACACCTAAAAATGTAAAGTTGGGTGTTTTTTCTTTTTGTGCAGACTGAAGGTAATCAATCCTTTTCTATAATAACATGGGTTCGACGAATTAAACATAGACTCAACTGTGTGTCTAATGTACGTTGTACACGTGAGTTCGATGAAACATAAGTGCCTGTAAACTTGGTAATCAGCGAAAATCGTTATAACTTTATAGTACTGAATTACAAAGAATTACAAATAATAATCGCTATAATCACCGAGGACAGAGTTACAGAATTATTTTGTATGGCAGATGATTTCTGCAAGTTTTTGATGCCATGATGGAGAAATATACGCTCAAATCAGATAAAAAAGCGTCGTTACCACAGTGATTCAACCATGTCAAAGGCTGAAGTGATGCTAATCATAATACTGTTTCAGGCAGCGATAGCCGGAAGTTAGACAATAGGGACTTGTTCCGCTTCGACCGTGGACCTTATAACGTGCAACGTAGGTTGCAACTTGTCAGGAAGTGCATGATGGTGCAATAACAAAAGAGGAGCAAAGGCGATATGCCGTACGCTCGGCATGAGCATTGTCTGACGGGGGAAGTCCTGAAGCTACCCTAATAGCGGGAAGGCTATAGCACAAGGCAAGGGCGTCCATCGCGAGGTGACAACAATTTTCGCTGATTACCAAGTTTACAGGCACTTATGTTTCATCGAACTCACGTTATTTTAGCATCATGTCTTTGGTTGTTTTCCTGTAATTGGATAATTGTTCCTATCTTTTATATGACGATGGCGAGACACCACCTTGACGCGATGAAAAATATGCACGAAGAAAGCTTTCGGATGTGTCCTTCTCGTACATATAATCGACGTCCATTGTGGGAGTCTGTTTCAGCAGCAGATGGGGTTGCAGACCTTCCTGTTGGCACATGACATAAAAAGCAGGATGACAATACCTCGTTTCTGCCATCCTGCTCAACCTCATCACACAAACATCTACGGCGATTGTTTGCTGAGCGTATTGTCAATTTTGAAGACTAACCAATCCTTTGACTCTCGTCTTCCTCCTCTGCACTCGGGAAAGCTCGAGCAAGCTCAGCTCTCCACTCATTTGTTCGTCGGTTGACCATTACCATTCAATATCACACCATCTTCGCTATTGTCCTTGCAAAGGTATATGTCATAACCGATTGCCTTGATGCTTCTGTAAGAAGGAGGTGTGATTACCTTTCCGTCAGCGGTCATCAGACCATACCATCCGTTCTCCGCTTCATAGCGTCGGCATTTTGCCATCTTCTCCACTGGCAACGGCTCTATGTTTTCCGTCTCACTGGTGAGTGTACCTTCCTCATTGTAATTCTTAGAGGTAGAGTAGCGCAACTCATCTGACTCATAGGTCATATAACTTACGTCATTGATGTAGAAATCATTGATAATCTCACCGCTATGGTCGTAACGTTGAATGATGTGGTTGCTGAGAGTAACACTGATATATTCGCTGCTTACCCAAATTTGACCTTTCGTGAACGGAATAACCGTGTTCAGCGTGCTGTCCAATACGCTCTTGCCCTCTCCGTTATCGACAACCCAGAAGTTCCCGGAAGATTCGATGGAGAAATATTCTGGCTGCAACACCCACTTGCCCTGCTTGTCCAACAGTCCGAAACGGTCACGACGTTCATTGTGGACAATGCAGCGGTTTTTGTGGAACACATAGCCTTCTGCTCCGGGGATATAAGGAATCTGTGGGTCTATCACCACCTTGCCCGACGCGTCGATGAACTTGATCCAGCCTCCGTCATCCACCGATGCCAGTCCGTCGGAGAAAATCCATGCATGGCTGTACTTCGGCTCAATGACGGGTTTGCCTGTGAACATATTGAAATAGCCGCGTTTCTTGCCGTCGCTGTAGCATATCAGTGAGTCCATACCCAGTGGCTTGGCTATCCACTTGATACCTGTAATGGTCTTCTTGCCGTCAGAGGTCTTCAGATAGCCCTCCTCGTCGTAGCTGGTGTAATAGGTAACTGAACGTGAGATGTACTGCGTATCGTAATAGTCGTCACCGTATCTCATATCACGTGGTAACTCTTCATAAAAGGCTTTGCCAACACCATATATCACGGCAGATGTCAACATTATCATTAGCAAGGTGAAGCAAGTTCCAACCGTTCGACGGAGAATCTTTCCATACTTGGAGTCATCCCTCATGCCCAATA
>JBJEKQ010000126.1:0-23669 GCA_051878715.1 Prevotella sp.
ATACTACACGATTTAATTGTTAATTACGTGTGAAGTAAATCTGTATCATGTCAGGATAAACGGACACATGCCGCAAAACCATACTGTTTTTGCTGACACAGCGGTGATATGCCGGACATACACAAAAAAAAGGAAGCCTCTTGCGAGAACTTCCCTAATGAAAGGAGGAGTGGTGCCACCAGGAATCGAACCGGGGACACAAGGATTTTCAGTCCTTTGCTCTACCAACTGAGCTATGGCACCATTGTGTTTCCTTGTTTGCGGGTGCAAAGGTAAGAACAATTATTGAAGTAGCCAAACGTTTCCATGAAAAACTTACCGTATTAACACGAGTTAACAGTAATCATGAATCATATCTGCGGCTGACACTCTCTCAGCCCCCACTTTGACACCCTCACACTGCCGCACTCTTCGGGTTCAATCAGCATTCTTCAACGGATTCCATCCCTGAGCCTTAAGCGGGAACTCATTGCCATCGCGAGATACCAGCACACTGCCAAGCGACGGTTTGGTAATGTGTCCGATAAGTTTCACATCTTCAAGAGCCTCTATTTTGGAATGGTCACCAATGGGAACAGTGAACAGCAATTCGTAATCCTCTCCACCGTTGAGGGCACAGGTAGTGACATTCATGTTCAGCTCCTCAGCCATCACAGCCGTCTGATAGTCGATAGGCAGGTTTTTCTCGTATATCCTGCACCCCACTCCACTCTGTTTGCAAATGTGCATAAGCTCGCTGGACAGGCCATCACTTACATCCATCATCGCCGTAGGCAGGATGTCCGCTTCCTTGAGGCGTCGGATGATATCCCCGCGTGCTTCCGCCTTGAGTTGCCTCTGAAGCAGATACTCCTTTCCTGCAAAGTCCGCCTGGAAGTGCCCCAGTTGTTCCAGCGCCTTTCTGTCACCCTTTTTCCGCGCCTCGTTCACCTGCTGGTAATATACCGACTTCTCCCTTTCAAGCAGTTGCAATCCCATATAGGCAGCACCAAGGTCACCTGACACGCATATCAAATCCGTGTCCTTGGCACCATTACGATATACAATCCGTCCCTTTTCCCCCTCACCGATACAGGTGATGCTGATGGCAAAGCCCGTGAACGAAGAAGTGGTATCGCCCCCTACTATATCCACATCCCATTTGTCGCAGGCAGTACGAAGTCCCTCATAGAACAGTTCCATATCTTCCACCGTGAAACGCTTGCTTACTGCCATACTGACAGTTATCTGTTTAGGAGTGCCGTTCATGGCAAACACATCGCTGATGTTCACCATGGCAGCCTTATATCCCAGATTGCGCAAGTCGGTATAGGTAAGGTCAAAATGCACCCCCTCCATCAGCAAGTCGGTAGTTACCAGTACCTGCTTGTCGGAATAGTTCAGTACGGCACAGTCATCCCCCACCCCATGAACGGTGGAAGTGTTCTTTATCTTCAAGTCATTTGTCAGTTTCTCAATCAGTCCAAACTCTCCTAATTCTGCTATTTCCATTGGTTCAATGCTTTAAGACGGGTTCTAATGTTTACGTATCTTCTTTCCATTCACCACATAGACACCGGCCGGCAATCCCTGCAGCGCGTCATTCTCAGGGACATCCTTGCGGAGCAACTCGCCTGACACGGAATATACCTGCACACTGACGGGTGACACACCGACGGTTTTGATACCTGTAGATACCACTTCGCTGACTTTGATGATGCCGTCGCCAAGCAGTCGGCTGTCGTCCCATGTCACCCGGTATCCGTCACACTCCGTTTTCAGTATATAGCTGCCGCTCTGCTTTCCGCTGCCAGTAAATACAGAGTATTCCTCTCCTGCCACAGGCACGAAGCCTGCAGGTATCTGCAACAGCACCGTGTCCTGGTTGTGGACTACATTGCCCTGCACATAAAAACGGCTGTTTTTGGAGTATGACTTGTCCGAGAAAGCCACAAGTAGCGTACTGCCGGCATTGAGGGTGAGCGATGAAGACACCTTTAGTTCACCGGGCAGGATACTTCCGCCCTTGACAACAGCACCCTTGTTGGCAACCACCGCCGACACACACCCTGCTCCGGAGAGCATGGCACCACTGTTGAGGGTAATCGTACCCGACGTGACAGGCACAAGACTGGCGGTGGTGGTTACATTGGCCACACACAGTTCCCCCTCGTTCACCTGAATGGGCGATGTGGAACCCACACCGCGCAGAGTGAGAACACCGCTACCCTTTTTCACGATAGCAGCTGCCTTGAACATACCGTTATAAATGGTCGAAGCGTTGTTGGTGCCTATGTGATAGATATCCTGTCCGTTGCCAAGAGTGCAGATAGCCGAGGATGCCAAAGAACCGATGGTGGTGGTGACCGCCTTTGCCGTTCCGCTGTTGGAGGCATAATGACCTATCACACACCCTTCCGACATCTTCAGGGACAGCTGCGACATGTCTTTCACCCCATCCATCAGACGGAAGTTTTCCCCCTCTGCCACCAATGTGCCTTCGAACCGGGAGAAATCAGCGCCGATATCATTGCGTACTCCATCTGAAACGATGGTGAGTTGACCGTTGCCGCTGACACTGCCGTTGACAGCTCCGCGCGTGGTACCACGGATAACCGCTTTCGCTCCTTGCGGTACATGGACGGCTTGGTTGAGCACAGGGCGCTGCGAACTGTCGTTCATCTTTATCAGATGCACCTCTCCGCCCTCCAATATCAAGGGGGAGGAAGCCTTGCCGAAAGTGGCATTCCATGCGCCCTGCGCCACCACACCCCTGCATACCTTCATTCCGTTGAACGGATTGGTACCGCCATAGTTGAAATTCAGCTGTCCTTCTCCGTCCTTTACCAGGAAGCCGTCTCCCCTGACCTGTCCTTTCAGCGACACGGAACCGGAGGCATTTGCCACCACGATGGAAGACGTGTCGTTGAGGGTAATCACACGGTCTGTAGCCACGTTGTCCGCCTTCACCTTCAGTGTTCCGCCATTCAGTTGCAGGAATCCCTCTGTGACAGGTGCCGCTCCCAAACAGGAGTTGGTTTCGCCGTCGTTAAGGGAGGTGACAGTGAGGGTGCCTTGGTTGATGATGGTGGCACCTGTATAGTCGCTGGCATCCAGCGAGATGCTCACTTCGCCCTTTCCGTTTTTCACCAATGCACCGGCACCGCTGAAGCCGCCTGAGCCTGTAAAGGTGTACACACCCGTACCGACATCAAAGGTGATGCCTGATGTGAGCAGCATTTCATCGACTACCACATTCCTTACAGAAGAGTCGTCATTGAACACCACCCCGTCTCCTGCCACAAAAGCGACGGGCGTGTCCTGCAACAGGAAGTTCTGCTTTTTATAGTTCCATTCGCTTCCCTGTGCACCTGTCCACACCACACCTACGGCAGGGGCTCTGGTGGCATTGATGCGCAACAGCAGGCGATGGGGTTCCGCCACAAGGTCGTAGTTATACCCCTGCAAACCTCTCACCCCTATCTGCGACACATCCGCATCCAACTCTCCACTACAAGTGGCAAGAACATAATCGCCCTCGGCAAGCTGATCGGCATTGACCGTAAGGAAGTTCTTTCCTCTCAGCGTCAGGTTGCCTTTCACCACAAGTCTGCCGCACTTCCCTTCTGCCACCGTCAGTTCCACATACACGTTGCCGGGCAGCGTGAGCGGGCGTTCAAAAGTAATGGAATCATCCACCGTTGCCATGAGCAAGCGGCAACCCTCATGGTTCAGCGCACCTTCAAAGACGATGGTATCGGCAAGGGTGGCATTGCCTGCCAGCGTTCCCCGGGCGCACAGACGGACAGCACCCGCTATTCTATCGTTGACAACCAGAGTGCCCTCGCTGACAGTGGTAGTTCCCGTATAATCCAAAGGAATGTTGAACGTTGCCGTGCCTTGCATCGATTTCCACAACGACATGGCACCAACAAGGCGTCCACCGCCTGCAAACGTGTAGTCATGTCCCTTGGGATTCATCAGATATACGGCAGAAGGACTCACCTCCCCCTGTACAGGGACGGGAGAAGAGCACTCACCGCCAATATCAAACATCACCGACCTGCCATCGGCATAGTTGCACGGTACAGACAGGGTGGAGTCGGCAAATCCCGCCTGTCCGCTGCCCCAGCTGCCTCCGTTCTTCCAGCGCAACTGCGCGTTGATGACAGGAGGCAAGGGAGGCATGGGCATCTCTCCGCCCAGATAAAAGCCGGTATTGGGAGCCTGGTAATAGCCACGCCCCGTACAATCCATCCGGTAATGCGGATCCTGCTGCAACGTGTAGAGACTGTAATCCGTAGGCAGATGGGTGGCATAACCCACCAGTCCCGTACTGGTGTCGGCATTCTGCTTCATCAGTATTATCTCTTCGCGCCAGTCACCGGTGATGTCGCCCATGAAGGCAGGACGGTTTGCCGTGGCGGAATGGACCGCCCAATCGCTCTCTTTGGAAAACTGAATCAGCCGGGTGCCGTCGTATTTCTGCACCATCACGTTGGTGCCATAATCCGACCCGCCGGGCGAACCGATGAGTTCGCGCTGCAAGTCGCCGTCCCACCATATCGCTTCCTGCGGAAACGGAGTGTCACCCTCTTTGATGACATTGCCCTTGCAGTCATACAGGTTGGGCAGCATCGAATAGATTTCATATCCCCTGACAGTGGAATCGACGTCAATACATCTGCCGCGCCCCACGTCATAGACAGAGGGCAGGTACCACTCCTTGATATGTTCGCCGGTGGCCGCATCATACAGCACCTGTCCCAGCAGGTCGCTCTGCTGGATGGCAAACACCTCCATGCCCGGACGGTCGGGGTCGATGTCACTCACATCGAAACGGTCTCCGTGACCTATGCCGGCACTGTACACCATGCCCTTGACAGGATTGACGCCGAAGCCCCCTTCGAGCACTTCGTCAATGCCGTCGCCATCAACATCCGCCACCCTCAACTGGTGGAACTCGGCGGGGTATGGCTGCTTGTCGTTGCGGCTCCAGGTGTAGTCGTGATGCCAGTTGGAGGGGGTGCCTCCCTGCCAGTCATATCCCCATGACAACATATAATAATGGTGGGTCTTGTCCTTGGTGCGATTGTAGGTCTCAACGCCCAACGAGGGATGGACACCGTCGAAATAGGCGATGACGAACTTGGATTCCAAGAAAGCGTATGCCCTCCTGTCGTCGCTCTCCATATAATCCGCCTTGTTGTTGCGGCTGTAATGATCCACCCCGTCGGTCAATTCATCGTATTTCACTTCGGCACATTCCATCTCGGCACCTGTACGCGCGTTGACCACAGAGATGTAGAAAGGCGGATTCCTGGTATCGCTCTCCCGGTAGTCGGTCACGCCGTCCCCGTCGGTATCCGCCACGTCACTGCCCATGGCATATTTCCCCCATGTGCCGCCGGCAGCATCCCAGAAGCGTGTGCCGTCACTGCTCTTGACTATCACCTCGCACTTGCCGTCACAGTTGATGTCATACACCGTCACCATGTCGTTCTGACCGGCACAGAGGTTGATGTTCGGTCCCATGTCTATCGTCCACAGACAGGTTCCGTCGAGCAGATAAGCCTGCAGTTTGTGGTTCTCGCTTCCGCTGCCTTGGTAGAGGCGGTCAACCAGCACGGCATCCACTTTTCCGCTGCCGTCCAGATCCATGGGCCAGGCATACTTGCACCGGTAGTCATTGGGTTGCAAGACGGCGGTTTCAAAGTCAAAGTCGAAAAACACATTGCTCCATGCCTGTTTTTTGAAAAGGAACGGTGCCGACAAGTCGCTCTCCACGCCGTCTGTTATGCTGCTCACCGCCAACTGCGTGTTGTAGGGCACCTCGGCAAGCGTGGATTGACAGCACGTGGCGGACAGCGGTGCCTGGTTCATCTTCTGGAACCCGGAGGCATTCGCAGTGCGCTTGTACAGGTTGAACTGCACTCCCGGTGCGTCCTGTGCCAGGAGCCGCCAACTGATGCCCACACTGTTGCCGTTGAGCACTGCCACCACCGAGCGTGACAGGTGTTGCTGCAGACGCTGTGCACCTGCCGGTAACATCCCGATTGTCAGAATAAAGAAAAGAATGATTCCTTTTTGGAAATATACGCTATAAGTCTTCACTAACACAAATCATTGTCAAGTTACTCTCTGTTTATCATCTCACGCATCAGGGCGGTCATCAGCGGCTGTGCCTGGTTGGCAGCCTTCTGCACCTCCTCATGGCTCACCTCTACGGGAGTGTCCTCCAAACCCAAATCGGTGATGATGCTGACACCAAAAGTACGTATGCCGCAATGATGCGCCACTATCACCTCCGGCACGGTGCTCATGCCCACGGCATCGCCACCCAGACGGTGGTACATCTTGTACTCCGCAGGTGTCTCGAAAGTAGGTCCCTGCACCCCCACATACACTCCATAAACCAATCGGATGCCCTGTTCACAGGCTATCGCCGTGGCACGATTTATCAATGTCTTGTCATACGTTTCGTGCATATCGGGGAAACGAGGACCGGTTGGCAGGTTCTTACCCCTAAGCGGATGCTCGGGAAACAGGTTGATGTGGTCGGTGATAACCATCAGGTCGCCTATTTTGAAGCTGGGGTTCATGCCCCCCGAAGCATTGGACACAAAGAGGGTCTTGATGCCGAGTTCGTACATCACGCGGATAGGAAAGGTAACCTCCTTCATCGAGTAGCCCTCGTAATAATGGAAGCGTCCCTGCATCGCCATGATATCCGTGCTGCCCAGTTTGCCAAATATCAGTTTTCCGCTATGTCCTTCTACGGTAGATATGGGGAAATTTGGGATGTCAGCATAGTCAAACTCATAGGTGTCAGTGATTTCTGAAACTAATTGTCCGAGACCTGTTCCCAGTATGATTGCTGTCTTTGGCCTTGTTGTCATCCTTTGCTTTAACCAGGATGCTGTTTCTTGAATTTTTGCGTACATAACCGATGATGTTTTGGTTGAACATTTCCTCCTGATCCAACATAAAACGAATGTTGACAGGCAGGATATACATTTTCTCCTTCACTTCAGCCGACAGTCCCTCCCTGCCGTAGATGCGTGTGGCATCCTTCTCCGTGGTGATAATCATCTTAGGTTCGGGTAATGCCTCAAACTCCTCGTTGATATGCTTGAAGTCATTGTCACTGAACGAATGGTGGTCGCCATAGGTGAGCGGATGGATATGAGTGGTATATGGCTGCAGGTCAAGAATCAGCTGGTTGGGCGAGGCGATACCCGTAAGCAGTAGCACATGGGTATCCTTGCAGATGCTGTCCAGTTCTTTTTCCCCTCCATCTGCCAGTGCCTTGAGCCTGCCATATTCTAAAGTGGTGAAGAAGAGTTTCTGATAAGGGAACAGGTTCATCGCCTTGGTGATGACACGATATTCCATGGGGCGCAGGTTGGCGGGGCACTTGGTTACGATAACAATGTCGGCACGGTTCTTTCCCGAGAGCGGCTCCCGCAATCTCCCGGCTGGCAACAGTTTGTCATAGATAATCAGCCGGTGATAATCCACCAGCAGTATGTTGATGCCGGGTTTCACATAGCGGTGCTGGAAAGCATCGTCGAGCAGCACCACATCTACATCTTCGTTTCCGTTACCTTCATCGGTAAGCATCGTGATACCATGACACCTGTCCCTGTCCACAGCCACCTTCACCTCCGGGAATTTGCTCTTCATCTGGAAAGGTTCGTCGCCCAAGTCTTCCATACTACTTCCGGCATCTGCCAGCACATAGCCCTTGCTCTTGCGCTTATAGCCTCTGCTGAGCACTGCCACCTGAAAGTCTTCTTTGAGCAATTGTATCAGATATTCCACATGAGGAGTCTTGCCAGTACCCCCTACCGTGATATTGCCTACAGCAATGACAGGCACATCGAAACTCCTGCTTTTCAATACGCCTATGTCGAAAAGCATGTTTCTGAATTTCACGGCGATGCCATAGAGCCAACTTAGGGGCAGCAACGACTCGTTTATCTTTATAAAATCGCCTTCCATAATGATGTCTGAGGTGTGATTCGGGGATTATCTCATCTCGATGCTGTAGGGCATCACCGCCTGCATGCGGTTGCGCTTGCCCAAAGTTTTCAGATACACCCACTGTGCATATTCGTCACCCAGCAAGGTCTTCAGTTCCTCGTCCAGATAACTCTTCTCGTCAGTCATCTCCATAAACTGCATATACCAGAGGGCAGGTTCTGGATAGCTCTTGGTGTGATAATCCTTCAGTTTGGCAAGCTGTGCCGCCTTCTTCACAGCATCATCCAAAGTGCCGATTTCATCTACCAAACCCACCTTCAGCGCATCGGGTGCCAGCCACACTCTGCCCTGTGCCACCTCATGTATCTGTGCCACGGACTTTTTCCTGCCACTTGCCACTATCTTCAGGAAGCGGTCATAGCCGCGGTTTACGGAGTTCTGCAGGAACTGCATCTCACGCTCTGTGTCCTTTTTCAATGTCAGGTTCTCCAGCGCGGTGGTGTTCCTGTTGGTCTGCACGCCGTCAAAGGTCACTCCCAACTTGTCTGTCAGCAATCCGCTGAGGTTGGGCACAAGCCCGAAGATGCCGATACTTCCGGTGATGGTCACGGGTTCGGCAAAGATATAGTTGGCGCCGCAACTCATCATATATCCTCCCGATGCAGCAGAACCTCCCATAGACACCACCACGGGCTTCTTGGCCTTCAGCAATTCTATGGCATGCCACATCTTTTCCGAGGCTGCCGCACTTCCTCCGTTGGAGTTCACTCTCAGCACCACTGCCTTTACGTCATCGTCCTTGGCAAGCTTGTCCAGGTCGTTCACCACATCATCGCCCACTATTTCACGGGCACCGGTCATGGATGCCATCGACATGTCCACTATGTCGCCGCTGGCATTATACACAGCCACCTCTTCGCCGCTTTCCTTTTCCGATGCGGCCGACACACCCTCCATAGCGGTCACCGAGAGTTTGTTCAGTTCCTTGTCCTGCTTCAGCCCCATCTTTTTCTTCACCTCTGCACGAAACTGCTCGGGATATATCACGCCATCCACCAGGCGCATCCTCTTATAGTCGGTTTGGTCGGCAAAGATGAGGAGACTGTCGTTCACATAACCGTTCAGTTGGTCGGCACTCATTCCACGCGACACACTGATATCCTTGACCATCACCTTCCAGATGCCGCTGAGGAACGCCATGCGTTGCTCGCGGTCATCGTCGCTCATGTCGGTACGTGTGTTCTGCTCCACATAACTCTTGTACTTGCCCACACGTGCAGCAAGGAAGCGTATGCCCAGTTTGTCGTACAGTCCTTTATAGTAAGTATAGTTGCCGCCAAGTCCTCTCAGGTCGATGGAGCCGGTGGGATGCACATACACCTTGTCTGCCACTGACGCCACATAGTAGGCACTCTGTGTCATGTTGTCACCGTATGCCATCACCCACTTGCCTGCTTTCCTGAAGTCTTGTAATGCGCATCGTAGTGCTACCATAGAAGCCGGCGAATCAAACCCTACTGTACCTGCCTCGATATAAATACCCTTTATATTGTCGTTTTTCTTTGCTTTCTCTACGGCACTCAGTATTTTGTCCAAACCCTGTGCCTGCATGTCATTGTTCAGCATTTCGAACATCATGGTGATGCTCTCCTCCACCTGTGCCTCTATGCTACCCTCTAACTTGATAACCAGTACGCTGTTGTCCTTGACGTCTGTAACCTCCTGTCCGGCTGCCACCATGCCTATGATGGATATCATCGTGAAGACAAAAGCCAGAGAGCCCATAATGCAGATGCCCACCATGGTGGCGAGCACGCTTTTGATAAAACCTTTCATAATAAATAGACTTGCTTTTGATTGATTATGCAAATGTAAGAAAAAAATTATGAGATAACGAATATTTCTGAAAAATAGCGTGTTATTTCATGGAAATATACTACTTTTGCACCCGTTTTCTGAATGTAAGGTACTCTTTACGGGTGCCTTTACTCGTTAAAAAGAAGCTTACAACAGCGCCATATACAAACAACAACAAACATCATTATTCACCAACCTATCAACTATGTTCAAGTCATTTCACGGATTCCATATCCTTGATGCCCTGCAGAAAGCACGCAAGGCACAAAAGGTTGCCCGACAGAAGGAGCGTTTAAGAAATACCTCTATCAAAGCTGCTGTGGTGGCATTCATCACCCTCCTGGTATGGAACCTGCCTGCCGACAGTTTCGGCATCGAGGGGCTCACCGTCGTACAGCAACGCATCATCGCCATCTTCGCCTTCGCCACCATAGCGTGGGTGCTTGAGGTGGTGCCTGCATGGGCCACATCGGTGGCTGTCATAGGAATGTTGCTCATCTTCACCAGCGACAGCGGACTGGTGTTCATGTGCGACCCCGACACGGTTGGCACGCTACTGAGTTACAAGTCGGTAATGGCCACCTTTGCCGATCCGGTCATCATGCTTTTCATCGGCGGATTCATCCTTGCCATAGCAGCCGGAAAGACAGGCATCGACGCACAACTGGCCAAGGCACTGCTGCGCCCCTTCGGCAACAAGAGCGAGAATGTGTTGCTGGGCTTCCTGCTGATAACGGGCCTTTTCTCCATGTTCGTGTCTAACACGGCCACGGCCGCCATGATGCTCACCTTCCTGACGCCCGTGTTCAAGCAACTTCCTCCCGAGGGGAAGGGCCGCATGGCAATGGCACTGAGCATACCCATCGCAGCCAATCTCGGCGGCATGGGCACTCCTATCGGAACACCGCCCAACACGATAGCACTTAAATATCTGAACGACCCCGAAGGCCTGAACCTGGGCATCGGTTTCGGACAGTGGATGCTCTACATGTTCCCGTTGGTCATCGTGCTGCTGCTCATCAGCTGGTTCATCCTCAAGAAGATGTTCCCGTTCACGCAGAAGACCATCAGCCTGCATATCGACGGCGAGATGCAGCACAACGCAAAGACCAGGATAGTCATCTTCACCTTCATCCTCACCGTATTGCTGTGGCTGCTTGACAGCGTGTCCGGCATCAATTCGTACACAGTGGCACTGGTTCCCTTCGTAATCTTTGCCGTGACGGGTGTCATCGAGCGCCGCGACCTGGAGGAAATCAACTGGTCGGTCATCTGGATGGTGGCAGGCGGTTTCGCCCTTGGCTATGCACTCAACGCCTCGGGACTGGCAAAACAGGCCGTGTCGAGCATTCCCTTCGGCGACTTCTCGCCCGTGGCCATCCTCATCCTGGCCGCACTCATCTGCTATGGCCTGTCCAACTTCATCAGCAACTCCGCCACCGCAGCCCTGTTGATGCCCATCCTTACCGTGGTTTGCCTGGCCATGGGCGAAAAACTGGACGTCATCGGCGGCACGCCCACCGTGCTCATCACCGTGGCCGTGGCAGCCTCCAGTGCCATGGTGCTGCCCATCTCCACCCCGCCAAACGCCCTGGCCTTTGCCACCAACCTCATCTCGCAGAAGAACATGGCGCGCGTGGGTCTCATCGTGGGCATCATCTCCATCCTCATGGGCGGTTCACTGCTCTATCTGCTGGGCACCATGCACATGATTTAACCCAAATCGGCCATTAGACTGTTATGCGCAAACATGCTTTCTTTTTGTCATCTGTCTTTCCATTTATCGGTAACAATGGAACCCCATTGCTCCCTCAAACCGTAAAGACATCTGTTCAAAAATACAAGCAGTTATCATCATAACGCTAATGGCCGATTTGGGTTTAATGACGGTAAACAACAACTTAGGAGGGTTGCAGAGACAAGATACGACGACAAGAAAATACGACACGACCATATATCAACGTAAAGCGCCGCAGAATCTGCGGCGCTTTACGTTGGATAAAGGCTGGCAAACCCCAGTATGAACCAGAGCCTGCCAGACTTGAATGATGATGCCTTAAGGCACTTGCCGTCTCACGTCATTTTTTACGCACCACCATTTTCTTGCCTCTCACGATATAAATCCCTGAAGGCAAACTGTTCACGTCATCCTTTACCAGAACACCCGATACCGTATAGACCTTGTCAGAACCGTATTGAGCATGTGTGCTTGCGGCATTGATGCCTGTAGTCACCAATCCTGAGAAGTTGATTACTATCTCATCGTTCCGCGTTTCCGTATTGGCTGTCTTGTAGATAATACCCGCGGGAATCACAATCCGATACTGCGCGCCCTCTTCCAGTGCTATGCTGTCGTTCATGAACGAACTGTTGAAGATGTCGTATTTCACTCCATTGCTTCCGTTCATCTTAGGATAAGCCATCATGCCTTTCGGCAATTCGCACTCCACGCCATTCTTGTACAGTTTAAAGTCGTTGTTCCCGTATTGTGACACCCAGCGCGCATTGGAGTCAAAACTGATGCACACCTCCTTGAGGTAGGCCAGCTGTTCACCCTCGGCAGGCGATGTGTAAGTAACCTTCAGACTGTCGGGACCATATACGTTTATCTCTATGACCGCATTGGCCACACCCTGTGCATTGCTTACCACGGCTGCAGGAACACTGATCAGATACTCCTTCTTGCCTGTAAGTGGCAGTTTGTCGGCCTCGCCCTTGCCATTCCTATATACCAGCAGCAGTTTTTTGCCACCGTTAGCCAGTTCTGCAGTCCACTTGCCCGCGTAGTTCATGGCCACGCTGTCTTCCAATACCACCATCTCGGGGGCTGCGGTTCCCAGTGTAGCCGGTTCCTCAAATTCCACCTCTATGGTGTCTAATGCCTGCACATATTTCTCGTTGAGAGGAAGCACGCCCGTGTGAATGAACGGCAGTGCATCCTCTTCCTCTATCCTGAACCTGCCCAGATTGCCCACAGCCTTGTAGGCTTCTGCCATGCCACGCGGCACATACGCCTTTGCACCTGCCAATGCCAGATTGAACATGTCGTTGGCTATCGCCGGAGGGGTCACGCCCTGGAAGTGTATTGCCAGTATGGAATCATTGTAGAAGGCGTTCTGCTGCACCTCCTTGATGCTGCTGGGCACGACAATCACCTTCACGCTCCCGTCTGCCACAGCACTCTCGCCGATGGTCTCCAATCCGTCTGGCAGTGCAAGAATCCTGGTACCATTGTCCAACCTGAAGAACATCACCTTCCCATCCTTGGAAAGCAGCATGTTGTCCTTGGCCGAATAGACTGCGTTCTGGTCACTCACCTTCAGTTCTTCCACATGATTACAGCCCTTAAAGGCCTGATTGTCTATCTCTTCCACCGAGGCTGACAGACTGATATCGGCCAGCGAATAACAGTTCTTGAACGCCCAGTAATTGATTCTTTTCAGACTGTCGTTGGCCTTAAAACTGGTCATGGAAGCACAGTCCTGAAAGGCCATGTTGCCTATCTCCGTCAGTTTTTCGGGGATATTGATGCCATTCAGGTTGAGGCAGCCATAAAACGACTGATAGCCAATGACACTCACACTGTCGGGCAGAGTGACATCCGTGAGGTTCTGGCAGCCGTTGAAGAAATTCTTCGGCACGGCAGTCATGTCACTTGGCAAATCAGCCTTTCTCAAATTGCCACAGCGCATGAACGCGCCATCCGGCTTATAGGCACTCCATGTCAGTCCCTTGGGCACGCTGATATACGTCAGTGCCGTGCAGTTGGTGAAGGCACTGTAGCCCAAATACCTCAAAGTCTTTGGCATGTCTGCCTCCGCAAGATTGGAGCACCACACGAAAGCCTCGTCTCCGATGGAGTCCATCTCCTCTGGCATGGTGATTCTTTCAATGCCACTGCCCTCAAAGGCATTGTTGCCTATTGTCCTCACCGTTGCCGGCAGCGTCACGCTTTTCAGTTCAATGCGGTTCTTGAAGCCATTGGGCGTGCCGTCTTCCCACCAGTTTTCCGAGGGTATCACACCCGCCACAGCCGTCACCGTGTAGCTTTTTCCATCGGCAATGTTGGTTACTTGCGACGGCACGTTGACGATACCCGATGCACAGGTGAATCCCCACACGCTCACTTCTCCCTCCTTGTCAGGGTTGATTTGATACTGGATGCTGTCTGCTGTAAAATCCTGAGCCTGCACGGTTGATAAACTCATCAGCAAGGCAAGCAATGAAAAGTAACATTTTCTCATAACTGTATTTGTTTAAAACTTAAAACGAACATTCAAGCGACGGACGGCAGTCTGCAATTCCCGTTGCACGGGTTTTCGCTATCCGTCTGCGAAAGTAGCGTTTTTCAACAAATCAGCATACTTTTGATTACGTTTTGTCAGATTGATTTATAAATCAGTCTTCTTTTTGATACTTTTTCGCGTATTCCATATACAAAGAAGGGGTCATTCCTGTCACTTTCTTGAATGCCAGAACGAAATTGGAAGACGACCTGAACCCCACGCTTTCCGCCAGTCCCTGTATGCTGTAGCCCATATATTCCGGTTTTCCCATGCGCTGCATGGCCACCCTGATGCGATACTCATTGATGAATGTGCGGAAGTTTTTGTGGCAATGGTTGTTGATGACCTCCGATACATAGGTCGTGTTGGAGCCCACCTTGGCGGCCAGAACGCCCAGACTGAAGTCTGCACTGCAATAGTTATTCTCGTCGGCCATCACCTCTTCTATCTTGGCTAACAGTTCATAGTGCTTCTCATCCGCCTTATCTTCGGCAGCCTTTCTGCCTCCCGTCCGCTCACCTTCCAGTATGTTCAGCAGTTCCCTGTTGCGCTTATACAGGTCGTCGTTGGCCTCATTGATGTGCTTCTGCTGCCTACGGTACACATAAACCGACAGCCCTATGACTGTCAGGATAAGCGCTATCCCGATGATGACATACCTTTGATGGCGATTGGTCTGTTCCAGGTTCTGCATCTTCAGTTCCATGATTTCCTGTTCATAGGCCTGGTGAGCGTTCCTGATTTGGTTGAAGTCGGTGGGGTTCAGCAGGGAGTCTGAATATTGGAAATACATGTCTTGATAGAACAGGGCGTTATCCTTGTCACCCAATTTCGTGTATAGCTGCATGTAGGTTTTGTAGCCATCGATAATCACATTCTCCAATTTCAGTCTCTGGGCTTCGTGGAAACAGCTGTCCATATAGCGCAGTGCCTCCTTCAAGTTGCCCCTTCGCTCATACATCTGCGATATGACCCTGTAGGCGTATGCCTTTCCCTGACCGTCCAATCTGTATTTTTCTACCGTGTCTATGCCCTGCCTCATGTATTTCAGCAGCAGTTCATCCTCGTTTCTGTACTTTGCCAAATAGCCTTTGTTGAACAGGTAATAAGCCTCGCGCTGCCCGCTGTCCATTTTCTTCAGGGTGCGTATCTGCTCATTATACTCCTCCGCCTTTCCAAGGTTTTTCGTGTCGCAGTATATGCCAAAAAGGTTTATATAGATTTTAAACTGCATGGTTTCATCGTGCAGTTCCTTTGCCAGTGCCAGGCATTTGTCATACAGCGATATGGCGGCCTTGAAATCCGAGAAAAGGTTGTAGATGCTTCCGGCCGACATGTATGCGCGCATCAGCGTCTGGCGGTCTTGCTTGTCGGCCGTCTTCTTTTCCTCCTGCCGTATATATCCCAGCATCTCGCTCAGCGCCTTGTTGTAGTTTCCCTGTTCCAATGCTTCCGCACCCGCCGCATAGTTCCCCGTTGCAGCCTTGCCTTCAGCCAGACACGCCGCCCGAGGCACTGCAAGCAGCAGCACGAAAACAGCAGCACAGACCACCCTCCGGCACTCCATGAGCACGTGAAGTCCTCTGTAGATTATTGCTTTATCCATCGTTGTTTTCATTCTTCGTATCACCCGTCAGATACCATCACAAGTTTCTTTCCCTGAGAGCACCGTCACAGCAGGTGCTCAACGGCGTAGAGCGGCAGATTGGTCAACCAGTCTTCCTGCCTGTATTCGTTCATGGACAGGCGGTAGGCACGGCGCGAGGCGTTCTCCGCCACAAACTGCTTCAGGCTCTTGGCCTTGACATTCTGCCCGGCTTTCACCTCCAAGGGGATTACCTCCATGCCGCACTGAATCAGGAAGCAAGGCCCTTTCATCACATATCAAGAGGGAATATCGCTGCAAATATACACAAAAACAGAGGGAATGACAAGGATTCCATACACAAAGAACAGAGGGAACGGCAAGTTTGTGCGGGCGAAGACGTGCCTTGGCAAGCATGGACAAGGAGCATAGACAAGAACGAGAAACCGCTCAAAATCGACCATTCCATCGAAGCAAACGGCTCTATACAGAGGCCAAAAAAGTGCCATTTTCAGGTCAATTCGGCACTTTTTGCATTCTAAAATGGTGCGTTTTGCATTGCAAAAGTGGCAGTTTTAGAATGCGATTTCGGGGAAAGGAAAAACAAAAAGACCCGAAACCACAAGGCAGATCTTGGGTATCTGCAATGCAGTTTCGGGCCACGCAATGCCAAGAAACGGGCTGTGGAGACTGAAAAAAGATGGGATATATATGGAATGCAGCGCCTGAGCAGTGCATGGGAAGCAGGATTTTGAGACGGTCATGTGCCGGTTTTCGACTGCAAAAATAGCACCTTGCCCATGCTTTCCGCAAGTTTTTCCATGCTACTTTGCCTGCTATTCTCCCTCTGACCTGTACCCAAAGGCCCATCTTAAACACCCCTGAAGCCCCCTCCCGAGTTCCCCAGAGGGAGGAGAAAGCAGAGAGTGGAGGGCTGCACGCCCCATCATCCTGCCCTGCCCTTCTTTAAAAAATGTGATAAAATGGATAAAAAAGGTTAGGGAGATGCTTTTATTTGTGAATTACAAAGAATAGTGTTACCTTTGCAAAGATTAGGTTGTGCACGGCAGAACGCCCCGAACGCCTCGGCCATTACGGCCTTGCCTGCCCTATCCGTGCGCAAGACACGCTCCGACCTACAAAACAAACATACCTTAAATATATATGAAAGCAAAACTGATTGCCATGGCTCTGCTCGTTGCCACGCTGCCAGCCATAGGAAAAAAGAAAGTAAAGACAGAGTTGTTTCCCGACGGAACCCCCATCCCTGCATGGTTCAGCGACACCACGAAGGTGAGTCAGGAGATGCTGGGTAAGCGATATGTGATTACCGAACACGGCGTGAGCACCGACTCCACCATAGTACAGACGGAGCAGATACAGGCCGTCATCAACAAGGCTTCCCAGGAAGGCGGCGGCGTGGTAGTAGTACCCAAGGGAGTATTTCTCTCAGGCTCGCTATTCTTCAAACAGGGAGTGAACCTGCTGGTTGAAGAGGGCGGCACGCTGAAAGGCAGCGACCGCATACGCGACTTTAAACTGGTAGAGACACGCATGGAGGGGCAGACACTGAAATATTTTGCAGCTTTAGTCAATGCCGATGACACCGACGGATTTACCATAGCCGGCAAGGGTACCATCAACGGTAATGGCTACAACTACTGGGAGGAATTCTGGATACGCAGACAGTATAACCGCCAGTGTACCAACCTGGAAGCGATGCGCCCGAGGCTGGTGTATATATCCAACAGCAAGAACGTAACGGTACAGGACGTAAGGCTGATGAACAGCCCGTTCTGGACAAACCACCTCTACAAATGCGAATACGTGCGCTATCTGGGATGCCACATCTTTGCCCCCACAAGCGGCGTGAAGGCGCCGAGCAGCGATGCCATCGACCTGGATGTATGCAACAACGTGCTGATACACGGCTGCTACATGAGCGTCAACGACGATGCCGTGGTGCTCAAGGGAGGCAAGGGCACCTGGGCAGACCAGGACCCCAACAACGGCGCCAACAACAACATCATCATACAGCACTGCACCTACGGCAAGGTGCACGGATGCCTCACGCTGGGCAGCGAGTCGCTGCACGACCGCAACGTGGTGCTGCGCAACTGTACCTTCTCGCAGGCCAACCGCGTGCTGTGGCTGAAGATGCGCCCCGATACACCCCAGCACTACGAGTATGTGACCATCGAGGATGTGAGCGGCGACTGCAACAGTTTCTTGGTGGTGCGCCCCTGGACACAGTTCTTCAAACCTGAACAGAGGGATGACATGCCTCTGTCCACCTGCAACAACATCACCATACGCAACGCGAAAGTAAAGAGCAGGAATTTCTTCGACGTGGGCAGCTCGGACAAGTACCGCCTCACCGACTTCGCTTTTGAGAACTGCGAGGTGACCGACGAGAAGAACGCCTTTGACAAGAACCTGATAGAAAACTGTACCACGAAACGTCTCATCATCAACGGTGACAGCTATTGAACAGATTTCACCCCTATTTCCATTCACCAGAAACAGTACATGCCATCATGGAAAAATTAAAAGCCCTGACCGCCTACCTGCGCAAACACACCATCGTGAAATACTCGCTGGTCACAGTGTTTGGTGTACTCATCGTAGGAATCTTTGACGAGAACAGTGTGTGGAACCACATGCTCAAGAGACAGAAAATACAACAACTGGAGGAGGAAATCTGCGCCTACAAGAAACTGAACGAAAGCAACTTGCGCCAACTGAAGTTGCTGAAAACCGACATAAAGGCCATGGAGCGCATCGCCCGTGAACGTTATTTCATGAAAGCCGATGACGAGGACATTTTCGTAATGAACGAAAACAACAAACCATCAGAAACAGCCGGGAATGAAAACGCTGAACAAGACTGAAAACATCATATTCATTATAGGTGCACTGCTCATGGTTGTGGGTAGTGGAGCCAACCTTTTCTTCGCACCGTGGGCACCCTACTTGTTTGCCGTAGGTACGCTGGCATTCAGTTTGATGCAGTTCAAGCAGAAATACGAGGGCGACAATTTCGTTATCAGGCGGCTGCGAAGGATGCAGCTGATAAGCGACACGCTTTTTCTGCTCGCAGCCCTTTTCCTTTTTCTTGACCACGTAAGACTGTTTCCCATTGACTACCTGGCTTACATTCATTATGTGCACAACAATTGGGTTGTATTAGTGCTCATAGGTGCCATTTTGCAACTGTATTCCACCCACAGAATTGCCAGCGAACTGAGAAAGACGCAAAAGTGAAATGACAGATGCAAAAAAATCTATAAAATATTCGGTATTGTTTTAAATTCATTGAATTTATTTCCTTACTTCAGAGGAACATCGTACTTTTGCGCATACTTATAGATGAAACATAAAACACGTATGAACAAAACCATCAGCGTACTGTGTGCCGTGGTGGCACTGTGCTGTTCCTGCGCAGAGACGTTTAAAGTACAGGGAACTTCATCGCTCTCGCAACTGGACGGCAACAAACTCTACCTGAAGACAATCAAGGACAACGAGCTGAAAAGCATCGACTCATGTGACGTATTGCATGGGCAGTTTTCCTTTATCGGCACACTGGATACCGTGCGCATGGCAAACCTCTTCATGGACGAACAGAGCGTGCTGCCCGTGGTATTGGAGAGCGGTGTAATCAACATCAAGATAGATCAGGCAAATCAGGTGGTAAGCGGCACCCCTCTCAACGAAAAGCTGTATGCCTTTCTGGACAAGCACAAGCAGTTAGATAGCAGGATGAACGAACTGAATCACAGGCAAAGCCAGATGATGCTCGACGGTATCGACGAGGAAACCATCAAGAATCAGTTGTCGGCTGAGGCGGAACAGATTATCAAGGAAGAAGACAGACTGGTGACCGACTTTATCGTCAACAACTTTGACAATGTGCTGGGGCCCGGTGTATTTATGATGATTACCAGTGCATTCCAGTACCCCGTTCTCACTCCCCAAATAGAGGACATCATGAGCAAAGCTACCGAAAAGTTCAAGAACGATCCCTATGTAAAAGACTACTATAAGACTGCTACGGAAAACGAAGCAAAACTGCAAGGATTAGATGAAAACAATCATTAAGAATGCCATTATCGTCAACGAGGGCAGGCAACAACAGGCCTCCCTGACAATTGAAGATGGCATTATCACCGACATCATACAGTCCCAACAACAGCCCGAAGCACCCGATGCCAACATCATCGATGCTTCGGGTTGCTATGTACTTCCCGGCGTCATCGACGACCATGTACACTTCAGGGAACCGGGACTTACCGACAAGGCGGATATGGAGAGCGAGAGCAGGGCTGCAGCTGCAGGAGGTGTGACCACCTGCTTTGACATGCCCAACACAATGCCACAGACAACCACCATGGAGGCTCTGTACGAAAAACAGGCTATTGCAGCTGCCAGATGCCATGTGAACCATGCCTTTTTCTTTGGCGCTACCAACAGCAACATGGCACTTTTCGACCATATCAATCCCCAAACTGTCCCAGGTATCAAACTGTTCATGGGTTCCTCTACGGGCAACATGCTGGTAGATGACTACGATCAATTACTACAAATATTCTCGCGTGCCACCATGCCCATCATGGCACATTGTGAAGACACAGCCGTCATCAACCGCAACATCGCTGCAGTCAAGTCACGTTATGGAGAACAGGCAGACATCTCGCTGCACCCGCAGATACGCAGTGAAGAGGCATGTATGAAAAGCACCATGCTGGCAGTGGAACTGGCGGAACGCACGGGAGCACGCCTGCACATCGCCCATATCACAACAGCCAAAGAATTACAGTACATCAGGAAAAAAGGACTACCCAACGTTACCACCGAAGCTACCGTGGGACACCTGTGGTTCTGCGATACCGACTACCCACGGTTAGGTGCACTCATCAAGGTGAATCCTGCCATCAAGACCGTTACCGACCGCGAATCTCTACGCCGAGGGCTCACCAACGGAGATATCGATGTGATAGGTACCGACCATGCCCCCCACCTACTTTCACAGAAGCAGGGTGGCTGCTTTCAGGCAGCATCGGGCATGCCCATGATACAATTCAGCCTGCCTGCCATGCTGGAACTTACAGACCAGGGAGTACTTGACATCACCCAATTAGTGCAACTGATGTGTCACCGACCTGCCACCCTTTTCAACGTGAAACAACGGGGATTCATCCGTCGGGGCTACAAGGCTGACCTCGTCATCGTGAAAAAAAACTGCCCTTGGAAGGTGACTCCCGACATCATAGAAAGCAAATGCGGATGGAGTCCCATGGTGGGGCACACCTTCAGATGGAAGATACAGACCACTCTGTGCAACGGTCATCCCATATATCACCAAGGACGGTTGGACAGCAACTACACGGGAGAACCCGTAGAGTTCGACAGACACCCTTAAACAACGCCACTCATGTATCTGAAAAGGAAGTTCACTTTTGACATCGCTTCATTGATTCCCTACATCAACTGGACATACTTTTTCCATGCATGGCAGGTGAAGAATCAGGAAGAACAACAACGGCTGCAGCAGGAGGCTACAACACTACTGCAGCAGAAGGGCAGAAAATATCACGCCCATGCCTTGCTAATGATTGCCGATGCCAACAGCGACGGTGACAACCTGATTATTCATGGCACTACCCTGCCCCTGCTACGCCAGCAACACCATGACGAGGGGAGTCCGTGCCTGTGCCTTGCCGACTACGTGAGACCTGCAGAGCAAGGCATCCCCGATACGGTGGGTGTGTTTGCCACCACCACTGATGCCGCTATGGTGCATGACTATCGCAACGACGAATACATGCAGATGATGATGCAACTGCTTGCCGACCGGCTGGCGGAAGCGGCTGCAGAGCGACTGCACCAGATGGTAAGAACTACCCTGTGGGGCTATGCGCCCAACGAAAGCCTAAGCATCAGCGATTTGCACCAAGAAAAATTTCAGGGCATACGTCCTGCCGTGGGTTATCCCTCATTGCCCGATACGGGAGTAAACTTTATCATCAACGAGTTGTTGGGATTGGATGAGATAGGCATCCGGCTCACCGAAAACGGAGCCATGATGCCGCATGCCAGCGTGACAGGACTGATGATAGCACACCTCAAGGCACGCTATTTTAGCATCGGGAACATCACAGAAGAGCAGATGGCTGACTATGCCCTGCGCCGGGGAATGGAGATGGAAGAAGCCAGAAAGTTCCTGCAACCGCTGCTGACACAATGAAAACAACCGACGAGGAGAAACGAGCACCCTACCATGATAACCAAGATAGTGATACCCCTGCTACTTGCCATACTGCTACCATGGCTGTATATAGACCTGCAATATCTGAAACGCCGGATAAAGAAACGATGGATGCGCATCCTATGGTGGGTACCCGCCGCCGTCATGGCTACAGCAACCCTACTATTGGGAAACTCCAGAAATTTCGCACCAGACAACATATCCATCATCAACACCTACCTCTTCATGGTAGGATTCATGGTGGTACCTGCCACCCTCTTTGTACTATGCTCGCTGGTAGGACGGTTGTTGAGCTGTCTGTGCCATACCACCCGTAACTACGGGCATATCGTCGGGACACTTTCGGTACTTGGTTGCTGGTACATACTGATATACGGCTGCACCAAAGGCTTCAATCAAATCACGGTAAAACATTTGACCTACTACTCTGACCAACTACCCGATGCCTTCGACGGCTACCGCATAGTGCATTTTTCTGACTTGCATGCGGGCACCTATTCCGGCAGTCATGCTCCTCTGCTGAAGCGTGCCGTGGATTCCATCAACGCGCAAT
The DNA here is from genome assembly GCA_051878715.1 of Prevotella sp. GTDB lineage: Bacteria > Bacteroidota > Bacteroidia > Bacteroidales > Bacteroidaceae > Prevotella. The sequence continues at coordinate 22,515 of JBJEKQ010000126.1, forward strand.
GTGCCGACCTCATTGTATTTACTGGCGATTTGCAGAACAGGATGCCTTCGGAAATCCTGCCTCATCACACCACTCTAAGTCAGCTTCATGCAAAAGATGGGGTAATCTCTGTAATGGGTAATCATGACTATCCTCACTATATCACTGCCGAAGACAAGCAGAAGGAGAGCAATCTGGAGGAAACAAAGCGGTTGCAGCGAAGCATGGGATGGACCCTGTTGCTGAACAGTCATATTATCTTGCACAGAGATGCAGACAGCATCATTGTGGCAGGCATGGAAAACGATGGTACGGGCAGACCGTTTCCGAGTTATGGAGACATCAGGAAAACAATGCAAGGAACCCGACCGGGACAGTTCATACTAATGTTACAGCATGACCCCAGTTCGTGGCGACGCACCGTTCTTCCACATTCCTCTGCCCAACTCACCCTGAGCGGTCATACCCATGCCACCCAGTTCTCTCTGTTCAACTGGTCGCCAGCCTCACTCATTTACAAGGAATGGGGAGGAATGTATTATGAGGGAAAGCGTGCCATCCACGTAAGCACGGGTCTGGGAGGCTTCATCCCCTTCAGGTTCGGGGTTCCCGGCGAAGTGACAGTAATCACACTTAAGAAAAAACAAGCATTACAATCATTATCATACAAGCACTAAAAGACATGAAATACCTGTACTATCTCTATCAGTTGTGTGTGGCACTTCCTGTTACCGTTGTAACAACCATCATCACCGGCATTACAGTATCAGCAGGATGCCTGCTGGGCGGCGGACATTTCTTCGGCTACTATCCAGGCAAATGGTGGGCATGGATTATCACCCGTACCTTCCTACTCCCCGTCAGTGTGGAAGGTAGAGAGCATTTGGAAAAGGGGCAGTCATACGTTTTTGTAGCCAACCATCAGGGAGCATTCGACATCTTTCTAATATATGGTTTCCTGGGCCGCAATTTCAAATGGATGATGAAGAGCGGCATCAAAAAAATTCCGTTTGTAGGAATGGCAGTGAAGGCTTCGCACCAGATTTTTGTGGATAAGGGAAGCCAGAGCAAGGTAAAAGAAACATATCTGCAAGCTCGTCAGACACTGCGAAGCGGTATGAGCATGGTGGTATTTCCCGAAGGAGCTCGTTCCTATACAGGCAGCATGAACAAATT
>JBJEKQ010000127.1:0-23658 GCA_051878715.1 Prevotella sp.
AGGCTAAGGACCTCGCCGGACGTTTCATCAAGAACTTCGTGAAATATACAGGCAATGAGGCTGGCAAGGCTCTTGTGACTGCCGGTCCCCAGCTTTAATGGAACAAAAGCTGTACAAAAATATTCCGGGCTGCTTTCCACAGGGAAAGCAGCCCGTTTTTAGTTTGATTATCTGATGCCTTGACTTGCCGGTGGCATACCGCGCGCTGCCATGCATCTCACTTCACCAATCCGCATTTGCGGAGCAGTTTTCTGAGCCAGGTGTTGGTGTGCTCCCTGCCCTTGTAGCGGCGCAGCCAGCCGCGCCCCAGCACCTTTTCCTTGGTGCGCAGTATTACCTTCACACCCTCGCTGGGCTTGCTCCAGTTGGCAGGCTTGCCCATCTCGCGGCGCACTATCTTGACGCGCTTGCCTATCAGGTAGCGGTTGAGCACGGTCTCGTCGTGCCATACGGGCATCACTCCGTTGTTGAGTTCAGCATCCACCAGTTTGTCGCATGCCTCTATCAGTTGCAGAAAGGCGGGTGCCTTGCCGCCGTTCATTGCGCCCGAGAAGTAATAGTCTGTCTCTCCGGGTGCCACACGGCACAGCGATTCCTGTCTGTTCTCGTGTGCCATGCCTGTGGTGCTGTCTGCCATGCACATGGCGCAGAAGTCTTCCTCCACCGGCAGAATGTCGGCGGGTGTCACCTTATCCACTATCTTGGCGTTGGAGTTGAAGAAGAACAGGTAGTCGTTCTCTGCTAACTGCTCACGGATGCGGTGGAACATCTTGAAGCGGAACAGGCTGTTGCAGGGCCATCCCATATCATCCTGGTGAAATACGTGTATCCGTTCGCTTGACTGAATGTCTCCGTCGGTGAATATATAGTAGTGTTTCTCAGTGTCGCAAAGCAGATATTGCTCGCTGCTGCGGTAGAACTCTTCCCAGAAACAGGCATATCGCCCTATTCCGATATACAAAATGCCTACTCTCATTTGTCGTTGTCGTTAAGTTTTTCACAAGCTGTCGTAGCCTTTGTGCAAAAGTAACGCTTTTTCTTCAGATAGGCAAATAGAAAAGCGGTGTAGGAATTGCTCCCTGCACCGCTTTTTCTATTTGTACATATAGAGAGTTATCTATATCTGTCTGTCAAATGACTGTCGCGTGGTGTTTACTCGTCACCATACAAATCATCATCGAATGAGGCAGAGTGGGCTGCACCAAGGTTACCGCTGAAGGTGCTGCTCATGCTCATATCCATCAATGTTGGCAGTTCCATTTTCCATACCTCGATAGAGGGTTTTATATAATTTTTCTTCATAATGCTTGTTATTATAAGGTTTGTAAAAAGTTAGCTTTTAATTATTTGTATAGGTGTTTTTTGCCGTTGATGATGTACAGACCCTTTGCGGCGGGCTTGCTCACGCGGACACCCTGCAGGTTGTAGATGGCGTTGTCTGTCTGTGCAGCCTTCACCTCTACACCCTTGATGGCTGTGGTCTCGCCGAAGGAAAGCATCATGGGAGCATTGTTCTTGTCGCTGCCATATTTCAAGTAAGCCTTGCCTGCAGCCAGCTCACCGGAGGCACCATCCACCACCTTGGCAAACTGATTGTCGTTCACCAATATGTATGCGTTGCCGGCAGCAATCAAATCTGCTGCAGGTATGGCTGTGGTCACAGCCACGAGGTCATTGTCTGCAACAGCGTCGGCACTCTCTACCACAGACACCGTAGCTGTAGTGGCATCGCCCAGTTTCTTCAATATCAGACCGGTATTGGCAGGCACCTTGTCCACCTTTGTCAGTGTTACAGTACTGCTGTCAGCTTTTGCGGTGTATGCCTCCACGTCAGAATTGTCCGTAAAGTCGAGTGCTGCTGTAGAGCTGAAGGTAGAATAGCTGTAGTCAGCGGGGAGAGAGATGGTTACTTTATCAGTGGGAGCATACATTGCTGCTTGTACAAGGATTCTACCATTGTTCACGTAAGAACTTGTGCTTGTACTTGTACTTAACTGATAATCCATAAAGGTATTATTAGCTATATCTGTTTTTCCGTAGCCATTGTACAGTGTATAAGAAGAAATATATCCCTCTTGCACATTATTCATAGTCACAGTTTCTCCACTGGTGACGTTTCGACCAATACCATATCCTAAAATAAGTGACACAACACCACGCATTTGCAAATTATCCTGTACTATTACATTGTCTGTCGTATTAGCTGTATAGTAAGTATATGGCTCATAGTCAGAAGACCAAGAAGCCCAACGTCCTGTACTTTCACTTTTTCCCCAGGTCTCTCCAAGATTAGTCGCTATGTTCTCCTCAGTCAAAGCGCTGAAATTAGCTGATTCCCATATCTTAGTGAATCTGGGAGCAACACTAATAGTAGTACTTGCATTAGCATATCCCACTGCAGAGGCTGTAACAATCAGTGTCCCCTTTGAGGAGGGTATGATACTGCCGTTTGTAAGTGTAACGTCTACTCCGTCAATTTGTGCAGCCAGCGCTGCAGTAGGAGTACCCAATATCAAACTATTGTCACATGTAAAGGTGTATGTAGGTACTCCGTTAGATAATGTAACAGAGACATGCAAATCTGCCAATGACACTTCCGTACCTGCACCTGTCTCTATTATTGTCACATCAGAATAGTTATTATCTTGCTTAGCTACGGCATAAATAGTTGCTGCAGAGGTAGTAAGCGAATTGTTATATTCGTTCCAGTCGGCGTACGTTTCATTTTCTGCGGGTGCAGTTTCACTCCAAAGAATAGTCGCTCCCTCTGTAATGCTTCCCAATTCTAAAATACGTGATGTTCCATTTGTTCCAACAACAGTGTAGGTCGGCGCAGCAACAAATCCTTCAACCTTCGGAGTCTGAAATACAATATTATCCAATCCCATACGTGATACAGTCTTGCCGAGGCTTCCATTAAATGTTGCAGGGTAGCCAAAGGTATTTGAAACTATTTGGTTACTAATCACTGCTGTACCATTAAAGGTAACGGTAAGTGTTATGCCTTCATCTTTTTTTCCTGTAATCGTAAAATGAGAAAATTTCTTTGGAATACTTTTTGTGTAACCGTCAATAGTAAGCTCCGTTGTTAATTCCGTATTTGAGGCATCGGTTACAGTTGCACTTGTGGCATATTTCTCCCATGTGATGGTGAAAGCAGTACCATTATTGGTGGCAAAAGATACATTGGAAGAGTTTGTGTTTGCACATGCTGCCCCCCAATCAAATTCGAGTTTCCAATCCGTTTCAACTTTAAACACATCATCTGTAAAGGCTGTGTTAATTGCTCTATCTCCAGATCCGCCACCTTGGTTGTAGTCTAAAACCCCTGTAGAAATGTCAACAGAACCATTTGTAACAGAATAGGTCATTCCAGTCGGTGCAGAAGAAAAGTCGGTCTGCCATACAGTTTGCCATTCGGTTTCATCTCCCCACGCCATTTGTGCTCCACCGACAATCATCAGTGCGAGCACAGACAAGTTTCTTAGTAATTTTTTCATAATTCTTTAAAAATTGGTTAGTTATAAGATTAGATAGTCGTTCACTATTGGTTTGGCAATAGGCGATTGGAATTAAGGGGAGGGGATAAGAAACGGGCACAAAAGAGCGTGAACGTCATCTTATAGGCAACTTGAGGTCGTAGGAATAACCTTTCACACACATATAAGTCGCGTCCACGCCTTGCATGGACGTTCACTTACTTATTCGGTGTGTGTGCAATTCTGAAATTTCCTACGTTTCAAGTCGCAATCCGAATAATAGCAAACGCTAAATTCACCAAAATAGAAGAGCCGCTGCTCTCTGTTCATTTTGCGCCCGTGCACCATATCCGCAGCACACAGGCACGCATGAATTACACCGCAAAGTTAATGGGTTTTTAGAAACTACATACTTTTCGCCGAATATTTAACGTTTTTTATGCTGATGACTGCAAGCAAAGAAGAGGTGGTGATATGCCGAGATGCAGAAAAATAGCGTATCTTTGCAGGGCACGATAAAAACAGTTGGCTTATGAAATACCCTATCGGAATACAGAGTTTCAACCAGATTATTGAAGGAGGTTATGTCTATGTGGACAAGACCGCCCTGGTTTACAGGCTTGCCACGGAAGGAAAGATTTACTTCCTGAGTCGGCCGCGGCGCTTCGGGAAAAGTCTGCTGCTATCTACCCTCAAGTATTATTTTCTGGGTCGCAAGGACCTTTTCAAAGGGCTGGCCATCGACCGACTGGAGACAGAGTGGCTGGAATATCCCGTGTTCCATTTCTCGTTTGCCACCTCCAACTACACCCAGCCGGGTACGCTCGACACGGTCATCAACAAGCAGCTCTCTGATTATGAGAAGGTATATGGAAAGGACCCCCAGCTCCAGGATTTCGCACTGAGGCTGAAAGACCTGGTGAAGGCCGCCCACGGGAAGACGGGGCGCAGGGCGGTGGTGCTCATCGACGAATATGACAAGCCTATACTCGATGTGCTGGAACTGGATTACTATGTCACCGACAGCATGGGCAACCGCATCCGGCTCGAAGACTACAACCGCAATGTGCTGAAAGGCTTTTATGGTGTGTTCAAGGATGCCGACGAAGACCTGCAGTTCGTGTTCCTCACCGGTGTGACCAAGTTCTCGCAGGTGAGCGTGTTCAGCGGATTCAACCAGCCTATCGACATCAGTATGGTTGGGGAGTTCGAGAACCTTTGCGGCATCACTGAAGAAGAACTGCTCGCCGTCTTTGAGGAACCCATCCGCGAACTTTCCCGAAAGTTCGGCATCAGTTATGATGAAACTGTGATGAGCCTGAAGAAGAAATACGACGGCTATCACTTTGGCGAGGAGATGATAGATTTGTTCAATCCGTTCAGCATCCTCAACTGCTTTAAATTCAAGAAGATGAATGACTATTGGTTCTCTTCGGGCACCCCAGGCTATCTGATGCGCCTGCTGGCCAGACACGACGAGCACATCAACGAACTGGTGGGCAGATACTACGATGCCACGCAGTTCATTGACTACAAGGCCAACTCCGAGCAGCCGCTGCCGATGATCTACCAGAGCGGCTATCTCACGATAAAGGACTTTGACCGCAACAGGAATGCCTATCTTCTTGATTTCCCCAACGAGGAGGTGCGCACGGGGTTCATAGACATGCTTGCTGCCGGTTACTTCAAGGAAGAGGGGAAACCCAAGTCGTGGATCTTTGATGTGAGTGACGCCTTGGAATCGGGGGACACGCAGAAGGTGGAAAGGTACATGACCTCGCTCCTCTCCTCCGTGTCCTACCGCATGCAGCGCAAGGAGAGTCCGATGGAGTGCGAGCGCTATTTCCAGTACACCTTCTATCTCATCATCCAGATGATAGGGTTCTACAACGCTGCCGTGGAGAAGGAAACCAGCGAGGGCAGGATAGATTGTGTGGTGGAATGTCCCGGATATGTCTATCTCATCGAGTTCAAGCTTGACGGCTCCGCAGAGGAAGCCCTCAGGCAGATAGAGGCCAAGGGCTATGCCAAGCCCTATGCTGCCGACCGGCGCCGGGTGATTGCCGTAGGCATCAACTTCTCTTCCGGGAAGGGCACCATCGACGGGTTCCTGACCAGGGAAGTGGAAAAGGGTTAGGGAGACATCCTTCCTTCCTAATCCTCCAACAAAAAACTGTGGCGTAATCATCCGTTACGCCACAGTTCTGTCAAACACAAATCGGTCATTCGTGTTATCATCTATAACGTGAATGACCGATTCGGATTAAAAAATGTATATGCTTATTTAACGTATTCTGCAAAGTCGGTGAGGTGCATGTCACCCTTGCGGGCCAGCGAGTCGTGGAAGGCGAATGCGGCGGGCAGGTTGTGCTTGGTGTGTCCGCCCTTGGCAATCTTGAGGTAATCCCAGAGCAACTGCTTGTAGTCGGGGTGGGCACAGTTCTCGATGATGCACTGCGCACGCTGTATAGGACTCTTGCCACGCAGGTCGGCAATACCCTGTTCGGTGACGATGACATTCACGTCGTGCTCGCTATGGTCGTGGTGACTCACCATAGGCACGATGGAACTGATGGCGCCGTTCTTTGCCACAGAGGGGCAGGTGAAGATGCTGATGTAGGCATTGCGCTCGAAGTCGCCGCTTCCGCCGATGCCGTTCATCATCTTGGTGCCTGAGATATGGGTGGAGTTGGCATTGCCATAGATATCACACTCCAGGGCGGTGTTGATGGCAATCACGCCCAGCCTGCGTATCAGTTCGGGTGAGTTGGATATCTCGCTCTGGCGCAGGGTAAGGTTCTGCTTGAAGTAGTCGATGTTGCCGTACACCTTCATCAGGCTCTCGTTGGTCACGGTGAGCGAGCAGGCAGAAGCCTTCTTCACCCTGCCGTTGAGCATCATGTCCACCACGGCATCCTGCAATACCTCGGTGAAGATGTTGAAGTCGGGGATATTCTTGTCCATGCTCAGTGCGGCAAGGATGGCGTTGGCTGTGGTGCCCACACCGCTCTGCAGAGGCAGGAAGGTGGGGGGGATGATGCCCCTCTTCATGTCGGCAGCCAGGAAGGCAGCCACGTTGTTGCCTATCTGTGTGGTCACGGGGTCGAGGTCCTTGAAGGCGCGTGCCTCGTCGGGGATGTGGCACTCCACCACGCCCACAATCTTCTTGGCGTCAATCTCCACATAGGGGGTGCCTATCCTGTCATCCACATGCACGATGGGGATTGGCTGGCGGTAGGGAGGATCCTGCAGTTCATACACGTCGTGCAGGTACTTGGCATCAGGGCTGTGGAAGGTATTGTGTTCCAGAATCACGTGCTTTGCCAGTCGTGCTGCCGTAGGACTGATGCCGCCGGCAGAGGTGAGGTATGCCTTGCAGGTATCTGCTCCCTCTTCCAGGTCGCATACCTCAAGGATGGCCCAATCCACTTCGCCCATGAATCCGTAGCGCAGCTCCTGTGCCATCTGGCTCAGGTGGATGTCGTTGTATGCAATCTCGCCCATGTTCACGTGCTTGCGGAAGTCGGGATTGGTGGTGTAGGGCGCACGGTATCTGATGGCCTGCGCATTGGCAAGGTCACCGTCGGTGCTCTGTCCGGTGGATGCGCCGGTGAAGATGCCCACCTGGAAGGGGCGTCCTGCCTCATGCTCGGTTACTGCTATCTTCGCCAGTTCCTTGGTCACAGCCTTGGCGGCACCCGATGGTGTGAATCCGCTCAATGCAATGTTCTCTCCATTCTTAATCAATGCCGCTGCTTCTGCGGCAGACAATCGTGTGTAAGCCATTTCAGATTGATTAGTTTGATAATGATGCGTGCAAAGGTACTGAAAATCAGCGGTAGCACAAAATAAATGAAACATTCTTTTTTGCCGTTTGCCTTATTTATTGTACTTTTGCACCATTCATTCAGAGAATATGCAGCAATTATTTCTATACAACACGCTCAGCCGCTGCAAGCAGCCGTTTGAGCCTCTGCATGCCCCCAACGTGGGCATGTATGTGTGCGGTCCCACCGTCTATGGCGACCCCCATCTGGGACATGCCCGTCCCGCCATCACCTTTGACATACTGTTCAGGTATCTGAAGCATATAGGCTACAAGGTGCGCTATGTGAGAAACATCACCGACGTGGGGCATCTGGAGCACGATGCCGATGAGGGCGATGACAAGATTGCCAAAAAGGCAAGGCTGGAACAGCTGGAGCCGATGGAGGTGGCACAGTACTACACCAACCGCTACCACCAGGCGATGGAGGCACTGGGAGTGCTGCCGCCAAGCATAGAGCCGCATGCCACGGGGCACATCATAGAGCAGATAGAACTGGTGAAGCAGATAATGGATCACGGCTATGCCTATGAGAGTCAGGGGTCTGTATATTTCGACATTGAGAAATACAACAAAGACCATCACTACGGTGTGCTCTCCGGTCGTAACCTGGATGACGTGATCAACAACAGCCGCGCACTGGACGGTGTGGGCGAGAAGCGCAACCAGGTGGACTTTGCCCTGTGGAAGAAAGCGCAGCCCGAACACATCATGCGCTGGCCCAGTCCTTGGAGCGAGGGCTTCCCGGGATGGCACTGTGAGTGTACTGCCATGGGTAGGAAGTACCTGGGTGCCGAGTTCGATATCCACGGGGGTGGCATGGACCTGGTGTTCCCCCACCATGAATGCGAGATAGCACAGGCAGTGGCATCACAGGGACACCGCATGGTGAAATACTGGATGCACAACAACATGATAACCATCAACGGACAGAAGATGGGAAAGAGTCTGGGCAACTTTATCACGCTGGAGCAGTTCTTCACCGGCAATCACGACAAACTGGAGAAGGCATACTCGCCCATGACCATCCGCTTCTTCATCCTCTCTGCCCACTACCGCGGCACCGTGGATTTTTCCAACGAGGCATTGCAGGCAAGCGAGAAAGGACTGGAACGATTGCTCAACGGCATTGCCGACCTGGAGCGCATACAGCCGACTGACACCTGCGACAAGGAGACGGAAAAGGTGGTGAAGGCGTTGAGGCAGAAGTGCTACGATGCCATGAACGACGACCTGGCTACGCCCTTGGTGATTGCCGCCCTGTTTGAGGCGTGCACCGTGGTGAACAGGCTGCTGGATCACAAGGCCACCATCTGTGCCGACTGCCTGAAGGAACTGGCAGACACCATGCGCCTCTTTGCTTTCGATATCTTGGGACTGCGTGCCGAGAAGGCTGGCTCTGACGATGCACGTGAGGCTGCCTTTGGCAAGGTGGTGGATATGGTGTTGGAACTGCGTGCCAAGGCAAAGGCGGAAAAAGACTGGACCACCAGTGACCGCATCCGTGATGCCCTTGCCGCCGCCGGCTTTGAAGTGAAAGACACCCAAGACGGGGCAAGGTGGGAGTTGAGAGTTTGAGAATTACGAATTAGGAGTTACGAATTAGGAGTTAGGAGTTACGAATTAGGAATTACGAATTATAAATTACGAATTACAAATTACGAATTAAGAGTTAAGAATAATGATGGGATGTTGAGCTAATCCCGTTCATTCTTAACTCTTAATTTATAACTCTAAACTCCTAATTCGTAACTCGTAATTTATAATTCGTAACTCCTAATTCGTAATTCCTAATTCGTAACTCGTAATTTATAATTCGTCTCTCTATTCGTATCCTCCGAAACTCTCGGTTTCTTCTATCTGCTGGTTGTCTTCCTGACGGTTTCTCTTCTTCTGGTTCATGTTGCCGAAGTTCCACGACACCACGAAGTTGATGCGGGGGTCGCGCCAGTTCTCTTGATGGCGCCAGAAGGTGTCGTTGCCGGTGTATGACTCCTGTTTGTGACTGTTGAACACGTCGCGCCAGTTGCATGCCAGGGTGATGGTCTTGTTGAAGAACGACTTGCGGATGCCCAGGTCAAGTCCGGCATTCGACTTCCTGTAGCCCTGTGTGATGACCCTGCGCGAGCGGTAGTTGCCGGTGGCCTGCACGGAGATGTCGAAGGGCAGTATCAGTGCAGCCAGTACTCGGGCATCCCATGAGAAGTTCTCATCGCTTTGTCCGCTGACCACCTGGTCGTTGATAACGTAGTTGAACCCATCCAGTTTGTAGTAGTAGCCGTTGATGGTGGTGGTGAGGTCAAGCACACGCCACAGCTTGTCTTTCAGTATCACCTCCACGCCGGCACTCTGACTCTTTGCCACGTTCTCGTTGGTGGAGTACATCACCCCGTTCTCGTTCCATGCCACGCGCTGTATCACATCGGTGGTGGGGCGGTAGTAGCTGCCCAGTGACAGGGTGTGGTTGTCCCAGGTCTTCAGGAAGTTGAGGCCGAAGCTGTTGGTATATTCTGGAGTCAGTTCGGGATTACCGAAGGAAATCATCGAGGCATCGCGCGTGTTCTTGAAGCTGTTCAGTTCGCCTCCCCAGGGCCTGCGCAACCTGCGGGTGTAGTTGAGCTGTATCTGCGACGACTCACTGAGCGGGTAGTTGAGGAACAGGCTGGGGAACAGTTGGAAATAGTCTTTCTCGAAGGGCTTGTCGCGCAGCGAGGCGTCATGTTCCTGCTCGTAGGTATAACTTTCGGTCTTCACCTTCCAGTATTCTCCGCGCAGTCCGGCGGTAACGCCAAGTCTGCCCACCTTGAAGTTGAGCGAGGCGTAAAGGGCATGCACGTTCATGTCGTAGATAAATCGGTTGAAAAACAACTGGTCTTCCGCTGCCTGTGTGCCCCACCAACTGTTATTGTCCACCCACGACTCCTGTGGTGTGTTCTCGTGCGAGAGTCGCCAGTTATATCCCGCCTCCAGTTTCAGATTGTCCGAAACCTTGTTCTCGTAATCCACCTTGGCTTCCCATGACCGGTTGTTGATGAACATGGGGCGGTACTGATATACAAACTGTGTGGGACCCACAGGGTTGAGATATACGGTGCTGTCACGGTAGAAGTTGTCATCGTCGTTCTTCCATCTGTTGTGCGACAGGTTCATGTCTAACTGGTGTCCCTCGGCAAACTTATGCGTGTAGCCCACCTCCACGTTGTACATCCTCATCTTGTTCTCGCTCTCCGTCTGCCGGTACATCAAGCGTGTGTCAGCGGGCTGTCCCACTGTGCCGTAGTGGTAGGGGGTAAGGTTTTCGTTGGTGCGCTTTCCCAGCATCGCCATGCCCGACAGGCTGATATCGTCTTTTTCGGTGGCATGCCATGTGAGTCCGGCTCGGCTGAAGAGGTTGTTGCCTCCCATGCTGTTCTCCGTCTCGTAGTTCTGGTATGAGTTGTTGGTCTTGTCTATCTGTTCGCTCATGGAACCGCCGTTGTTCTTGCGTTTGCGGAAGCCCACGTTGACAAAGGCGTCGAGGATGCCGCTGGAGTAGTTGAAGTTGCCGCCGGCATTCCATCCTCCCTTGGTGTTCACGCCCGTGCGCACCGAACCGTAGTAGCCTGCCTTCCTGTCACGTTTCAGTATGATGTTGATGATGCCTGCCGAGCCTTCAGGACTGAACTTGGCACCGGGATTGTCGATAATCTCCACCCGATCGATGCTCTCCGCGGGAATCTGTTGCAGTATCTCCCCCCGGTTGTCAGAGGTGAGTCCGCTCGCCTTGCCGTTGATCCACACCTCCACGCTGGTGTTGCCCTTGAGCGAAATCTCGCCGTCGGTACTCACCTCTACTGAGGGAATGTTCTCCAGCAAGTCGCTGGCAGTGCCTCCGGCAGCAGCCAGCACCTGGTCCACGCTGAATGACTTGCGGTCCACTTCGAGTTTCATCTGCGAGCGCTGTCCCGTCACGGTCACCTCCTGCAGGGCATGGTGGTCTTCGGCAATGAAAAGTTGCGTGAAGTGCACGTTGCCCTTTTCCTTGGTGATGGCGAACGTGCGGTTGAGTGTCTTGTAACCCACATACGACACGTTGAGCTGATACTGTCCCAAGGGGAGTCCTGTGAGGTGGAACTTGCCGTCGGCATCGGTCACGGTGCCCTTCACCATTTTTCCCGTGGCGGCATTGTTGACCCTGATGTTCACAAACTGCAAAGCCTCTGTGGTCTGCTTGTCCACCACCTTTCCTCTCACCACTCCCTGCGCCAGGGCAATCACTGCACACGCAAGGAGCAGTAGGGACGTACAAATTCTCTGTTTCATCAAAATCCGAATTACATTATTATAATATGAGGGGACAGAAGTCTGCCCCCGACACCACGCATATAAGACGCACCAAGCACTGAAAAGTTGTGACGAAGCGTATAATTTTTAGCATTATTAACGGTTAAGGGGTGTTTTGTTTTGGTGAGCTTACTCCTGTGCCTGCTTGCCAAAGAAAGCCTGGATGCACCCCATGCCACACCAGATGCCGTAGCCGCCATGGATGTTGGAACGGATGTTTTGACGGAATGGTACAAGAAGGTTGTCTGAAAGCAGCAGGTTTTTGCCGTAATCGCTCCAGAAGTCGTAAGAGGCTTCATCTATCTGTGCCACTTTGATTACCACCAGGTCATTGCAACCGAAATAAACCGTTGTATTGTCTTCGTCTGTTGCTTTGTAAGGGCGATATACAGTGAAGTCAGCCCACCCGTCAATGACTTCGTCGCTGATGCAGCCCATGTAGGTGGCAGAGAGCTGTTGCAGGTAGCCGTCTCCGCTGTTGCTGAACAACTGGTAGTAGTTCTTCTCTTCAGGATTGTCGTGCAGTCTCACCTTATACACCACCAGTGTGTCGTTGTCGGGGCTTGGCTCTTGCCAGATACTCTCCACCTGTGGAGGAGCGGGCACATGGGTGATGGCGGTAGCTGTTTGTCCGTCATATTCCACGGTCAGCGTGTAGTCTTTTCCCTGCATACCTCTCAGTTTGCTGGTGGTGTAGATGTAGGGTGGAAAATACCTGTTGTCGTATTTTCCTGTCAGCACCACTGTCTCTTGACCGTCGGATACCGAAACCTTTGCCCATTTTACGATGTATTCCTCCAGATTGTCCAAAGGGGTAGGCTCGGTGCTTACTGGTACTGTTTGGGTCACCATCACTACCGGAAAGCCATTGTGCTCTATCCATCCTTCCACCACCAATTGAGAGGGTTGTGTTTCCATGTAGTCTCCTTCACATCCGCACCACAACACTGCCGTCATCAGCAGCATGAAGGCAATCCTGCGGGGGGAGGTGGGTATGGATGTCAGTGAAATCATTTTGATGTGTTTCATGGGTGGGTGTCAGAATTTGCAGAAGAAACTGAGCGATGGCAATATCCTTGCGATAAACCGTGCCGGCTTGTACTGGAAAAAGTGGTCTTTCCTGTTCACGGAATTGTAGTAAAACAGGTCGTTCTGTTGTCCCAGAAGGTTATAGACAGAGAGGTTGATGCCACATTCCTTGAGATGCTTCGTGTGCCATTTGTAGTTTGCAGATGCATCCACTCTGCGGTATGGTTTCAGCCTGTTGCTGTTGTACTCGCCATATTGTGAGATGATGTTGCCGTTGATGATGCTCAGAGCTACAGGGGCGGTAAACGGAGTGCCCGAGGCATACACGAGACAGCCCCCCAAACTCCAGTGTTCTGACAGCTGCCAGGTGGCCACGGCATTGATTTCCAGAGGACGCTCGTGCGAAGCTGGATGTTTCCGAGTGCCTGGCTCATTGCCGGATTTCCTTTGGGCTTGGGTATAGGCAATATCTATCCATCCCGTCAGTGCTCCGCTGCATTTGTTGATCATCACGCTCACACCATGGTTGTGTCCATAGCCTCTTTCCAGTTGTCTGTACAGCGAGTAGTTGGCGTTGATACAGTCGAGTATGCTACCCTGATACTCCTGTTGGTTGCCAATACGTTTGTAGAATGCCTCTGCGGTAATGCTGTAGCGGCGTTGCCACAGATATAGCGTTGCACTTGCATTGACTCCCTGCACATATTGAGGTGGCAGCAGTTCGTTGCATGCCATCCAGAACTCAGTGGGCAATCCGGCATCCGAAAATCCTGTCTGCATCACATACTGGTGTCGGCTGTAAGCGGTGACATTGCATAGAAGATGGTGTTTGTCAAGGGTGATACATGCCTGTGGATCTATGTGGCAATGATGTGTGTCATCTCCCATGGTATATGCAGTGACGGCGGCTCCGGCTTTGATGCGCAGATGCGGGGTGATGTGCAGGATGCCGTTGGCATAGGCAGTATGTTCGTAGGCGTCTTGCACCATCTTGCTGTTGCGGTATGCCCGCAGGTTGCTTTCCGTCTGCGGGTTTTGCGGTACAATGTGGTGATAGATGCTGTGCATACCTGTTTCCAGCCACTTGTGTTTCAGTTGCACTCGCAGTGCCACGTCGGTGATGCTCGACGGCAGTTGGTAGTTTATGTCGCCCAACTGTATGCTGAGCCTGTTGCGGCAGGCTGTGGTATAGAGGGTGGTGTGCAGTGTGGTCTTGCTGCGGTCATATATCCAGTGAAGTGCGCCCATGACGTTGCCCCATTTGTCCTTGAGGTCTGCACCTTCATCACCTGTATCCACGCCGGCATTGTCTCTCCCTGCATAGAAGTCAGCGAGCAGCATGTGGGCAGGGTTGATACGATGGGTCAGCGACAGGTTCACGTCGTAGAAAGAGTATCTCATGTTTCCCTCGTCCATCTTCAGCCAGTCACCGTAAAGCAGGTTCAGATAGGAAGCCCTTGCCGAGAGGTGCAGTGCAGTGTTGCTGTTGAGTGGTGTGTGCAAGGTGGCTTGTGATGAAATCAGTCCTACTGCCAGTTCGCCGTCAGTGCTGTCGGGATGTTCGGTGGGAGTCAACATGTTGAACATTCCCCCCAATCTGTTCAGCGTCACTTCTTGTGTGGTGCTTTTGTCAATGTGCATTTTGGTGAAGTGCGGAGCATTGAATATGGAAAAGAAGCCCAGCAGATGACATACATTATATATAGGCACCCCGTTGATGCAAACGGCGTTATGTCCGTTTTCGCATCCCTGCATGTGCACACCGCTCTGGTATTCGTTGTTGGTTTGTATGCCGGGAAGCATCTGCGAAAAGTGTATGGGGTCGGCATTGCCCATTATCTTGGGCAGGTCTTCCATCATGCTCATGTCCCACAGCATGCTGCCGTCACTTTTCGGGCGTAGCGAAGAAGTGTAGCGGTGAGCTGTCACCACCACGTTGTCAAGCGCAACGCTCTGCATCGTTGTGCTGTCTTGCTGTGCATGGGCACAGAGACCTGCCATGATGCAGAGCGTTGTAAAGTATGGCCTATGCCTGTAGGTACAGTGCATCTACCAGCTTATTTTCCATCTACCAGTTTGGCATAACTCTCAGCCAAAGCCATAAAGGCATTGATGGTATTCTTGAAATCCTGTTCGTTGAAGAAGGCTGCGATGGTGCTGTATGAACTGCCGTCGTAGAACTCAATCACTGGTTCTGCCGTCCAGTATTCCTTATACCAGCTCTTCTCCAGGAAGCTTTCCAGTTTGACGGATGCCTGCTTGACGCTTCCGTTGTTGAAATACATGCCGAAGTTGTTCAGTATTCCGTTAGCCATATTGATATACGACTTGAACTGTTTCTCATCGGTATCGTTGTCTGCAGCTTGTCCGAGATAGGTTGCAAACTGCCTTATATTCTCCATGCTTCCCTGCAGTTGCAGTTGTCCCAGAACGTCAATCTTCATATAGGCATTCAGGGCGTTGATGTTGTCAAAGTCGGCGGCATTGGCTCCGCTTGTGGTGAATGCGCTCAGATTGCATGAGGGCAGGTTTCTGGGGTCACCGGAAATAGCCACGGAAATCAAGGACTTGTTGTTTTTCAGCATCTCAATAGAGATAGCTGCCTTGCTGTTGGCAGTATAGGCCAACTGGTTGAGATTGAACTGGCAACCATTGTTCAGTTCCGTCTTCACAGAGAAGGTCAGGTTGCTCTTTGCCAGGTTGAACTCCTCACCATTCAAGGATTCCAGTTTGGTCTCGATGGTGGTCTTCATCACCTGGTTGCCACCCTGTGTCAGAGTGAGTTCCATTTTCTCTGGAATGCCGACGATAAGGTTGGTGAGGTCTGTGTTTTGCGTAGTGATATAAACCCCCTTTTCGTAGTCATATACCCAGTTATAGTCATGTTCCTCGTAATCGGTGAGATGCACTTTCTTCACCTCTCCCGAGACATTCAGCATCAATACGCACTGTGCTCCGTTCTGGTCGGTAAACAAGAACTGCAGATTGTCGGCCTTCTCATAGTTCCAGCCGTTATTGGCTGCAGTAAACTTGCCCAGAAAATTGGAAGCAAGCAATATTCTCTGGTAGAAATTGTTTTTGTAAATATATGTGTAGTAAGTGCCTTCTTCCTTATTTTCGGTGGAACTCAGCAGGGAGCAAGCGGCATCAAAGCCACTCTGTGCCCAAGCAGCCACATTGTCCCAGTTGTAACTGGAACTCATGTAACAGCTGTTGATAAACTTGCCCAGGTCGCACAGTGCTTTCGAGTCGGTAGCAGGCAGGTTGTTTATCAGGTTTTCTGCCACCTTCTGCATGTATTCTTTTTGCTGCTGGGGAGTCATTATCACATCAGTGTTGTCCCCGCTACCCGTGCCGCCACCAGAATTGTTGTCTCCGCCACTTGTTTCTGAATTGTTGCTGCCAGAATCTCCAGGTCCGTCGTCTCCACAAGAAACGATACAGGTAGAACCTGCTAAAAATAATCCGCACAAGGCAATTTTCCATAAGTTTTTTTTCATAGTCCGAAAGTTTTAATGTGTTTTGTTATGTTCTTGTCAATTCTCAAATTATATACATTCTCCATGTTATTTCATGCATTTTCCAGCAGTTTCTGCAAAGGTATGAATTTATTTTTGTTTTAATGAACCAATGTGAAAAAATCGTTGCAAAGCTGAACGGACAGGCAAAGGAAGACTGCAAATCTTGTCAACGACATCCCAGACGTACCTCCTACAGCTTGCTCAATATGCGCTTGCGCTCCGCCTCGTCGTATAGTTCGTTGAACTGTTCGCGCGTGCGCTTCCAGCGGTTGTGGCTCCACAGCCAGTAGGCGGGTGCCCGCTGTATGCTCTTTTCGAGCAGCCGGTAGTACTGTTCCGTAAGTCCGAACTTGGGCACCTCCTTGGTGTTGTCGCATATCTTCACTATCTTGGCCACGTAGTAGCCTCTTTTGGGGCGGAAGATGTCCAAGTAATACACCGTGGTATCAAGCACACGGGAAATGCGTTCGGCACCGGTATAGGAGGGCGTCTCATGGTTCAGGAACATGGGCCAGTAGTGCATGCTGCTGAAGCCCGGCACCTGGTCGGAGATATAGCCTGTGACGCAGTAGCGCCCCTGCCGCTGCCAACCGGCAAGAATCTGGAACGCCTCTTTCATCTCCAGGGAGATGGCCTTGAACCTGCCGCGCGAATGGAGGAAAAGACGATCGACCACCTTGTTCTCGATGGGGTGGTACAGTTGTGCCGCCGTGCCTTCGGGGATGATGTGCAGGCCCAGCGAACTCACCCATTCCCAGTTGCAGTAATGTCCCAGATAGATGGTGATGCTGCGCTTGCGCCTGAAGTCATCGTTGATTTGCTCTATACCCTCAAAGCGCATCCGCCTGCGTATCTGCTTCTCGCTCATGGAAAACATCTTGATGGTTTCGACCATGTAGTCGCAGAACCACGCATAGTAGTCGCGCTCAATGCGCACTATCTCTTGCAGCGGTTTCTCGGGGAAGGAGGAAGTGAGGTTGCTCCTCACCAGACGCCTGCGGTAACGCACCACATAATATACCAAATAATACAAGGCATCGGAAATGCGGTAGAGAATCCACAAAGGCAGAAGCGACGCGACATACCAGATGCCATAGAAGAAACGATAGGTCACTTCTTCCCAGGAAAAAAACTGCATTTTTGAACACTTCATAGGTCGATTATACATGGTGTCGCGCAAAAGTAATGTTTTTTTCTTAGATAAGCAAGAGAAAACAAGATTTGCGAAACAATTCGACTTCATTATTTATTCTTTGTTCAAATCTCTTTTTTTTGAATAATTTTCGTATTTTTGCAATATCATTGTAATTTCTTTATATACCCAAACAATTTATGTCGATTTGGATATTCTTTAAAATCATCGGTTCATTGGCGCTGCTCATCTATGGAATGAAGGTGATGAGCGAGGCACTGCAGAAAATGGCCGGTTCGCAGTTGCGCCACATCTTGGGCGCCATGACCACCAACCGTTTCACCGGTATGCTCACCGGTATGTTCGTAACTTGTGCCGTGCAGTCGTCTTCTGCTACCACCGTGATGACCGTGTCGTTTGTCAATGCCGGATTGGTGACGCTGGCACAGGCCATATCGGTGATAATGGGAGCCAATATCGGTACCACGCTTACCGCATGGATTATGAGTTTGGGATACAACGTTGACCTTACGGCAGTGGTGTATCCTTCTTTTTTTGTGGGCATCATGCTCATCTATTCCAAACGAAAGAGGTACATCGGCGACTTCCTCTTCGGTATCGCCTTTCTGTTCTTCTCGCTGGTGCTGCTCAGTTCGGCGGGCAAGGAACTGGATTTGGAGCACAACTCTTCGGTCATCAGTTTCTTCAGTTCGTTTGACACGAAGAGTCATCTCACCATTCTGATATTCCTCGCCATCGGCACCATTATCACTTGCATCGTGCAGTCTTCGGCGGCAGTGATGGCTATCACCATCCTGCTCTGTTCCACAGGCGTGCTGCCCATCTATCTGGGCATTGCTTTGGTGATGGGTGAGAACATCGGCACTACCGCCACCGCCAACCTGGCTGCCCTGGGAGCCAACACGCAGGCACGGCGAGCCGCCATGGCACATCTGGTGTTCAACCTGATTGGCGTGCTGTGGGTGCTCTGCCTGTTCTATCCCTTTGTCAACATGGTATGTTCCTTGGTGGGCTACAATCCCGACAACAACCATCTCACCACCGCACAACTGGCTTTGAAACTACCCATTGTGCTGGCTGCTTTCCACACCTGTTTCAACGTCACCAACACCTTTGCCCTGATATGGTTCATCCCGCAGATAGAGAAACTGGTGTGCCGCATCATCAAGCCCAAGAGCAATGATACGGAAGAGGAGTTCCGTCTGTGCTACATCGGCGGCAACAACATCATGAAGACCCCTGAACTTTCGGTGCTTGAGGCACAGAAAGAGATTACCTCGTTTGCCGACCGCATACAGCGCATGTTCGGCTTTGTGAGGGAACTGCTTGCCACCACCAACGAGAACGATTTCCGCAAACTCTATGCACGCATCGAGAAGTACGAGAACATCAGCGACTCCATGGAGATAGAGATTGCCAAATACCTGAACATGGTGAGCGACGCCCATCTGAGCGACGACACCAAGGCGAAAATCAGAGCCATGATGCGTGAGATTACCGAGATAGAGAGCATCGGCGACAGTTGCTACAACATCGCCCGAACCATCAACCGCAAGGCGGCGGGCAAGGAGGACTTCACCGACAAGCAGTATGAACACCTGCATCAGATGTTTGAGCTCACCGACGACAGTCTTACCCAGATGAACGTGTTGCTGGCAGGGCGCAAGGTGAACTACGACATGAACCGCTCGTTCAATATCGAGAATGAGATAAATAACTACCGCAACCAGCTGAAGAGCCAGAACATCAACGATATCAACGACCATGCCTATACCTACGAGATGGGTACCATCTACATGGACATCATCAGCGAATGCGAGAAACTGGGCGACTATGTGGTCAACGTGGTAGAGGCGAGAATGGGCACCAAAAAGATGGATTGAAAACACAAAACTAACCAAAACAGACATACCTATGAATAAGAAACTGGTAACAGCCCTCGGTCTGGCTCTGACGGCAGCCATGCCGTTATGGGCAGACAACATCATCACGCTCACCGTGGATGGGAAAACTGTGGAGATGAATCCTATACAAATAACCTTTGACGGAGATAATGCCACCCTGGTGTTTGACAATCAAGAGACATCCACTGTGGATATGGCGCTGGTAAACATCGCATTCCAATACGACCGTGAAGCCACTGTCATCCGCAACATCCAGGCCGAGGACAATGCCCGCCCTGAGGCGGTGTATAACCTGAACGGCCAGCGCATCACCCTGCAGTCCGCACAGGGGCGCAAGGGCATCTATATCATCAACAACAAGAAGGTCATCAGATAGCTGCGTTTTTCTGCGTTAACCCAATTCTTTATCTTAAATAACAGGACAATCATGAAACACACATTATTATATATATATACGCTGTGCGCCATGCTCCTTGGCATGAATACGCTTGCCAATGCGCAGACATGGGACTTCTCCTCATTCAGCGATGCTGATGTGACGGCACTCAATGCAGATACCGAGAACTGGACTTACGACTCGTCCAACAACAGATGGAAGAATGCCAAGGCACTGACCGACGAGGTGCTCATGGCAAACGGACAGGAGGTGGCTGCCACCAAGGGACTGAGGTTTACCATCAGTGCCGCCGACGGACTGCGACTGGACAACAAGAAACACTCGTGTACCCTCAACGGTGCCGGCAGGTCACTCACCATACCGGCACTGAAAAAAGGCGACCAGGTGACCGTGGTGTGCCAGTCGTCGAGCAGCAGTACGGCACGCACACTCACACCCACCAACCTCACTGTGACCGAGGGTTTTGTGAAGACTACGGAGAAACAGACCTGCACGGGTACGGTGGATGCCGATGGCGATGTGACCCTCACTGCCGACGGCGGCATCTACGTGTATAGCATCGTGGCAGGCACTGGTTCCGGCGGTGGCGAAGAGGGTGGAGGTACCCAGCCTGCTGAAGACCACTCCGGCAAGTTTGACGTGAACAAGAACCAGGCCCTGCTCACCCTGAACGGCAACGTGCTGAAATACTACGATACCGAGGAGGTGGCTTCCATCGACATCAACAGGGTGGAGGGCACCGTGACCGTGAAGGGAAAGAGCGGCGAGTGGAGCGACCTTTTCACCAAGAGCGTTTCTTCCATCAGCTTCAGCAAGGCATCACAAGGAGGACAAGAGGGTGATATCACCAACAATGGCGTGGAGATTACCGGAGCCAGGGGATGGCTGGAGTCTGCCTATGTGACCTGGAACCTGCTGAGTGAAGCCACCTCATATAATGTATATGTGAAGGGTGGCAACTATGCCACCTACACCAAACTGGATCGGGAACTGGTGCGCAACTACGGCACCTATGGGCGTGCTGATATGGTGGGACTGGTGCCTGCCGTCAACTACGAGCTGAAGGTGGTGCCTGTCATCAATGATGCCGAAGACGACACCAAGGCAAGCACAGCCACCGGTATTGCCGTCAGCGGCTATGACCGTTCGGGCTTTGCCCATCTCGGCGGCACCGCAGTGGGAGCCTACAACAATGACGGAAGTCTGAAGAGCGATGCCCGTGTCATCTATGTCACCGCTGCAACTGCCAAGACCGTGAGTCTGGACGTGATAGACAGCAGCAAGGGCACCGCCAGCACCTACACCGGATTGCAGGCTATCATCAACGCCTACCAGAAAGGACTGGAGACACGTCCGTTGGCAGTGCGCGTCATAGGCACCATCACCGACAGTGACATGGACAGTTTCGGAAGCAGTGCCGAAGGATTGCAGATAAAGGGCAAGAACAACAGCATCTCTATGAACATCACCATGGAGGGCATCGGAGAGGATGCCGGTATCTGGGGCTTCGGCATCCTGCTGCGCAATGCCGTGAGCGTGGAACTGCGCAACTTCGCTATCATGCTGTGCATGGATGATGCCGTGAGCCTGGACACCGACAACAAATACTGCTGGGTGCACCACCTCGACCTGTTCTACGGCAATGCCGGTGGTGACAGCGACCAGGCAAAAGGTGACGGTACCATTGACGTGAAGGGCGACTCGCAGTATATCACCATTGCCTACAACCACTTCTGGGACAGCGGCAAGTCATCACTCTGCGGCATGAAGAGCGAGAGCGGTCCCAACTATATCTGCTACCACCACAACTGGTTTGACCACAGCGACTCACGCCACCCGAGGGTGCGTTCCATGTCGGTACACGTGTGGAACAACTATTACGACGGCTGTTCCAAGTACGGCGTAGGCTCTACCATGGGCAGCAGCGTGTTTGTAGAGAGCAACTACTTCCGCAACACCAAGAATCCCATGCTCATCTCCCTGCAGGGCACCGATGCCAAGGGTGACGGTACCTTCTCGGGCGAGGACGGCGGTATCATCAAGAGTTATGGCAATGTGTATGCCGAGAAGAGTTCGGGCAGCAACTACACCCCCATCACCCAGAACCAGAGTGCCACGGGCTTCGATTGCTATGAGGTAAGCAACCGCAACGACGAGGTGCCATCCACGGTGAAGGCGCTGGTGGGCGGAACCGCCTATAACAACTTCGACACCGATGCCAACCTGATGTATCAATATACTCCCGACAACGCTGCCGATGTGCCTGCCGTGGTAACTGGATGGACAGGTGCGGGACGTATGAACAAGGGAGATTTCCAATGGACTTTCGACAACAGTACCGAAGACACCAACTACGAGGTTATCAGTGACCTGAAGACCGCTCTGCAGAACTACAAGAGCAGTTTGAAGGGAGGCTTCCTGAATTACATTATATATGAATAGTAATCATTGGAAAGCACTGGCATGTCTTTCGGGCGCACTGCCCGGGATGCCAGTGCTCCATGCTGTGGCACAAAAGCCCAATATCGTGTTTATCCTTGCCGATGACCTGGGCTATGGCGACCTGTCGTGTTATGGCAGCAGGCACATCAAGACTCCAAATATCGACCAGTTGGCAAAAACGGGCACCTCGTTCTCCCAGTGCTATGCGGGGAGCGGCATCTCGTCGCCCTCCCGATGCGCGCTGATGACCGGACGAAACACGGGGCACAGTACCATCCGCGACAACCAGTGCACGGCAGGCGGCATCAAGGGCATCAAGATAAACCCAAAGGGCGACACCACCTATGTGAGGCGTGCCAACCTGCTACCCTCTGATACCACCATTGCCACCGTGCTATCCGCCGCAGGCTACCGTACCTGTCTGGTCAACAAATGGCATCTGGACGGCTATGACCCCAAGGCAGCACCCAACCACCGCGGTTTCCATGAGTTCTACGGGTGGACCATCAGTACCGTTCATTCCAATGCCCCGTACTATTATCCCTACTACCGCTTTGCCGGTGATTCGCTCATCCATATCGACGACAACGCCCGTGACCGGCACATCAAGCACAATACCGACATCTCTACCGATGATGCCATTGCCTTTGTGCAGCGCAACAGTAACCGCCCCTTCTTCCTGTATCTCGCATACGACGCACCGCATGAGCCTTACATCATTGAGGATACCCATTGGTACGACGAGCAGGAGGAATGGAGCCTCACCGACAAGCGCTATGCAGCCTTGGTCACACACATGGATGCTGCCATAGGCCGACTGCTCGACGAACTGGACCGACTGCACCTGAGGGAGAACACCCTGATTATCTTTGCCTCTGACAACGGCCCTGCTGTACAGGCCCCGCTCAAGGCATTCAACTGTGCCGCCGGTTTTAAGGGGCGCAAGGGACAGCTCTATGAGGGAGGCATCCGCGTACCTTTCATAGTGAACCAACCGGGCAAGGTGCCTGTGCAGCAACTCAACAACGTAATCTATTTCCCTGACATGATGCCCACTCTTGCCGCCATTGCCGGTGCCGGGAAGTATCTGCCCGTCCATACCGACGGCATGGATGTGTCACCCCTGTTCTCAGGAAAGCAGACAGACACCTCCAAACGTATGCTGTATTGGGAATTTCCGGGCAAGCAAAGAGCCGCCCGCAAGGGGAAGTGGAAATGCGTGACCATCCGTCCCGACACTCCTCTGGAACTGTATAACCTGGAGGAAGACCCGGGCGAGACCCGCAATCTGGCAAAGGAATATCCCGAACTTGTGGAACAGATGGACAGGGAGATGAAGCAGATGCGCACACCTTCGCCTTACTGGCCATTGGAAGATGACTGACAAGGATATTCTATGTGTAGTGGCTGACCTGTGAAGGGATGTACAAACTCCAGTGCCTCGGCATGAAGCAACAGTTCGCTTTGGGGATTGCCGTGGCCATAGAGGGCATCGCCTATGATGGGAACACCCAGTCCCTCAGGATGGGCACAGTGTACCCTGAGTTGGTGGGTACGTCCCGTTTGGGGATAGAGTGCTACCTG
>JBJEKQ010000128.1:0-23462 GCA_051878715.1 Prevotella sp.
ACCTGATGCCAAAGAAACCATCAATGAACATGGAAATCATCGACAAAAGCAAACTTATCGCATAAGGCTTACGCCGAACTCACGTTATAACAAGCACACCCTGACGGCGTAAGGCGGTATGTTATTCATCCTGCCTTGTTCCATAAACCCTTCATGGATAACTGTATGCCATGCAGATTGTAGTCCTTGAATTTGTGGGTGACACCTGCTGCGGGCAACTTTGACTTCACGTTCTCTTGCCAGACTTGTATCAGAACGGGAAAAGCCAGGGGAGTACGAATACCATCACGATACCCATAATAATCTGTAAAGGCAAGCCCACTTTCACGTAGTCCATGAAACGGTAGTTGCCGGCACGCATCACCAAGGCGTTGGGTGGTGTGGAGAATGGAGAGGCAAAGCACATGCTGGCTCCCAAGGTCACTGCAAAGAGGAACGGATATGCGCTGACACCCAATTCTGCTGAAGAGCTGAGGGCTATGGGGGCCATCAGTACAGCGGTGGCTGTGTTGCTGATGAACAAGGTGAGCAATGACGTGGTGAAGTAAATGCCAGCCAGTAGCATATACGGACCATACGAGCCCAAGCCCCCGACGAGTGAGTGAGAGATGAAAGATGATGCGCCGGTCTTGTGCAGTGCCATTGACATGGGCATCATGGCTGCAATCAATACGATGCTTTCCCAGTTGATAGTCTTGTAGGCAGCCTCCACGTTTCTGAAACAACCTGTCAGTACCATCAGCAGGGCAGCCATCATAACGGCGGTGACAGGAGCTATGGGAATGAAGTCGAACACCATGGTGGCAATCATCAGGAGCATGATGCACGCAGCCATCGGCGCCTTGTAATCCAGAGTCACTTTGGCTGCCTCTTCCAAAGGCTGTCCCAGCACCACCCAGTCTTCTTCATCGTGTTCCAGGCGTGATATTGCCTGCCATGTTCCCTGCACCAGCAGCACATCACCGGAGTGTAGTCTTACATGGACAAGATTGTCCATGATGTATTCGTTGTGCCTGCGGATGCCAATAATGTTGACTCCGTATTTGCTGCGGAATCCAGTGTCTTTGACTTCCCGGTTAATCAGTTTCGAGGTAGGCATGGTTACTATCTCGGCAATGCCGATATCATAGAAATGAAGCGTTGCCTTGCCTTGGCTGTTGTCTGCCGTATCAGAAGACTGTAGGGCAAAGTCTGCGGCAAACCGTTGTGCCTGCTCTTTGCTGCCAGTCACGTAGATGATGTCGTGTGCCTGGATTACTGTTTCCGGTCCAGCCATGCGCTGTTCCACCTCGTGTATGATGCCTTTCTGCTTCCTTGTCTCTCTGCGAACTTCCAGGATGGATAATCCGTAGCGTTTGCGGATGTCAATGTCCATCACGCTCTTTCCGCAAAGGGAAGAGCCTTCATTTACAGTCAGTCGCGTCAGGTTCTCGTCAAGGTGGTATTCCTTCACCAGTTGCTGCAGTGACTTGTGTTTTTTCTTATTCTTACTGTCTCCTGTATTCTCCTTGCTTTTGAGGATGGTGCTCAAGGGCAACAGTACAATGATGCCCACCGCAATGCAGATGAGTCCCACGGGGAAGAACGAGAAGAAAGAAAGAGGATGGTAGCCGGCATCTGTCAATGCCTCTTGAATGACAAGGTTGGGCGGGGTTCCTATCAGTGTGAGCATACCGCCCATACTGCTTGCAAATGCCAGCGGCATCAGCAGTCGGCGGCTGTCGGTCTTGGTTCTTGTCGCCAGACTCACTACAATGGGCAGCATCAGTGCCACCGTGCCTGTGTTGCTTACAAATGCCCCTATGGCGGCTGTGACGCACGTCACCATGATGAATATGCGCAGTTGGCTGTCGCCTGCCATCTTCATGATTTTCCCGCTGATTTTCTTTGCCAGTCCGGTATGGAAGATGGCACCGCCCACCACAAACAGCCCCACCATCATAATCACCACATGGTTGGAAAAACCTGTCAAAGCCTCTTCGGGAGTGAGGATGCCGGTTACAACCAATGACACCAGTGCGCAGAGTGCCACGATGTCTGACCGTACCTTGCCTACTGCAAATAAGACGGCGGTGATGAAAAGGATGATGAGTGTTGTAATCATAATTGGCTGTTTGTTGTTGGTGATGGGGCCTGTCTTTAAGGTGTTGCCCAGTGTTTATTTGATGCTTATTGTGACAGGGGAATCCAGTTCCTTTTTCCAGCCGTCCAGATAGGCAAACCACTCTTTGGCAGAATGGAATCCCCAGGTCTCGTTGTCGGAACAGAAGGTGATGTGATAGGTGAATTGGCGGTCGATATTGCCCACAACAAAGGGGTAGTTGTCCTTGTCGGCTGCCAGTTCCTTCACTACGTTCTTCTGTGGAATATAGATGCCCAGTCCTACGGTTTCGCGCTTATGTCCTGCAGAGTCCTTCTCCGACACGGGCCAGTCGGTACCCCAGCATCCGCGCAGTCCTTTGCCGTTGCTGTGTTCTACTGAGTTCTTCACGTTGATGATGCCGGTGGCAAAGCTGTGTGAGGGTACGGGCTTATTGAACGAGATGCCCACTTCACAGTCGCGCCTGCCAGCATAGAGCGTATAGCGGGTAGTCATGCTGATGCGCTCCTGAGTGGTGGGGCAGGGGGCTTTCCAGCCGTCGTCAACCACCTCTACGATGGTGCGCAGCGGCCCTCTTGACACCAGTCTCAATGTGCGGTGCTCCACATCGGTAAGCATCTGTGGAGCATTGCCGTCCCATCCTCTTAGGGTTCCCAACCCGAAGGTTTGACCCACCCAGAGCACATCGTCGCCGTAACCTTTGGCCTTCTGCTCGTTGTCGGGATAGAACTGTGTCTGTTTCAGTTCCAGCCCTTGCTTGTATTTTCCGTAGATATCCACAGTTTGGCGGTGGTCAAAATAGATGCGGTACGCCACCATTTCGTTTTCAAATGCCGGCCCGTGATGGTGCAGCATCCAGTAGGGGTTGGTTCCGTTATCTACTGTGAGACTGCTGATGTAAAGGTCGTGCTTGTTGTTGCTCTTCACTTTCTTGTTGGATATCAGCATCTCGGCATATACTTTGGCAGGATAGTCCTTGGGAGCACCTTCCTCACTCAAGCTTACGGTAAATTTTTTTTCTTCCTTCTTTTTCAGGCTGGTGATAAAACACAGCTCGTCGTAGGTGCCGTCACCGTCCAAATCATCCAGTTGACAGGCGGTTTCTGCTCCGTCAAGGGTTACCAGGGCACTTTTTACAGGGGTTGGCAGTGTCTTTAAGTCAACGACCACCGGCACAGCTTCTCTGTCAGCTGTTGCATTGTTTTTCACGCTTACGTTGAGTGTTTTTTGTGCCATACTCCCCATGGCAATGAGAAGCATGGCAAGGCATAGGTTATTTCTTTTCATCATGTCGTGTTGATTGTTTTCCTTTACAAAGTTAGGCAGAAAAAGTGTGCTTTATATGTTTTTTTCAACGAAATAAAAGATTATTCGTTTTTTTTATCTTCTCTTTTTAACTTTTTTAGCAATGTGTTCTGTAATTACAATATTTTTTAGTAAATTTGCGGCAAAATTAACAAACAATTTCACACACTATGCTGAGGATATACGGTTTTTTGGCTTTCTGTATGATGTTGTGTGTGGGCTGTCAGTGGAAACTAAAGCTCAACATGAATGATGACAACTCAGTTGCTGTCATTGAGCGTTATGACCGTATAGAGGCGCTTTACCTCACTACGGGAGACTTCTCGGCATTGCAGAAGATGAATACCAGGTATCCTATGGAGACCCGTACGCTGATAGAGGATGTGCTGAAAATAGGAAAGGTAAACGACCAGGAGATAAACACACGTTTTTTGCGCTTCTATCAGGATTCCGTATTGCAGGCAATCATCAATGAGGTGGGGCAGCAGTATGCAGACATGGAGGATGTGGGTGCGGAGATGCAGACCGCTTTTGAACGTCTCATTGACGTGCTGCCCGGTACAGAAATTCCGCGGATATATACGCAGATAGGTTCCCTTGACCAGAGCATTATCATCACCAATAATTCGTTGGGCATTTGTTTGGACAAATATCTGGGGGCAGATTATCCAGTGTATGCCCATTATTATACCGAGGCTCAGCGTAGGCAGATGGAGCGTTCCATGATAGTGCCCGACTGTCTGCAGTTCTATATTCTCAGCATGTATTCCTTTCCTCAGACACAGCGAGGGAATGTGCAGTACTATTGTGACATGCACATTGCCAAGATACAGTGGGTGGTCAACAGTATTCTGAGGCGCAGGGCATACGGTGGCGAGCGTGTGGATGCGGTGGACAGGTATATGAAAAAGCACAAGAACTGCAGTATATTGCAACTCCTGTCGGATGAAATCGTGTTCTGACGGTGTCGGATGAAAAGGGTAGATGGGGCTTTTATCGAAGGGACTATTGTTCCTGTTGTGATTCCTTCTGCCAATACATTCCTTGATGTATTCCCTTTTCTTTGAGATAGTTGACAAGCAGATTGGTGAACTCATGGTTCTTCAGTCCCCATTGTGGTGCCAACAGCAATTCTTTGGGTGATTGCGACACAAACCGCTCCAATACAATGTTTGGGCGCAGATGGGCAATATATATGCCTGTCAGCCGGATAAACTCGTTGACAGAATAAAGGTGAAAAGGGTGCTCTTGGTATTGCATGGCCAGGGGAGTACCCTTGATAATCTGCAGTTGGTGCAGTTTCAGGATGTCCAGTGGCAGTGCAGATATCTGCCTTGCCTGCGTTTCGCACTGCTTTTCGTCTTCCTCTGTCAATCCCAGTATCAGATGGGCGGCAGTGGTGATGCCCCTTGCCGCCGTTTCTTCCACCGCTTTTCGTGCGCATGCATAATCATGTCCGCGATTGATGCGCTGTAACACCTCATCATTGGTGCTTTCTATACCATATTCCACAGTGACAAACACCTGTCGGCTCAATTGCTGCAGATAGCTCAGTTTGGGACCGTCTATGCAGTCGGGCCGTGTACCTATCACTATGCCCACCACATCCTCACATTCCAGGGCTTCTTCATATCTCTTTTGCAGCGTTTCAATAGGGGCATAGGTGTTGCTGTAGGCTTGGAAATAAGCCAGATACTTCATGTCCGGATATTTTCTTCTGAAAAACTCCTTTCCCTCCTGCAACTGTTCTCTGATGCTTTTCTGCCGGTTGCAGTAAGATGGATTGAAAGTGCGGTTGTCACAGAATATGCACCCTCCCTGCGATAGGGTGCCGTCTCTGTTGGGACAGGAAAAGCCCGCATCTATGGATATTTTCTGGACTTTGTACGGGAACTGCGAGCGCAGCCAGTGGCCATAATCATTGTAGGGAAGCGGCATCTTATCCTCTTTTCCTTAGCGCAGAGAGCAGTTCGCTGTTTTCTGTCCGTGTACCAATGGTGACGCGCAGGCAGTTATGGCACAGGGTAATCTTTGTGCGGTTCCTGACGATGATGCCCTCATCCACCAGATAATCGTAGGTGGCTTGTGCATCTTTCATCTTGGCGAGAAAGAAGTTGGCGTCCGACGGATACACCTCTTCGCAGTCGGGCAACAGTTGGAATGCCTCCATCAGTTTGCCGCGTTCCTGTAACAGTATCTTCACCCATTTATCCACTTCATAGGGATCTTCCAGTGCTTTTTTTGCCTGTTGCTGTGTCAGCTCGTTCACGTTGTAGGGATATTTCACTTTGTTGAACAGACCGATAATCTCCTGTGAGGCAAATGCCATGCCCATTCTGATGGCGGCGCATCCCCATGCCTTGCTCATGGTGTTGAGCACTATTAGGTTGGGATATTTCAGTATGTTTGTCCTGAATGGTTGCTGTTTGGAAAAATCGCTGTACGCTTCATCCACAATCACCAGTCCTTGGAACTGCATGATTATCTTTTCAATCTCCTCTCTGTTCAGGTTGTTTCCGGTGGGGTTGTTGGGCGAACAGAGCCATATCAGTTTGGTATGTTCATCGCAGACAGCCAGTATTCTTTCTGCCTGTATGTCAAAATGGTCATCCAGTGCCACGGTGCGGTATTCCACATCGTTGATGTCGGCACATACTTTGTACATGCCATAAGTAGGGTCCATCGCCACCACATTGTCCACTCCCGGTGTGGTAAAACACCGGTAAGGCAGGTCGATGGCTTCATCGCTTCCGTTGCCCAAAAAAATGTTTTCCACAGGTACTCCCTTGACACGCGAAACAAGTTGCTTCACCTCCTGCTGGAGCGGGTCGGGATATCTGTTGAACGGTGTGTTATAGGGGTTCTCGTTGGCGTCCAGAAACACCCTTGCCACCTTGCCGCTGTATTCGTTGCGTGCACTGCTGTATGCTGCAAGGTTCCATATATTGGGTCGTGTAAGCTCTTTCAGTGGTTTCATTATTTCTGTATTTCTTTTATTCTTACGCTCATAGCCCTTTGGTGGGCGGTGAGCGACTCTGCTTCAGCCATCTCTTCTACAGCGGCACCGATGTGCCTGATACCTTCCTCTGTGAGATGCTGGAATGTAATCTTACGGCAATAGCTATCCAGATTCACACCGCTGTAGGCGGTGGCATATCCGTGGGTGGGCAGGGTATGGTTGGTGCCGCTGGCATAGTCACCGGCACTCTCGCAGGCGTATTTTCCCAAGAATACACTTCCTGCATTGACCACCTGCTCTGCCAGATGCGAGTAGTCTTCTGTCTGTATAATCAGGTGTTCCGGGGCATAAACGTTAGACAAAGCAATGGCTTCCATTGTAGATTTCACTACGATGAGTTTGCTGTTGTCCAGCGATTTTCGTGCCATTTCCTTTCTGGGCAACAGTTCCAGTTGTTGTTCCAGTTGCTGTTGCACCTGTTGCAGCATGTCTTCACTGGTGGTGATGAAGAACACCTGCGAGTCGGTGCCATGCTCCGCCTGTGACAACAGGTCGGCTGCCACAAAGGCGGCATTGGCGGTATGGTCAGCGATGACACACACTTCCGACGGACCTGCAGGCATGTCGATGGCCACATCGTGCAGGCTCACCTGTTGCTTGGCCGCCATCACATACTGGTTGCCGGGTCCGAATATCTTATATACCTTGGGTACCGTTTCTGTGCCATACGCCATGGCACCAATAGCCTGTACGCCACCAGCCTTGAATATCCGGTTTACACCAGCCACTTTGGCTGCATATAGTATGGCAGGATTCACGGAACCGTCTGCAGCGGGTGGCGTGCAAAGCACTATTTCCCGGCATCCCGCTATCTTTGCTGGCGTGGCAAGCATCAGCACTGTGCTGAACAGCGGTGCCGTACCTCCGGGAATATACAGTCCTACCTTCTCTATTGCAACGCTCTTCTGCCAGCAGGTTACTCCGGGCTGTGTCTCAATCCGTTTTCCCTCAAAGCACTGCGACTCGTGAAAAACCTTGATGTTGTGGTGGGCAAGACGGATGGCATCCTTCAGCGAATCACCCAGCAGATGCTCTGCCTCCTCCATTTCTTGTTGGCTCACTGCTATGGTGCTCAGCGAGGCATTGTCAAACTTCAGTTCATAATCTTTCACAGCTTCGTCGCCTCGTTTCCTTACATCCTCCAGCACGGCACCTACCGTGGCGTTCAGACAGGAAACGTCCAAGTGTGGTCTTTCTACCAGTGTGTGCCACTGGTCTTGAGAGGGATATTTGTATATTTGCATTTGGTAAGGTGGATTCAAGAAATTAGAGAATCATTTTTTCAATCGGAGTCACCAGAATGCCCTGGGCTCCCAATTCCTTCAGTTTGCCGATGATTTCCCAGAAGCGTTTCTGATCCAGTACGGTGTGTACCGAACACCAGTCTTCGTCTGCCAAAGGGATGATGGTAGGGCTTTTCAGTCCGGGAAGCACATTCACTATTTCCTGCAGTTTTGCTTTGGGGGCGTTCATCCTCACATATTTTTTGTCTTCGGCATTGCGCACGGCTTCAAATCGGAACAGCATTTCCTGCAGTGTCTTCTTCTTTTCATCGTCCATGCTCTTGTTGCCAATCAGCAGTGCCTCGCTCTGCATCACTACCTCCACTTCTCTCAGGTTGTTGCTCACCAGTGTGGAACCGCTGCTCACGATATCGAAGATACCGTTGGCAAGACCTATACCCGGAGAGATTTCCACACTGCCATTGATGATGTGAATATCTGTCTGGATGTCATTCTTCTGCATGAACTGTCGCAGGATGTTGGGGTAGGAGGTGGCAATCTTCTTGCCGTTGAACCATTCCAATCCGGGATAGTCAATCTCTTTGGGGATGGCAAGCGACAGGCGGCATTTGCTGAAACCCAGGCGTGCTATCACATCTGCGTCTTCGCCACGCTCCACATATTCGTTTTCGCCCACCACTCCAAGATCGGCCACACCGCTTGCCACGCACTGCGGGATATCATCGTCGCGCAGATACAATACTTCCAACGGAAAATTGGAAGCCTGCACCAGCAAGGTTCTCTTGGTTGCGCTCACTTTGATATCCGCCTCGGTGAGCAGATTGATGGTATCTTCGAACAAACGTCCTTTCGACTGTACTGCAATTCTTAACATAATGGTCCTTTTATTGTTTTTAGAAAAAGTGTGGCAAAAGTAATCAAAAAAGGGTAAATGTGCAAGAAAATAAGTACTTTTGCAGTCAAATTGTAATCTTGATGGGGCGTAAAGGTATAGAAATTGTATGGATATGTGTGTTTGCTCTTGTGTTGGCAGCATCGTGTGCGCAGCGCAGGGAGCAGAGCATTGCCACGCCCTGGGGAGAGGTGCTGGTGGAAGAAGGCAATCCGGACAACGACAGCACCGCCTTGGCAGACTCCTTTGACTTGCCCCAGATACAGGCAGGAGGCGAGCTGATAGCTGTGACTATGAGCGGACCTGCCACCTGTTTTGATTATAAGGGGAAAAAGCTGGGTACACAATACCTTCTTTGCAACCGTTTTGCCGAGAAAATGGGGGTGGCTGTAAGGGTGGAACTGTGCAGAGACACCTTTGAAATGCTGCGCAAGGTGCAACAGGGAGAGGCAGATTTGCTGATGTTTCAGATGCCCCGCGTGATGGTGTCGCAGGCGAATGCTCAGTCGGGCGACTCGCTCCCGCCATTGGTTCCATGTGGGGCAACAGCCGATTCTTGTGCCACTTCGTGGGTGGTAAGCAGTGAAAAGAAACAGCTCATCGCAGCGCTCAACCAGTGGTATTCTCCCGACTTTGTGGCGCAGGTACAGCAAGAGGAACGGTATCTGCTCAGTACCAACAGCGTGAAACGCCATGTATATGCTCCCATGCTCAACCGTGGCAAGGGAGTCATTTCCCGCTACGACCATCTTTTTATGACTTATAGCATGAATATCCGTTGGGATTGGCGGCTCATGGCAGCGCAGTGTTATCAGGAATCCACTTTTGACCCGCGTGCCAAGTCATGGGCAGGTGCCTGTGGCTTGATGCAGATTATGCCATCTACGGCAGAACTGTTGGGCTTGCCCCTCTCCAGAATATATGATCCCGAGAGCAACATCGAGGCGGCATCACGCTATCTGGTAATGCTTGAGCGCAAGTTTTCCGATATCCGTCTGCGCTCCGAGCGTATCAAGTTTGTTCTGGCTTGCTATAATGGAGGCTACAATCATATCCGTGATGCGATGGCACTGGCACAGCGCGACGGTAAGGACACGCAGCGTTGGGGCAATGTGGCTCACTATGTGCTGTTGCTTTCTTCACCACAATATTATAATGATCCTTTGGTACGTTATGGATATATGCGTGGATCTGAAACAGTGGACTATGTCAATCGCATCATGCAGAGATGGCAGTCGTACAAGGGAGTCAGGGCAGCACAGCCCCCGACAGGGGTGATAGTGCCCCAAAAGGCAGTAAAGAAAGGAAGGTTCACCCGCAGGAAGAACGCGACAGAAACTACCCCTACACCGTGATTTCCCCGCGTATGCTCTTCAGCATGTATTCCCTTACGGTGTCGGCATCATCGTATTTTGCCTGCAGATACATCAGTTTGGTCACAGCATTTTCCACCGTGCTGTCATACCCGCTCAGCACACCGGCAGACTTCAGCTGATAACCTGTGTCATAGCGTCCCATTTCCACTGTGCCTGCCATACACTGGCTGATGTTTACCACTACTTTTCCTCTCAGTGTAGCCTCGCGCAATGCGTTGGTGAGCCACACTTTCTGTGGAGCATTACCGCTGCCGTAGGTGCGCATCACGATGGCACGCAGGTTGGGGGTGGCAATAATATGTCTAACCAAGTCTTCGCGGATGCCGGGAAATAGGGTAAACACTATCACGTTGTTGTCCATCTTGAAATGGGGAGTCATGGGCTTGCTGAAATCGGGTTTCAGTATCACATGGTCGTTGTAGGTGATGTTGACGCCTGCTTCCACCAAATGCGGGAAGTTGAAACTCTCAAAGGCATTGAACTCGTCGGCACTCTGCTTAGTGGTACGGTTGCCTCGCATCAGGTGCCCGTTGAAGTAGATGCCCACCTCGGGCACGCAGGCGGTGCCATCGTGCTTTTTGGCAGCGGCAATCTCAATGCTGGTAATCAGGTTTTCCTTTCCGTCGGTGCGCAGCTGTCCTATGGGCAGCTGGCTCCCGGTAAGAATCACCGGTTTTGTTAAGTTTTCCAGCATGTAGCTCAGTGCCGATGCCGTGTAAGCCATGGTGTCGGTGCCGTGTAGCACCACAAACCCGTCATACACATTATAGTTGTTTGCGATAATATGTGCAATGTCCGTCCACAAGCTGGGCGACATATCACTGCTGTCGATGGGGGGATTGAACTGGTACGTGGCTATCTGGGTGGAAAACTGTTCCAACTCGGGCACGTTCTTCAGCAGATGCTCAAAATTGAGCGGTTCCAGAGCTCCTGTCAGTGGATTGCGGCTCATGCCGATGGTGCCGCCGGTATAAATAAGCAGTACATTGCTGTGGTACGACATCGTTTTCGTGAATTTTGGTGCAAAAATAATTAAAAATATGTATATTACAGAAAGTTTTTCCTATTTTTGCAGTAGGGAATACGATGCAGGCAATCTGTGCTGAAGAGGCTCCTTTGCCCTTACGTTTGCCAAGTCTTCCTATATGAAGAACATAAGGATAAAAACATATTCACTAAAAACAAAGAATCATGAAACAATTCAATGACGAAAACTTCCTGCTTGACACCCAAGTAGCGCAAGACCTTTTCCACAATCATGCAGCCAAGATGCCTATCATCGACTACCATTGCCATCTGATACCTGCCATGGTTGCCAATGACCATAAGTTCAAGAGCATCACCGAACTCTGGTTAGGTGGTGACCACTACAAGTGGCGTGCCATGCGTACCAATGGTGTAGATGAGAAATATTGTACCGGCAAGGATACCTCAGACTGGGAGAAGTTCGAGAAGTGGGCAGAGACGGTACCCTATACTTTCCGCAACCCCTTGTATCACTGGACCCATCTGGAGTTGAAGACTGCCTTTGGCATCACCAAGCAGCTCAGTCCTAAAACTGCAAGGGAGATTTTCGACGAGTGTAATGAAAAACTGAAGCAGCCCGAATTTTCTGCCCGCGGATTGATGCGCCACTACAATGTGGAGTGTGTGTGTACCACCGATGACCCCGTGGATGACCTTCGCTACCACAAGCAGACACGTGAGAGCGGTTTTGAAATAAAGATGATACCTGCATGGCGTCCTGACAAGGCGATGAACATCGAGAAACCTGAGTTTGCCGACTACGTGAACCAGTTGGGCGAAGTGGCAGGCGTTACCATCACCACCTTCAAGGATATGGTGGATGCACTGCAGAAACGTCACGACTTCTTCACCGAGAACGGATGTAAACTGAGTGACCACGGTATCGAGGAGTTCTACGATGAGGAATATACCGACTCACAGATAGAGACCATCTTCGCCAAAGCAATGAGCGGTCAGCAGTTGTCCAACTTTGAGGTGCGCCAGTATAAGAACTGCTTCCTCACCCGTATGGCAGAGATGGATGCTGAGGCCGACTGGACACAGCAGTTCCACTATGGTGCCATCCGCGACAACAACACCTTGATGTACAACCAACTGGGTCCCGACACCGGATTCGACTCCATCGGCGAGTTCACCACCGCTAAGGCCATGAGCAAGTTCCTGAACAAGCTCAATATGGAAGGCAAGCTCACCCGTACCATCCTTTACACCCTCAATCCTTGTGCCAATGAGGTGATTGCCACCATGCTCGGCAACTTCCAGGGTGGTTGTCCCGGTAAGATTCAGTTTGGTTCCGGCTGGTGGTTCAACGACCAGTTGGATGGCATGACCCGTCAGATGAACGCCCTTTCGGTACTTGGCTTGCTGAGCCGCTTTGTGGGTATGCTCACCGACTCCCGTTCGTTCCTGAGTTATCCTCGTCATGAGTATTTCCGTCGTCTGCTTTGCAACATCCTCGGCAATGACGTGGAAAAAGGCTTGCTGCCCAATGATCAGGAGGTGCTTAGCCGCATGGTGGAGGATATCTCTTACAACAATGCGAAGAACTACTTCAAATTTTATTGATTGAACTGAACCTGCTGATACATCAGCATTCATTTGATAAACGGGAAAAGGATGGGTCATTGCTCATCCTTTTCCTTTCTTCCTTCTATATGAGTTCTAATTGCCTTCTCATAGAATCCTGTTGCAACTGTAATTTTCATAGGAAACCTATAGTCATAGTTGTCCCAAGTGTGTGCTTTCCCTTGCCTGTCTGCTGACTGGCATGAAATGCCATGGCTCAGAATATTTTGTCTATGTCAATGGATGCCCCTATTGTACAGGTTGTGCCTGTTGTGGTGGGTGAGTTGGCATAATAGTTCTTTGGCTTGTATCCGAAGAGATTGTCTATGGCGGAATTGATGGTCAGCCATTTCATAATGCGCTGCGACAGGCTCAGTTTCCAGATACTGTAGCCCTCGTAGTGTACATTCGTTACATTGCTCAGTCCCGTGGAGGTGTATTCTGTCACATCGACATCTGAGAGATAACGTCCTGAGAGAGCAATGCGGAAACCATAATTTTTACATATCTGACGATCATAGTCTAACCGCCACGTCAGCGAGTGCGGACGGGCAGCGGTCAGGTCGGGCTGTCCTTTATCGACGATACTTTTGGTAAAGGCATACGACAACCGCAAACCGAGGCCCAGACGGTGGCGAAGCTGGATGTTGGCGTCGGCACCGGCAATTTTCTGGTTGGCTATGTTGGTGTACATCTGTCCGTAGGCTCCATCGCGTTGTACGGTGGCTGTGGTGATGTAGTTCTTGAAATAATTATAATAGCCCGTTGCCGTGACGTTATATTTCAATTCACTGCCAATACTGCCATAATGATCGTAGGTCAGCGACAGGTTATGGTTTGTCTCACAATTCAAATCGGGATTGCCGTAAATCATAAAGATGCCACCCATGAAGAAGTCCATGTAGAGTTCTTTGAGCGATGGCGCACGAAAGGCATAGGCATAGCTGAGTCGCAGACTGTGCCGTCCTGTCTTGTACATGCCTGCCAGTTTCCAAGTAGGCATACCCTTTTGGGCTGACGAAAAATAATCGTAGCGCAATCCTGCCAATAAGTTCCAATGTCGGTTAGGGGTATAGTCCCATTGTGCAAACACATCGTAACTATTCTGAACGTGTGACTTCTGGCTGTCGGCAAACTGATATGAAAGCAGGTAGTCGTTCATGAAGTCGGCTCCTGCGGTCAGCTGCGATTTCCACGTTGGCATCGTGAGGTTATAGAGGGCACGGACGATGTTTTGGCGATTGGAATAGTCGCGCACATCCCTATCAGTCAGTACGGCATAGTCAGACTTGTCATATTGGTCGTAGCTATATGCCACCTCTAAGTTTTGCAGGGGAGTGATGTTCCAGTTTGCTTTCAGTCCACCCTCCAAGTCACGATAGCGTTCATGCTTTTCAGTGCTGACGTTGCGCTCACGGAAGAAATAACCAGCCCGTCCCGTCAGTTTCAAGTTGTCGGACAGCGTAAAGATCAGTCGTTCCTTCCCGTGATAGCTCTTAGAAGCGTATGCTGTTGAGATGGACGACTCGTCGCCTTGAAGCGTCAGTGCGTCGGCATCAGTCATCTGAAAGGTGGTAAACGAATTAACTTTCCCCATGTTGAAATCTATATTCGCCCCATGTCGCCATTCCTTAGTGGCACCCTCATAGCGCGAACTGACGTTCGATGCCCACGTGTCAGAAGGTTGCTTGGTGATGATGTTCACCACACCACCCATCGCCGACGACCCGTAAAGCGTTGATGCCGCACCTTTCACAATCTCTATTCGCTCCACGCCTTGCAGGTTAAGGCGTGAGAAATCGATATTGTCCATCGACTCGCCTGCCATGCGCTCACCGTCAATCAGAAAGAGGATGTTGTTGCCGTCATAGCCGCCCAAGTTCATCACCTGATGTCCCATGGAGTAGGTAAACTCCGCACCGGGCAACTCCTGTTGCAGCATGTCCTTGATGTCGGTGGCATCCACCTTCTTTATCTCCTCGGCAGTGATGATACGCGTCACCACGGGGATGTCCTTCAGTGTTTTTGGTGTGCGTGTACCCGTAACGACAATCGTTTCCAACCCCAGCGGGTCACGGTTCCAGATGTCGAGCGTGTCAGCGTCTGCGGTTTGGGCTGACAAGGCACAGGGCATCGCAGCCAAATATAAAAGAATGTTCACCTTCCTCATTGTCTAAAAGCCTGTAAAAAGGGGATATTTGTATTTTACCGTCATCCAGCCCTTGGTCTGATAGCGGTCTTCACTCATGTAGTTTACAAGTTGGATTGCCGCATAAGTATCGTCCTTAAAGCGGTATAGCATCACATTGTCATGCATGGTGTAGATGGGCGGCATCGTACTGGTGTCAACATCCAACCATCTGCTTGCCTCCGTGTTCTTATACCCCGGGGCATAGACAAGATAGCCTTCAAGCATGTGCGACATATCGACGGTAATGCTGTTCTCACTGTATTCGTCATCCGTCCATACGGCAGTCGCGGGGAGTCCCGTGGCTTCCAACTCCTCTATCGAATGAAAGTCGGTCATGAAGACACTTCCCCCATTCGTCTTGATGTCATATCGGTGATGGGCATAGTCCCATTCTTCCGGTGCCCCGGTCTCCGTATAATCCTGCGGACTGATGTCAGACACGGTGATGACAAGTGAGTCTGCGTGCAGGTTGATGTAAACCCACTTTGCGTAATCAGTGGCATCAATGTAATACTGCCCCTCACTGACTACTACTGGAACTGTCGGTATTTCAACTCCACCGTCAAGGGTGTCATCATACAGTCCTCCCATCATATCACATGCCGAGAATAGCCCCATAACCGAAGCTATTCCCAGTAGTGACAATATCTTGTGTCTGTTCATTATCTCTGGTTGTATTTCCTGCCACCCTTTATGACAACACCTTTATATGTAGCGTCAACGCGAACGCCATTCATGTTATAGACAGGCAGTTCTGCCTCTTCAACCCGGATATTGTTGATGCCCGAAGCAATGACCTCGTCAATGTCTGCCGGATTGAAAAGGACTGTCGTTCCTCCCATTACGGCAGGCACGATAAACTCAGCTACAAGCACTCCGTTGGTGATTGTGCCATTGAAGTCGGATGCGTAGTTGGTGACGTTGCCGGTCTGCATGTTCGGCATGTCGCATGCACCTTCACCGGCAAGAGAATACGAATTGTCAGCGTTCTTTGTCACCGACACAGCTTCGAATGTGAATGTCCCCCATGTCTCAGAGGTATAGCTTACTGTCACGGTCTTAAACCCCTCATTGGCCTTAATGCTAACAGTCTGCTCGGCGGCAGGTAAGTATTTCTGGAAATATGTGGCATTGGCGTATGTTCCACCGGTATATGAACCGTCAACAGCTGCGGGAGCCGGTATCTCGCCCAAAGTCACGGTGATTACTGTTCCTCCCATGACAGAAGGAACTGTGATGATGAACTGCTGGCTTTCCACTGACCCCGTGATGTCGGCAGCATAGTCTTTGGCACCGCCATGTCCTGCCATCGTCAGCGTACCTTCGCCGTTTACGGCATTGAAAGTGCCGTCACCCCAAGTGTCAGAGTGGAAGTTTATGGTTTCGTCTGTCACTTCGATGGTCTCATTTGCATCATACATCGGTGTTGTGACATAGGTAAAGGATACTGTGCCCCATGCCTCATAAGTTTCTGCCATTACTGACGACTGCATGCCAAACAGCATGGCAACTAAAAGGATTGTTGAGTGAATTTTCTTCATAATAATACATGTTTAGTTATTATCTGCTACATAGTCTTAATGTTTAAAGGTTTGGAGAGATTTCGGCAATCCATGCGTCAATACGTGCATCTGTCTTTTCTTCCTCATTAACATCATCGAGCGGCAGGCCTACGAACCAGCCGTCAACAACAGCCTCAGAGCCTTCAAAGGTATAGCCGTCGGTACTGACAGCTCCTACAAAGTGCGCTCCGCTCTCCTTAATACCGTTATACAATTCTCCGATGCCACCCACAAAGGTGTCGCCATACGACTCACAGTCGCCACAGCCGAAGAGGGCAATGGTCTTGCCGACAAGATTGACATCCTGAAGCACCTGCAGTCCGTCGTACCAGTCATCCTGCATTTCTCCTGCGCCCCATGTCGAGGTGCCGAGAATCAGGTTCTGGTTGTTTTCGACAATCTCGGCAGTCAAGTCTTGCACGTTGATGGCTCCGCAGCCAAGTTTCCGGGCTATCTTCTCAGCGATAGCCTCGCATGTTCCTGTTGAGGAACCGTAAACTACAATTGTTGTATCCATATTTCTAAATAACTAAAAAGTTTAATGTTGCAAACGTAAAGATATTTGTTTGTCCTTGCACCACTCCAAAACGATGATTCCCATTTGCGGACGAATGTCCTATTCTTCAGGAACATAGATAATCTCACCGTTTTCAAGTTGGTAGGCAATACCTACCTTTTTTCCACGGTTGCCAGACTTGTTACTCTGGTCTTGTGATGGCGTGTATTTATTTATCTTCTCGCCTTCCTTGGTTATTATCTCCATATTCTCCTTGCCGGGGTTCTTCACCATCGTAAAGTCTTCCTTACTGAACATCTCGGTCATGTTGTATCGACTGACGAGCGCCACCATCAA
The DNA here is from genome assembly GCA_051878715.1 of Prevotella sp. Taxonomy (GTDB): domain Bacteria; phylum Bacteroidota; class Bacteroidia; order Bacteroidales; family Bacteroidaceae; genus Prevotella. The sequence goes on from JBJEKQ010000128.1 coordinate 17,136, forward strand.
AGCCACGGCAAATACCATTGCCACGTCGAAGAGGTTGCTCACCACGCTCATAGGGTCATCGTCAGTGTCATGAGTCAAACGGTTACGTCTTCTACTTCTCATTTCTTTCCTCTTTTATTAAGTCGGCTATAAATTCAAGATTGTTCATGTCCTCTGTGTTCCAACGGCTCTTTGCCTGTTTGGTAACAAAGCCTATGGCGGCAGAGAACAAGCCCACCACGGTGGTTGCAAACGCCACCTGCATATTGTATGCCATAGAGGCTATGTCACCGGTGGCCAAACCTACAAGGGCAGGACCCATAGGTATCAGTGTTCCCATAAGGCCGAGCATAGGTCCCATCTTCAAAAGGGTTGTGGGCAGTGACATGTCCTTGCTGGCATACTGTGCATATTGGTCAAGCACCCTGTTTACCCTCGCCTCACTTTTGCGTACCTCCACCACCTTATTTATATATGACACCACTACCGCCTGCTTGCTCTTGGGCAAACGCTCCGCCAGAGTGCCGATGTTTCCCATGTCTAACGAGTTCATCTGCTCACGTATCTCCGCTCCCGTCTTACGCCTGACAAGATATTGACCGAAGAAACCTCCAAGCAGCAACAAGGCACGCAGGAAAAACCATATCAACAAAACCACCACGGGGACCAACAGTCCGGTGGAAATCCAAAACAATGTGTCTGAAATGTAATTCATATCCTTAACTTTTTATTTTTTATATAATAATATCCATAACCAACCAACATGCCGACAAGCACGATACCTGTCACTGAAAGCAAGGCATTGGCATTAAAGCTGCTCACTCCCGTCACCGCAGTCCTGCCGTTTACTGTGGCGATGACGCCCATCAATCCAAGCAACACCTCAAACAAGAAGAGCAGTTCCAACCTGATTGACGGCTCGGGCAAGACCCGACGCAAACCATAGACAAGCAGCGGTGTCAATACGAACAGGACACTTCCAAATCCCCAGGCAATAACCTGAAACGACATCCCCGGCAACATGAAAATAAGCAATACCAACATGCTGAACAACACAGGAAACACCAACATTCCGGGGAAGTATTTCAAGAAGATATATGCCTTCCGCTTGTGCGGACTGACATACTCGGAAGTATTCATATCCACATGCCAAACACAGAAAAGCATTGTAAGAGCCACATCCACACTCAGCAGTACCGCCATGTCAAGCATCAGTTTGCTGTCAGCTATCCATGCCGCTATTTGCACTTTTGACTGCTCGATGGCAAAGCCCCACGACATACCTATGAAAAAAAGTATGATGACCGACATGACCATAATCTCACGGATGCCATGGAACGTCTGCTTCAAGACGAAACAGAAACAAGCCATCACCATCATTACCATTACCAATGTCTCCATGCCTATTCAATCTCTTTACGTCTTCTCCTTACCATGACAATAATCACCATAACGGCAACCAACACTACAACCGCTACCACCAATCCACTTACAACAGTCTGAGTCTGTGTGCTGTCATCGCTAAGAGTCTCTTTTTTCATTACCATGCCTTTATCATCGGCTGATGTTTTTGCCTCACGTATCTCACGCACATTTTGTTCATATTGGCTGGCTGTTGAAGCGTCGGTGTTTGAGGCGATAAACTGGCGCAGTTTGGCATTGTCACAGACAAAGCCTGAACATGAGGGCTTGAATTTGTTGACAGTCTCGGTGTGCAACTTGGCAATATCCCTTACCTGCTGTGGCGATGCCTTCCAATATCCTTTGCGCACGCTTTCAAGCATGACGGCGGTCATTTCTTCAAGAGCGGCAGGATTCTGCTTGTAGAAGAAATCCTTGGTTCCGAGATTGTGCTTGTCCTTGACATACACCTCATATATCTCATCCCACATCTCCTTGTCTATCGCCTTGGGCTTCATCACGTTCCATCCGTATGTGTTTGTAACGATGTCGGCAAAACCGTCCGCACTGCTTGCCCCGCCCTTCATCTTCTCACGGATATAGGCAGGATTGAATATCGTGGTGCGGCTTTCCACTCCTATGGCTTCCTTCACCTCCTGCATTCTCATGTTGTTGTGATTGCGGTAGTCGGCAAGATAAGCGTCGGGATCCTTGCCTGTCACGTTGCGCACCGCCAGGTTCATGCCACCCATAAACTCATATACGTGGTCGAGACTTAATGCTCCCCATGTGTTGCTCTGTCGGGGCTGCACTACCACATCGGTACGTGTGAGAGCTGCCTCAAATGCCGCATTGCGAACTGTCTCCCAGTTCTTCTCGTCACCATAAAAGGCACCCATATTATTCATATACACCTCGGCAATCTGACTCTCCTTGTCCCAACGGTCTCCTGACTCCACCATGTCTTGTATGCCTGTGCCATAACCGCCATTCACACCGCCAAAAACTCGGAACATACTTACCTCACGAGCTTCTTTCGGCGACATACCTTTCTCCACCAATAGGCGTTCGGACTCAACCACACCTTTCTTCACAAGGTTGTCGTAGTTGTCATCCTTGGCATTGGCAGCCATCTCAATAGCCTTGTTGATGAGGAAAAGTCTTGATGCAGCCAAATCACGCAACTGACCGCTGGTCTGCACCACCACGTCAATGCGTGGACGTCCCAACTGCTTTGACGGAATCAGGCGCAAGTCATTCACACGACCAAAGGCATCCCTTACAGGCTCAACACCCAACATATAGAGCACCTGCGCTATTGTCGCCCCCTCGGTCTCGATAAACTCGCTGCTCCACAGGGTGTAGCTCACTTTGCGTGGATATTCTCCATTATGTCGCTCACGATACATCTTGATGGTATTGTCAGCCAAGGCCCGCGCCTTGTCCCAGGCATTTTCTGTTGGAGTATTCTCCACATTGATGGAGAAGAGATTCCTGCCTGTGGGCAATGTGTTCGGATTGACGATGGGGTCGCCGCCTGATGACGGGGACGTATAGCCTCCGTCAAGAGCATTCATCAGTGACGACATCTCCATAGCTGGACTTTGACGTAGTGCCTCCGAATATTTGCCCACATTAAGCAGTGCTTTCTCCACCGTGCTTATTGCCTGTGCCAAATGTATTTCCTCACGTGAGTACTTTTGTTTTTTTGAATCGGTATGATGTGACGGTTTCTTAGTTGTCTTCTGTTGCTGCTCCATCTTGTACCACCTTTGCCCTTTCTTGATGGCATCCATCATCTTTTCAGGGAAACGTCCCGTCTGTTCCATTTTCTCAAAAGCCTCGCGACTCATCTGAGGTATTTCCTTCTTATGCAATACCTTTGCTTCGCGCAACTGGCTTACTGTCTGATGCCTGTCATTTTGGGGGTTCGGATTACGTCCAAAGGTGTTGTCCGCCACCTGCATCATCATCTGGATAGGGTCAGGGGCAGCCTGCATGGCCTCCACCTTACGGGCCATCGCCAGTTCTGAGGGAGTGATACCCGTAAACCTGCATATATATTCATCTGTCACATCTGCCCCACCAAGCAAACTGGCGACCTGTGCCTTGGCTTTCGTCATATAGAGGCTGTTGAACTGTTGTTTGTGCTTCTCTACATCCGCTTTTGCCCTGCCTTTCAGCTTGTCCACGGCAAGCAAACCGTATGCGATAGGGTCGGTAGCCATTGCATAGACACTTGTCCTTATGTCTGCCTCATCGTAGGGAACACCCATCGTGTAGAGCTTTCCTGTTATTTTCTCGTTCACAAGTTCGTCGGCATAGTTTTCCACACGCGACACTTCTGCCGCGGTATATGCCTTGTTTAAGTCCTTCGTGTCAAGTCCGAGTTCCCTTGCTATGCCCAACTGAACAGTGAGCGACTTCACTTTCAATCCCATCACGTCAGACGGTTGCTTGTTGTATGCCGCTATCGCATCATTCAGTTGCTGATACGTTTTCCTCAGTTCACTTTCCTTGAATGGCGGTGTGAGATATGACTGCAAACCGGCATAAGTCCTGCGTTTGGTTATCATGCCCTCACCAACATTGCTTATAGTATATATATAAAGGTGTGGCAAACTGCCTATGAGACGATCTGACCAATCATCATTGCCGAGAGCCACTTGCTTACGTGGAGTATATTCCAGCGAGCCATGGGTTCCGAAGTGTATCAGAGCATCGGCATTAAATCCGTATCTTGCCCATAGATAGGAGGCGATATATGTATGAGGCGGTGCCTGGTCAGTGCCATGCACTATCTTGAACTGGTCGCTTCCTTCACCTGCCATCACCTGCGGAAGCAGTACCACGTTGCCAAACTGCAAACGGGCAACCGCCAGCCTGCCGTCATCCGTCCGCATATATTTGCCCGGGAAATGCCCGTTCACCTTGTCCATATCTTCCCTCATTCTCTTGCTCAAAGCCTTGCCGGTCCATTCCTCATACTCGTCGGCTGTGACGAAAGCCGGATTTCCCTCAGAAAGGAATTTAGTGTATGCACCTTCGGCGTATGTGCCGAATACAGCCCCTTGCAGCTGTATCAGCTTTGCCAAGTCCTCGGCGGAAGAGGGCAGCTTGCCTACATGATATCCTTGCTTCTTCATTTCCTGCAAGAGATTATACAAGGAGGGGACCACCTCCATGCCCGAAGCCACAAGACTGTTCTGCCCAGGACCCTTAAAATAGAAAATGGCAACTTTCTTCTCTTCATTCCCCTTTGCCCGAAGATTGTGATAATTTTTCACACATTCCACAAAACTATCCATACGGTCGGGAATGCCATATACCTCCTGCAAACCTTCTCCATTGATACGATGACCGAATACCACGTAGGGACGCACTGCACCGTCTATCTCCGGTGTGACAACACTCTGCGAAAGAAAACCGCCGTTCATACCCTGTTTGTCATTCTCCCATTCCTCAGTTAGTCTATTGACATTCAAGGGTGCGAACAGCGGTATATTCTTCTGCCTGAGAAAGTCAACAAAATAGTCGCCAACTCTTCCGTGCGCCATATTGACTACGGCGGAAAAGTTAATGCTGTCGGCATGATGACCGGCAATAAACGGCTTCAATTTATTGACACGATAAACCACAAAACCGTTTTTCTCGAAAGCCTTCTCCATATCCTCGGCAGCCCCCATAAAACCTGTAATCATCACCACGGGAGCGTCCTCTTTGTAAAGTCCGTTCTTCACGAGAAATTCGTTGTATTCCTTTACAGAATTGAATCCCACTTCATCTCCTTTCTCATCATTGGGGTCAAAATGAGTCAGCAGGAAATCAGGACGTTCATCCACCACATCCGGCTCAGAGGCAAACAGTTTCTTGCCGTCAATGAATTTACGTATATAGGCAAGCATGTTGTGATAGTTCTTCTTTCCACCATTCTCTATATATTGCATGAGATAACTGGCATCGAAGCCCTCCACCGAAGATATGTTGTTGTCGGGATTGGTGGCGGAGTGTGTCAGGACGGGCATTGCCTCTGCCGCCTTACGCAACTGCTCACGCTGTTTCTCGTCGATACGGAGTCCCATTCCGTTGACCAAAATCATGTCATAACTGTCCAGATGGTCAAAATCATCTGTCGTTATTTCGCTCAACTTAATCATCGGATTGTCGTTGGAGCGCGAAATCTGCCCCAAAACGATTGCCTGATAATTGAGAAAGGCTATGCGGGTCGGAGACATCCATGCCCTCCACACTCCCGCTATTCCTATTACAGCAAGAACAGCTATAACAGTTATCGCCACTTTTTTCTTGTTAATTCTGATGTTCATCTTTTTCGGATAAGATTTGTTCTGTTATGATTCTGGCTGCAAATGTACGACAACAGTCATATAAAAGCAATACCTAAAAAATGCGATTTTGCCGGCGGTACCGGGATACATTCAAAAGGTACATGAACAGGATATCAATATTCCGGAAATTGCAGATTTTAGGGATTCATAGTCCAATACAGGCAGAAAAGTGTCAAAAAGGGGGAAGGGGATGCTTACCTGTATTTTGTCCGTAATCCTTGCTTTTATTTGGTTTGGCAAACAATTGACATCTGATTTGTCCATTCTGTTTGCATCGTTAGTATATGAAAATGAAGAACAACGATTTTTTGACGATGACTTTTGTTTTATCCTTTCCCGAAAAAATAGTACCTTTGCACCCGGAAATGCTGCGTTTGGCATACACAGGAATCTGAGTTGCCTCTTGGCATCATTTGCAGGAATCCTTGCTGCCGGCAGCAACCGTTGTATCACCATTCAAGGCCTTGGCAGAGGCTTGGGACATGCCAGAACAACTCCATACAAGATGAAAGAAAAGATATTCCGTTATGGCACATTTCTGGTATGTTTGGGGTCAGTCCGAAAAGCCGGTTGCAAGACTCCATTCAGGCACGCAGTTCAG
>JBJEKQ010000129.1:0-1695 GCA_051878715.1 Prevotella sp.
CCTGTTCATCAGCATTGCGGAGAGGAAACTCATGTCGTTTTAAGTTTTAGCGGACTGCAATATATTCTTTTAAAGCTCGACTAATTATGACACTTCCCCATACAATTACAGCGACTATCTCACGAGAGTGATAGTCGCTGTAATTTATTGTCCAGATGCAACTCACATCATGGTGTAGAGTTGCATGGATGCTTGTTCAAGAAGCTGTTTACTTCTTCTGATACTTCACACCATTGATGATATAGAATCCGCCGGGAAGCTCGTTAACACGTTTAGCGTCTGCATCCTTGACAACAAGACGTCCTTGCAGATTATAAACATCTACTTTGCCTCCACCATTGGCAACAATGGTAGTGATACCAGTGGAAACACTTGATGTAGTACCATGAATTTCAACATCATAGGCAGGCATTACCTCGGGTATCTCTTCCTGCCAGCCTTCGAAGGTCTTCCCCTCTGCGAGTTCAGGAGTAAAGGTCTCAATGGTGCTGCCATACTCTACCTTCTCTATAAGCACTACCTCTCCATCCAGATAATAGGTCAGGGTGTAAACATTCACCTTAAACTGTGCGGTAAACGTAACGTTGTGAGCAGGAACTGTCTCCAAAACTTCGGGAGACCAACCTACAAACGTGTAACCTTCCTTAACGGGATCTTTCGGCTTAGTGATAGCTGTACCATAATCCAAGAATTCTTCAGATACGGTTTCCTCGTCAACGATGAATGTTACCATGAACTGCAGAACCTTCCACTGAGCTTTCAGTGTCAAGTCCTTGTCGGGCATAGTGGATGGCACATTCTCTCCCCATCCGATAAACTCATAGCCTTCCTTGGTAGGAACATCGGACAGAACGATGGTAGTACCGTAATCCAAAATTATCGACTCAACTGTAGAACCGCCGTCGGTATCGAAGGTGATGGTGTATTTGTTAACCTCCCATACAGCGGTGTAAGTAACGTCTTCGGCTGGAACAGTCGCGCCGTCCTCAAATGCAGGTGACCATCCCTTGAAGGTATAACCGGTCTTCACAGGAGTTTCAGGAGCGATAATTACTGTGCCATAGTCAAGAGTCTCAGACTTAAGCTCAACCTCATCAGAAACGAACTTCACGGTGTACTGGTTAATCTTCCATGTAGCCTTGATGGTCACGTCCTCTGCTGGAATGGTGGCAGGTATCTCCTTGTCCCAAGCAACGAAGGTGTAACCGGTCTTGGTAGGATTCTCAGGAGCTTTCACTGCAGTGTTGTAGTCTGCTGTGATAGCGGCAACCTCTGAACCACCATCGGTGTCGAAGGTGATGGTGTACTGGTTAATCTTCCATGTAGCCTTGATGGTCACATCCTCTGCAGGAATGGCGTCAGGTATCTCCTTGTCCCATGCTACGAAGGTGTAACCGGTCTTGGTAGGATTCTCAGGAGCTGTCACTGCAGTGTTGTAGTCCGCTGTGATAGCGGCAACCTCTGAACCACCATCGGTGTCGAAGGTAATGGTGTATTGGTTAATCTGCCATGTAGCCTTGATGGTCACATCCTCTGCAGGAATGGCGTCAGGTATCTCCTTGTCCCATGCTACGAAGGTGTAACCAGTCTTGGTAGGATTCTCAGGAGCTTTCACTGCAGTGTTGTAGTCTGCTGTGATAGCGGCAACCTCTGAACCACCATCGGTGTCGAAGGTGATGGTGTACTGGTTAATCT
>JBJEKQ010000129.1:1795-23410 GCA_051878715.1 Prevotella sp.
TGTTGTAGTCCGCTGTGATAGCGGCAACCTCTGAACCACCATCGGTGTCGAAGGTGATGGTGTACTGGTTAATCTGCCATTTTGCTTCATAGGTCACGCCATCCACAGGCACCGTGGCATTTTCTACGAAAGCAGGCTCCCATCCTATAAATGTATAGCCCGTTTTGGCAGGAGTTGCAGGAGTAGGGATGGCAGAACCGAAATCGAGGTTCTGTGTTGTTTTTTGTCCATCAACATCGAAGGTCACATCATATTTCTTTGCCTTGAAGTTGGCCGTCAAGGCAACACTCTCAGAAGCCGTGAAAGAATATGGGTTTTCTACAGACTTGACAGACTCACCTACTGTCCAATTTACAAACTCGTAGCCTTCATTGGGATTGGCTGTAACCACTACCGTGGTGCCATTCTCCGTCTCTTCACCGCCGCCCACAAGTTCTACTGCACCCATGTCGGCATTACCCGTCACAGCAGAAATATTGTACAACTCATAAATCTTCATCGGCACCTCTACATCGTCCTGCTCATGAGAAATGTTTCCTTCAGAAGAAAAATTCATTTTCTTGAACACTATTTTGGTTGTTCCCAGCGGTACATTAGAATCCACTTGCAAATAGAATGTCAAAACTTCACCACTTTGCCCGGAAAAATATGCTCCAGCAGGTGTAGCGGCAGAAATCTGGTATCCTCCCTCTGATGTCGTTTGTGCATCATCGACGGCCAGTTTCTTAGCCCTGGATATCTCATACCTATAAAATCCATCTTCATCAACCGCCAGGGAGACTCCCTCAGGTAACAAGAACTGCAAACTCCATCCTCCAATTCTTAAGGAGTTATTCATTCCTATGGTTACAGGCACTAATGCTCCACGTTGAGCAGAGACCTGTGATGGAATATCAAAAGACACTTCTTGTGCCCTTGCGCTTCCAAACAGACTGAATAATACAGTCAACAATAATAATGCTTTCTTCTTCATAGAATATAATGATTATTTACCTGCCATAATAGAAAGAACAGACGTTACATCCGAGATATTGACTACCCCATCCTCATTGACATCAGCAGCTTCAACTATCAGATTGTCTTCTGTTTTTCCTGCCATAAGGGTAAGAATTGAAGTGACATCAGTAATGTTTATTGTTCCGTCATCATTCACGTCACCCAGGGTATAGGTCTTCACGGTGGCCGTCATGGGGGTGCTGGGCTGCCCCACCATACCCTGCGACTGGAAGTCGATGGTCTCTACCACACGGTAAGTCTTGCCCGTGGTCTTGTCATACACCTTCAGCGTGACAGATTCACCCGAAGAGACATTGCTCCTGACACGAAGGTAAAGCCAGGTATAACCATCTTGAGTATTCAATTCAGCCACGCCTCGGCACTCGTCGCCCACGAAAGCACCTACCTCATAGTTGGAATAGTTGTCAACCACGCTGCCGCTGAGGCTCAACTGCGCGTACACAGTCATGTCATATTGATAGTCGCGTTCGTTTACCGACCAACCGCTGTCCTGCGCTCGCAGGACAGCAGCGGTGGTAAAGAACATGACTATGCAAATGATCGGTCTCAATCTACTTAACATATTCATTCACGTTCCTTTTATTGATCAATACTTTTTGTCCGTTTACGATATACACACCCTCATGGTTGATGTTTCTCACCTGAACACCCATCACATTGTAAATGCCCTCGGTCTGTCCGGAGTTGACGCCAATGTTGGTGATGCCCGTGGTTTCTCCCAAATTAAGTGTGTATGGTTCAGCCGTGGTTCCGACGGCATCGGCACAGAACACCAATGTCTCCTGAATCTCACTCTGGTTGCCACTTTCACGCTCGACAGCACGGAAGACAACCTGCTCGCCGGCAGTTGAACCGCCATAAACCGCCATGTACAACTTGCCATCTACCCATTTGCCGACACCACGACATTCGTTGCCAACGAAAGCACCCACATGATACTCGTCGGTAGAAGCCCTCAAGCCATTGTCGTAGAGTTCTGCCGTGAGGCACATCATATTGGGATAGCGATGCACGTTGACAGTCCAAGGAGCGGGGTCTGTTTCCAGACGCTTGATGTAAAGAGACTTGGCATTTGACACAATGGCATCGTTATACACGAACGACTTGCTCGAAGCCGACTTGTAGAGATAGCCCTGTCCCGGTGTCATGGTGTTGAGCGTGCCTGTCCAGGCTCCGTCGGTATAGTTGGCATAACCTCCCTCAAGGTTGGTCAGCACGTCACCCTCCTCAGCCTCCAGTTTACTCAATGCCTCAGCCACAGTCATCGTTTGGTCGAGCGGATAACCAATCCAGTTCCAGCCCTTAGCCAGCTCCATTGCCGTCGCATTGGGATTGAACTGTTCGCCAGACATAGCCATAGTAGCTTGCGACTTGGTTTCCACCTTGATACCCATCAGCGCACTCACGTCAGACATATTGCCCACAAAGCCTATTACAGGATCATTGTAGATTTCATGGGTCTGGGTAAGCACCCTGTTCACATACTCCTGACGGAGGTCAGCTGCCGCAATCGAGTTCAACTGGTTGTGTGAAGACCAGTTCCAACCCTCAGCCAGGTTCAGCTGCAGCTGAGTCTGCTTGATGGTATAGCTGTATTCCTTCACTTCACTTTCTGAACCATTCACACCTACAGCCATCGCCTTGAGTGTCATGGCATCATTGATAGCGATTGGTTTGCCGTCATACTTCACACGCGTAGCCTCATCACATGGACAAGAGCCGTCGAGGGTGTAATAGATGGTGGCACCTTCGGTCTCACACGTCAAGCTGACTGTCTGTCCGCGATAGACGGCAGTACCACTGATGCGTGATGCCACAGCCTCTTTCACGTCCACCAGTTTGGCTGGGTCGAGCACGTTGACGATGGATTGTGCGCTGATATCGCTGTCCACCATCTTAAAGGTAAGGGCAGTAGTACCAAGCAGTTCACCATTGACAGTCAGGCTTGCCTGTCCGTTCTCGTCCAGAGTCAGAACGGTATAGCCATCGTCATCCACCGTCGCACCTTCCGCCTCGATAGAAGCGATGAGGTTCGAAGCAGCCTTCACCATCAAGGTCTTACCCTTGGAGGCATCATTGGGCAATGCACCCACCGTGATGGTCTGTGCCTGCTCGTAGCCCACATTATAGGTTTCATCGGCAGCAATCTGTCTCACCTTCTTCTCCACGTCAAGTTTCTGGGTATAGGTTTCTGCCATTTGGATGCCGGCATAGCTCTGCACCCTGTTGCCGACAATGACATACACCTCATCCACCAAGCCCAAGTCCTTGGTAGTCTTCAATGCTACCTTGGAAACATATTGTGTAGCATCATCTTCAGAGACAGCCTCGACATTCAGCATCTCAACAGTAGCGTCCTTCACCATCTCCTCTGTGTCTCCTGTGATGAGCTTCAGGTAGAGGTTGTCTGCAGTGAGCGTCTCGGGCTTCATGTACTTGGAGAATTCTATCTCCACGCCGTCTTCATAAGCCTTGGCAGACTTCACCTCGGGCTGTACATTCTGCACCATTCCGATGTTCACTTCAAGCTGTGGAGGAGGCACGGGCAGCCACTCAGAGTAAGTGGTCTGGTAGCCTTCCTTCTCAAACTTCACCTGCCAAAGTCCCTGAGGAACGTCCCAACGATACATACCATTCTCATCGGTGAAAAGAGGATTCTCCTGAGAGTATTCTGCAGCATCCCAAAGCACGATGTTCTCATGTTTGTCACCATACATGTCCTCTACAGTTTCCTTATAGTAGCAAGTGGCTGTAACACCCTGCAGACGATTGCTCTCTATACCCTCATACACAAAGCCAGAGGGGTCTATACTCACATCGGCATCAGGAACGTCCGTATAATGCCACTCTTCATCAAAGGGAACATCATACTGATTTTCCTTATCACTCTCCTTGCATTTGAGACGATTAAGTTGCGCCCTCAAATCACGGATATTCTTCTTCATCGTCTTTTCATACTGCGCACAAGCCTTCGCCTTAATGACAATCAAGGCAAGGTCACCTAAAAGACACAGAGCAGAAGTACCACCTGAAGGAGCCAATGAGGCAGCTGAAGCTACCGCAGTGTTTACAGCTACAATATCAGCAGCAATATTCAACCCGTAGAATAAGATGGCAGCCAAGCCATGTCCTGATGCACTGTCTCTGATACTCTGTGCACCAGCCTCATTGAGCGGACAAGGTTTGGGAACAGCCCGATAAATGGCAACCACTTTCTTCAAGTCATTGATACCTGAAAGAATCTGAGTGACAATATCAAATGCCGCCAACACCTTTTGTGCAGCCACACCCAAAGGACTGTTCATGGCAGATGTCAACTTATTTCCTATACTGTGTGTCCCCATCATCACTTTACCAGAGCTCTTGGCAGTTTGTTTCAATTCGCTTTCTACAATAGCCTGGCCTGGGAAAGCTTGTCCTGCACGTTTGTTCGCAGCAAAGAACTTGAGACTTGACAATGCTTTAGAGAAGGTCTCTTTTGCCCTTGTATAGGCATAACCTACAGCGTTCTTGAAAGTATCAATGCAATCTTTTATCTGACCAAGCTTGTCATTGATTTCATTACAAGACTGCTGGGCTTTGGTGATAAAAGCATCTGCCTCAGCCAAGAAGCTGTCATCAGAAGCGATCCTGGCAACGAGTGAGGCTAATGCCGGTGCCTGATCAAGAAGTATCTCTGCATGATAATTGGCAGCAAAGTTCACGATGGAGAAGCCCTCTTGACTGATACGATAATAGATAGAAGTAGAATCCGTAAGCAATACTTTCGTATAGCCATCTGCTTCCAGTGTACTCTCGTTCAATCCCTCGCAATTACCTATCTTAATATTCTTAGAATAGCCAGCACTATCAAGCAGGTTTTCCAGCTCTGCCTCTATCAGATATTCAGAGATATGGAAAATCGAATCAGATAAGGCTTCTTGAATCTCAGCTATGAAAGCCTTGGCTTCCTCCTCACTGTTGATAGGCTGAGGTTCTGCCTCAGACAAACCATAGAGGGAGTAAACCTTCTCTTCCAGTTGCTTTACAAGCTCCTCATTGTAATATTCATCAGTATATGCTTCTATCAGTTGGTTCAGAAGATCCTCTCCCTTCTGGATACCTGTAACCAATGCCTGCTTCAAGTCGTCAATAACATCCAAATTAGAAGATACCACTGTCGCATCCAATATATACGGTGTATTTACCTGGTAGGATACAGCCACATTCTTAGGCACATTACCATCATACATATTACCAAACTCACCATTGGCTACCCACAGGTTCTTTTTCTTATCGAACACAGCAGGAAGTACTGTCCACTGTCCGTTACCGGTCTTTACCCTCAATTTCACATCGTCAATCCTAGTTGTATCATTGTCGGTGAATTCAATAGTAAAGGTGAATTGCTTATTGTATATGTAATAGGTGTATTTCTGAGCCACCGTTGTTGGATTCTGGTAGTCAAACACCACATCATAGTTGGTATGCATCTCAGGATTCCAGTGATACATATGAACCTTGGAGATTTCTATCGCATTCTCATCAAATACCATCGATTTGGTTTCGGTGTTCATTACCAGTCCCTCCTTTGTCACTACCTGTGCACTGATGGAATGAGTGGAAAGGTTGGTCGGATTTTCCAACTGGCACTGAGCTGTCCATAAACCATTTGCCAATGATTTGGTCTGTCCTACGATGCTGCTTCCATCATAAATAGTCACTTGGCTATTACCCATAGCAGTACCACTGGCAGCAAAGGTAGAACGACTCACCAAAGAAGGAACGTTTAGATTGATGCTCTCTACTGTAAAGTCAGCACTACCAATAGGCTGTGTAATGGTTTTTCCGTCAAGAACAAACTTTACGTAAGCATTTGGTTTGAAATCTCCGCTGGCTGTGGGGATTACACAGAAACGAACCTTGCGGTCGTAGTTCGAACCAAGCGTTACGGAAACAGTATTCTTATCCAATTCATACACCGCCAGTGAAGAGCCCACCATCATGGAATTCTCGACAAACGAGTTACCTTCAGGAAGATCGAACACCAGTTGCACATCACTCACCAAGTCACGGAAAGCGTATTTGAAGTCCACCTTGGCTTGAAGAGTCAGATAAGCACCAGCCACCACCTTGGTCTTGTTGACACTGAAAGCGGTATTTGTGCCAGTATAATACAACTTGCCTTCGTCGAAGAAAGGTACAACAGTCACACTGACATTGCTGATGACTCCACTCTTCACGGAAACACTCTTCTTTACATAATCCGTATTCTCCACCAATCCGGCTTCGTTGAAACCTGCCATATTATAGAAAGCATTGAAGAAGCTGCTTTCGCCCATCATAACCAGTGAATAGTCGCCATCCTGGAGTTCACTGATAGTGGCGGAGGCTTCATCCAGTGACACCTTCTTCACCAAAGCCTGATGATTATCATAAAGCATTGCCACTACCTTCGCATTTTCAGTTTGTTTGAACGAAATGTTGATGCCGCCCAACTGACTGATGGGGAAGAGTACAGAAGCTTTCATATCCTTCACAGTAGTCTCAGCCACAACAGGCATAAACATACCGGTCTTGCTGATGGCTGTCAGTTGAAGGACATCGTTATCATCCACTTCTTCAAGAAGCACGATAGTAGGATACTGTACACTGAACTTGGTAATTGCCGTATTCCTTGTCTTGTTGAACACGCTATACTGTATATTCTGGTAATCACTATACCAGTTCTGCACCTCTGCAGAGTCACCTTGTTCAGCACTTTTGGTATAGGTGAAGCCGATACCAATACGGGCTCCAGAAATAGACTTCATTGTCATCTTGCCCAAGTCCACCTCACCTTTGCCTAAAAGAGAATCAGCTAATATGATGCTTTGACTCACGTAATCTGTGAATGAATAAGTCAAAGTAGTGGGAGCATCCATGACCTCTATCTCATACATACCATATTCGTTGGTATTGGCAAGAGTTGTCTTGGAATAGAGTCCATTCAACAATTGTGTGACCACAATCTGAACACCATTCATCGCCTCAGAACTTGCCATATCCGAGACACTTCCCTTTATCGTCATCTTAGGAAGGGATTGCAGTTGGCAAACCAATTTGTTGTCGTCTGCAGTTACTTCACAAGTACTATCGGCAGGCAACTGATATCGCATACCTAAGGCCTGAGGTATAGTAACAGAATAGCGAACAGGATAGCCTTCAACCTGTCCACTTACCTGTGATCCCATACTGATTACCTGATTCTTACTGTCATACCACCTCACCGTGGTCTGTGCAGTCACATCACTGCCGTCGGCATCGAGCACACGAAGACTGACTGTCTGCAAGGTCTTTATGTCGCTAAAGGTGAGCGTCCTGTCTTGATCGTCCATCTTGATGGAGTCAATCTCCGCCAGTACCACTCCTGAGAGGTTTTTCAGATAAGCATTATAGGTGGTGTTCTTCATCAGGTTGCTGAAGATGTAGTTCAGGCGGTCTGTCACCACATACTTGTATTTCTGTCCGCTCTTGACGTTCACCAGTTCAAGTGCCATATTCTTGTAGCGTCCGTCCTTGCACTCCTCCGGCAGGTTCAACTCCAGACTATGCACATTGCTTCTGATGGGCAGGATAATCATGTCTTTCCATCCTTCAGCAGCCTCGTAAAGCTCGATGGAGCCTTCGGGCACATATACCGTCATACCAGTAGGAACACCCTCAAAGGCATAGGAGCCTATTGTCGGCGGGGTGACTGCATACAGGGTAACAGACTCAAGAGATGTACAGTAATAGAACGCATAAGCCCCTATCGTCTCTATGGACGACGGCAGGAAAATATGCGTAAGCTGGCTATTGTTGCTATAGCACCAGCTGGGTACGTAAGTAGCTCCTGTGGTACGGCTCAAATCCACCAGACTGCAGTTGCTGTAACTGTTGGCAATGGAGAAATCGTTGGTGGAGATTTTTCCTGCCACCACAATATGCGTCACGTCAGCACTGCTGCTGTTACCTATCGCCTGACTGATGGCTGATGACAGCTGGCCAGGCGTGAAGTCATCCACAATGACCTCACCCGCGAAACTGTCCCAAGCGTTTTTGCCCGGGTTGGCGGGGTTGCCCGGTGCATATTCAAACACACCATAGAGGGTGGTGTTGGCAGCCGGCATGTTGTAGTAGAAATACCGTGCCGTTGACACGAGGTTGCCCTGCTCATCTTCCCAACGCAAGAATTTGAAGTTGCTGTTGGGGGTGTAGGCACAAAGATAATTGTCAGACCCCTGCTCCACTTCCACAGGCTGGTTAGGACTGAACGACCCTGTACCCTCGGGCTTGGCCTTCAGTGTGAGCGTATAAGTCTTTACAGGTTCTGCAGGTTTTTCCGGATTTCCGGGGTTAGCGGGATTATAGCTGTACACCGCCGTAACGAGCGCATTGCGTGCCGGCATGGTGTAATAAAGACTTGCACTTGTTGATAAGGTATTTCCCTCATCATCCATCCAATAGCAGAAAGTCAAGTTGCTGTATCCGTATGCGCGCAGATAAAGACTGCTCCCTTCCTGGTAATATCCGCCGTTAGTGTTCACGCCACCCATTCCGACAGGAGAAGTATTTACCGTCAACCGGTAATAGCCTTCCTTTAAAGAGTCGGGCACCGTAGTCTCAGGCAATGAGGGGTTGGGCGGATTTGACGGGTTGTAGCCGTCTGTCTGCGCAATGGCAGACAGATGGCACAACAGCATCATCATATATATAAAGATTCTTGTTCTCATAGTGGTGTCTTTTTAGTCCACACTGTGTGATTATTTCACGCGCTTCAAACCTTTTCTTACCACTACACCCTTGTAGGTGTTGGCATCGATACGCTGTCCGTTGAGATTGTAAGCGGGAGCATCATCCCCAGCTTCGGGAGATTCGATGCTCTTGATACCTGTGGCACCACCCTGCTGCATGTTCAGGTGGAGGAAGAAGCGACCCATGATGTCGCCGGCCTTGTCGGCACTGAAGGTGTAGCCCTTCTCTGCAGTAATTTCGGTCATCAAGCCTGTCAGACGGTCTTCAATGACGATACTGCCTGCCACATCATTCTTCAATGTCAGGGTAAACATACCCTCGGCACCTACATGCACGCCCAGTTCTACAACGGCATCGCCCAAAGGACGCTCGTTGATGGCATAGCGCACAGTGCCTGCCACGGTAAAGAGCTGGGGCACAGTGACGTCAACTGCATCAAACTTGCTGGCATCCATCTGCAGGTCATAACCGGCAGTGGCATTCTCATTGATGACCACACGGGTACGGTCGGAGTGCTCTCCGTCAGAAAGAATCAGGTTGATGACCTGACGCTCTGACAGGGCAGGAGCATTGAGACGCGGCATTTGCTGGGCTTCTTCATCCTGCAACAGGCGCACATGGTTGTGTATCTGGCGGCCCTCCTTGGCAAAGGTGATGCTTTCCTGGTCAACTGGACGCTGCACAAAGAAGGCTTCGCCCGGTGAGAGGATAAAGTCATCATCAACAGGACTCACTGCCATATAGCTGTTGTATCTTGAATTCCAGATAGTGAGGGGGGCAGTGAAATTCAGGAAACGGCTGTCATAGAACGTGGGATAGGGGTTACCCACCAAGTTCCAGGAGCGGTTGTGGTCGAACTCGGAAAGATGCTCCTCCAAAGCCACGGTACGATCTTCGGAAATGAAGAGTGCCTGACGGTTGACACTTTCCTTGAGAGGAGTTACCTTGAATTTCACAGGAGAAGAGGCTGAGCTATAGCAGTGCATGATGTAGCCCTTGCCTGCCTGCAGCACATCATCGGCTGTGAGGTTCACCCAAGTAGAGTCGAGCAAGCCACCGGCACGATTCTCACCGGAATATTCGCGCACCACCCACTGGGTCAGGCTGTCTTCAGGCACGATGTCGCTCATCCTGACATCAAACGGGAAGCTGACAAACTGCCAACAGCTGTTTCGGTTCATCAGATGGATGGTGACATTCTCCGCACGCATCTCTCCATTCACCATCAGGCAAGTGGGGTTATATTGAGTGTAGGAATAAGAATTTGAGCCATTGACAATCCTGTAGTATTGCGAGTAATCCAGACTATACTTGGCATAGGGCGACATGTACATGCTGAAATTGTTCACAGGCAGTTTACTGCGGCTGTTGATGGTCAGATTGCCACACTCGTAGTTTGAATATCCATAACCGTCAGTATAAGAACGGTCTGTCCACAGCAGGTCGATATTGGGGCGGTAATCCGCTGCCAAGGTATCACGGAGGGCAAACACAAAGTCTTTGTTGATGACCACATTCTGTGGCATATAGTCTGTCACCTCTACGGTATAGAACTGATTCCAGCCTTCAGCCAACTGATATTCCGCCAAACTCCATGAGGGCACCAACAATTTTACACTGGCCATATCCACATTATAAATCGGGCAGTAACCATTTGTCAATGGAGGCACTACAGCATTGCTGATAATGGTCTTCAAATTATCACAACCGTAAAACGGATATCCAGTACAATTGCGAAGCGAACTGGGCAGTGTAACAGTGGTCAAACTATCAACATTTTCAAACGCAATTGCTTGAATGGTCTGAAGTCCCTCATTCAAGTTCACCTCCTTCAATCCGCATCCCTTAAAGGCACTACTACCAATTTCCACAAGAGATTCGGGGCAATTCAGCACCTGCAGATTTACATTGGCATAGAATGCTGAACTTCCTATTGTTTGCAGTGTGGACGGCAGAACCAACTCACGGATATCGCAACCACTAAAACAGTATTGAGAAACAAAGGTCAATCCCTCATTCAACTTAACTGATTGTAAACTTGAACAATTTCTAAAAGCATCACTACCTAACGAAGTCAACGATGCGGGCAGAACTACAGACTGCAGTTTTGTACAAGAATAGAATGCACGGTAGTCTATCGTTTTCAGCGATTGCGGGAAATCTATCGTTGTAATATCTGTTCCATGAAAAGCCTCTGAACCTATCGTCTCCAGCGATTGTGGGAAAGCTATCGTTGTAATATCTGTTCCATAAAAAGCACGTGAATCTATCGTTTTCAGCGATTGCGGGAAATCTATCGTTGTGATACCTGTTTCACAAAAAGCATATGAGCCTATCGTTTCCACGTTTGAAGGGAGAACTACACTACGAATTGCACCCCTACCATAGAGAAGACTAGAGGGTATAGAGGTATTGATAAGCCCCGACATATCTACCTCTATCAGATTGGACATGGTCTGCAAGTTTTTCCAGTCATCATTATTCAATGTTCCAGACACTATCAGTTTGTTGATTTCCTGCAAATAGCCAGCCTTGTCAAGTGCCAGGCGTCCCAACTCGCCTGCATCAACCACCTCTAAAGCTATCTCTACCGGGGTTTCCGGCACTATCACATAACTACCCCAAGATGATGAAATTCGATAATCGTGGAAAGAGCCGTCAGGTACGTGTACAATCATTGACGAAGAACAACCATAAAAAACATTACTTCCGCAAACAAACGGCGTACTGCCATGCAGATAAATCTCCTTCATCGATGTATTATAATAAAAAGCATTATCACCAATATAAGAAACCAATGCAGGTATATCTATCTCCGTCAAGCTGTGGTAACTATAAAAGGCATAACTTCCAATATACTGCAAAGTTTTGGGCAGCGACACTTTGCTGATTGTGTTCTGTTCGTACCTATAATTATTGATAATAGCCACCACAGCATAATCCACTCCGTTATTACGGATAACAGAAGGTATCGCCAGTTCATCCATCGCCACATTGTAACTTGGCAGACCGACAAACTCAGCCAAATGGTTGGTCTCGTCCAAATAATAGCGCAAGCCATCTACCGTCACGTAAACAGAGGTGTTGAACGCCCAACTGTCTCTGTCTATCTGAGTTGATTTATAGATTGCCAGTTCTACCGAAAGTGTTTGGTTTACTTCCAACAATTCACTGGAGGTCACCGTATTGTTTGCTATCTGATTGGCAGCCTGTAATGCGGCACTAAGGTCTTCTGATGGAGTAACTGCAAGCAGACTGTCTGCCTCTGCCTTACGGGCATCAAACGAAGAGATGCAACTGATGACTTTTTGGATTTCCGATGCAGTTTCATTCAGTACTGTGATAGCAGCAGCATACTCCTCGTCTGTAGCGTTGTCTCCCACGGAAGCAGAGTCGATAGAGGCTTGCAGTTCAGCATAGATTGCAGCATACCCCTGAACAGAGTCCAGCAGTTCCTTCGTGGCATTCAAGGCATTTGCATAGGCATCTGCCACGTTTCCAACTTGAATGGAGCTGATATACAATCCGCCAGAGGGAACCAGCTGAACTGTTCCGCTGGAAGTGACCGTAAACGTCACATCTGCCTCCGTGCCGTCTGTAGTGGCAGCTCCTCCTGTGATCTCGGCATTGCCTGAATAGCAGGTAAGCCCCCTCATTGAAGATGTATTGGCAGACTTGTAACGGATGGTTATCGTTTGGCCTGCATACACGTCCTCTATGCCCAGGGTAATGTACGTTCTATTCAGACGGATACGGTCTGTGCCATCGTGGTAAAGATAAATGTTGGGAGAATTTCCTTCATAACCGGAAATGGCACCAAATACCAGTCCTTCCAGTTCTGGTATGACCGCACCCTCTATATATCCTTCCTCATTGTAACAGTAATAGGCAAAAGGATTATTCCCCTCAAGCCAATAATTGTTAACGACAAAATAGTTTCCATAATCAATCCAGAAACCAACTTCACTACAATCCTTCTGAATCATGCTGATGGTGTTCTCGCTGAGTTTGAAATCCCAAATCTTTGCAGGAGCAGAGGGGACAACGACTGAGGTGTCCGTCTCTTCCACCATTGTCGTATCGCCAGAAGATACATACGAAGAATCAACTGCTGCAGACAGCGACTTCACTGGCACCACCCACTTCTTTGGGTTGTTGCCGTCTGCCATTACGCCCAAACCTATCAACATCAGGGAACACATGGCAAGAGAATAGAATTTCTTTTTCATACTCTTAATGTTTAAAGATTATTTATTGTTATTAGTTTTAAATAAATTCCTGTTTGTAAATGTCTTGATAAACGTCATTCGTTAATTTCAGTCTGTAAACAATTCCTGTTTTCCGTTAATTTCCCTCATCAATTTCCAGTCAACAACCAATTGTATCGCACAGAAACGGCATAGCAATACCATTATTTTTGTAAAAATAACTGTTTTTTTACCGACATAGCCACTAAGGCATATAAATATTGTTAAATTACAATATTTTTCATCAAACTGCTATCAAGGCATTGGATGCCTATTGTTTGTTTGAGAACAAGCCGAAGGCACTGAGAAGGTATTTCATCGAAGATACGTGCCCTCTTCTATACTCCAACAGTGCCTAAAATGAGGTCTGCATGAAAACCAGAAGAGAGCGGAATCACATGAATTCCACTCTCTTCTGCTTGTTGGACCAACGGGACTCGAACCCATAATGACAGAACCAAAACCTGTAGTGTTACCATTACACCATGGTCCAATCCTTGAATTGTGGTTGCAAAGGTAAGAAATAATCGGATTATTTCCAAATTTTCAGGCCACAATTCCTATATGTTACCACAATATGCTATGCCTTGGCAATAATCAGATAGTAGTTTTTCTTGCCGCGCTGCACCAGCAGATATTTGCCGTCAATGAGGTCATCGGCGGTAATCTCACGGTCGAAAGCTGTCAACTTTTCCTTGTTGACAGACACGCCACCACCCTGTACCAGCTTGCGCATCTCACCCTTGCTGGCAAACACAGGGGCATCCTGGGTAAGCAAATCTACAGCAGGACGGTTGAGCTGGGAAAGAGCCACTTCGTACTGGGGCACGCCCTCGAAGATGTCCAAGAGAGTCTGTTCGTCGAGTTTCAGCAGACTGTCTTTGGTGGATTTGCCAAAGAGAATGTTGCTTGCCTCGATGGCCATATCCAGTGCTGCCTGCGAGTGCACCATCACGGTCACCTCCTCTGCCAGCCGCTTCTGCAATACACGGCGACCGGGATCTTCGCCGTGCTCCTTGACCAGGGCGTCAATCACATCCTTTTCCAAACTGGTGAATATCTTGATGTAGCGCTCTGCATCGTCATCGCTCACGTTGAGCCAGAACTGGTAGAACTTATAGGGGCTGGTGCGCTTGGCATCGAGCCAGATGTTGCCGCTCTCTGTCTTGCCGAACTTCTTGCCGTCGCTCTTGGTGATGAGCGGACAGGTGAGTGCAAAGGTCTCTACCTCGTTGCCCAAGGTGCGGCGTATGAGCTCGGTGCCGGTGGTCATGTTACCCCACTGGTCGTTGCCGCCCAGCTGCAACTTGCAACCCTTGTGCTGATACAGGTACAGGAAGTCGTAGCCCTGCAGCAACTGGTAGGTGAACTCGGTGAAGGACAGTCCGTCGCGCGCAGTACCGTTAAGCCGCTGCTGCACGCTCTCCTTTGCCATCATATAATTCACCGTGATATGCTTGCCCACCTCGCGCGCAAAGTCGAGGAAAGTGAAGTCTTTCATCCAGTCGTAGTTGTTCACCATCTCTGCAGCATTTGGCTCGGTACTTTCGAAATCAAGGAACTTGGCCACCTGCTGTTTGATACATTCCTGGTTGTGGCGCAGTGTCTCGTCATTGAGCAGGTTGCGCTCCTGGCTCTTTCCCGAGGGGTCGCCAATCATTCCCGTGGCACCGCCCACCAGGATAATGGGTTTGTGCCCGCAGCGCTGCAGGTGCCTGAGCATCATGATGCCACAGAGATGACCTATGTGCAGGGAGTCGGCAGTGGGGTCGGTACCGAGATAAGCCGTCACCATCTCCTTTTGCAACAACTCTTCTGTTCCGGGCATGATTTGTGCCAGCATGCCGCGCCATTTAAGTTCTTCAACAAAATTCTTCCTCATTGGTATTGTATTTTTTCATTGTTGTCTCCGTAAGTCATTGCCACGTCTTTCCTGTGCCTTGCCCGGCGTATTATCCTCAAGGAACGGGGTCGTAGCCGCTTCCTCCCCACGGGTGGCATCTGAGCACTCTCCTGACAGCGAGCCACAGTCCCTTGAAAGGTCCGTGCTTCATCAGTGCCTGCCGGGCATACTCAGAACAAGTGGGAGTGAACCTGCACGCCGGCGGAGTGAAAGGCGAGATGCACCGCTGATAAAACAGGATGGGCAGGCACAGTAGCCATGCCATCGCTTTGAGTATCATTCGTATGGGATGTGCCATAGTGCTATGATTGCAGGGCGGCAGCCGCTCTTTCCAGCAACACCCTCACACTGTGAGTCACCAGTGCGGTGGATTTCAGTTCATTGGTCATCCATATCAGTGCCACTACCATGCGTTTTTGCGGTACGGGTTGCAGTGCCTGCCACAACACCTGCTTGTTGGTGCGATAGGCTTCGCGCAACTGGCGCTTCACACGGTTGCGCTTGACAGCATGTTTGAAATAGCGTTTGGACACGCTCACCATCACCTGTACCGAAGGCTCTGCATCCGGATTGTCCACCATCATATACACCATGCGCACGGGGTAAGCCACCATCGACTTGGCAGCACCTCCCGAGAAGAGCATTTCCATCAGTTTCTTGCTTACGAGATGCTCTTTCTTTCCAAACGAAAGTGGCGTGGCGCTCATCAGAAGAGAGAGGGAAACAGGTTTAGTCTTCGTCGTGCTCCAAGAGGTAGTGCAACAGGGCTCCTGTCATGGAGGGATATTTCTCAGAAGGAGCCTCCAGATCAAGTCTGAGTCCGGCGTCCTTCACCGCCTTGGCTGTAGTGGGACCAAAGGTGGCAATGGCAATATCTCCCTGCACGAAATCGGGGAAATTCTTGGTGAGGGAATTCACACCGGCAGGACTAAAGAACACGAGCATATCGTAATCGAAGGTTTCCACCTCTTCAGGGGTAAAGTCGTTGCTCACGGTGCGATACATCACGCACTCGGTATGTGTGAGTTTCTTGGCATCGAGAAGTTCCTTGATACTGTCGTTGTGCACGTCGCTCATAGGCACCAGGTATTTCTCCGTCTTGTGCTTCACCATGGTAGGAATCAGGTCATCCACCTTGCCAGTGCTGCCGAAGAATACCTTGCGCTTGCGATACTGCACGTATTTCTGGATATAGAGTGCGATGGTCTCGGTGACGCAGAAATACTTCATCGTCTCGGGGATGGTGACACGCATCTCCTTTGCCAGTTTGAAATAGTTGTCAATGGCATGACGGGAGGTAAACACCACAGCAGTATGGTCAAGCAAATTGATTTTCTGCTGTCTGAACTCCTTGGGTGTAAGCCCCTCGACCTTGATGAAAGGGCGGAACACCAGCTCTACTTCACACTTTTCAGCGATATCGTGGTACGGTGACTTCTCGCTGGATGGTTTTGGTTGTGAGACCAGAATCTTCTTAATCATTTCGTCCTAATAGTTATGTATCAAAAATCTGCTCATCAAGAGCAAACCGCCCCATAGCAGGGCTAAGGGCACGACTTCGAGGGCGCAAAAGTACAAAAAAAATTGCAGAAAATTCCCCAATCTTTTGAAAAAGATGGTGAAACACTTGTAAAAAAGCAGTAATTTGACCACCAAAAGAATACATAACAGACATATACCTGCCTTGCGGACGCTCAAGTCGAAGAAAACCTGCAGCAGCACAGGAGGTGCCACCAGCACGCCACCGAGTGCCATGACGAACAGCTGAATCTTGAGCCACTGCCCCGTAGGCACGCGCTCGAAGAATACGCCATTGACTATGACCACCAGCAGATATTTGAAGAACAGATAACCCACCATCATGGCGAAACTGATGCCCATGAGCAGGTACTGATAGGGATAGACGAGTATCTCTCCGTAAAGATGGGTGGCATACACATACTGGAAGAGGGCAAGCAGCAATGCTCCCTGCAGCACCAGCAAAGCCTGGAAACGCACCTCGTTGGCTGTTTCGTTGACATACTTAGGTCCCGAATGTGCCACATAGAAGAACTCCCTGATTTGCTTGGCAATGAACCCGCTCGACACCTTGACAGCCACCGTGGTAAGCACAAAGCATATCAGCATCAGCAGGGTGATGCCATTGTCGCTGCGCAGACGATAGGGAATGGCATTGCCCTCCACCCCCAGCGACCTGCCGCTGAGTTCGGCGTGCAGCATGGTGTCTGCCGAAAGAAACGTCTGCTGATAGTACAACGGCAACGGCTGCGTATCACTATCGGCAGGAGCCGGCTTGAGAGTGGCAGGCACCCCGGCAATGCTGTCAGCAACAGGGATTATGATGCTGTCGTTCTGCACGTACTCTTATCCTATGCTAAACGCTTTTCTGATTTCCTCCACCCGGTCCAGATTCTCCCAGGTAAAGAGTTCAATGTCGAGCACTTTCGTTTCGTGGTAACGGCTGGAGAAAGTCTTCCTCACCACCTCGCACTTGCGACCCATGTGCCCATAGGCTGCCGTTTCCAGATACATCGGCTGGCGGAGTTTCAGATTACGCTCAATGGCTTTGGGGCGCAGGTCGAACAGCTGTTCTATCTTTTCGGCAATCTGACTGTCACTCATCTGTACACGGCTCTTGCCATAGGTATTGACATAGATGTTCATGGGTTTTGCCACACCGATGGCATAGCTCACCTGCACCAGCATCTCGTCGGCAACACCTGCCGCCACCATGTTCTTGGCGATATGACGAGCGGCATAAGCGGCAGAGCGATCGACCTTGCTGGAGTCCTTGCCGCTGAAGGCACCGCCTCCATGGGCACCCTTGCCTCCGTAGGTATCTACAATAATCTTGCGACCAGTAAGTCCGGTGTCACCATGAGGACCTCCGATGACAAACTTGCCCGTGGGGTTGACGTAGTACTTGATATCGCTGTTGAACAGAGCCAGCACCTTGGCAGAATGAATCTGCTCCTTCACCTTGGGAATGAGTATGTTGATCACATCTTCACGGATGCGCCGCTGCATCGCCTCGTCGCTGTCAAACTCATCGTGCTGGGTAGATACCACGATGGTATCAATGCGCTCGGGGACACCGGCATCGCTGTATTGCACAGTGACCTGGCTCTTGGCATCGGGGCGTAAATAGGTCATCACCCTGCCCTCCTTGCGTATCGCCGCCAACGTGCTCATCAACAGATGCGCCAAGTCAAGCGACACAGGCATCAGGTTCTCTGTCTCATTGCAGGCATATCCGAACATCATGCCCTGGTCGCCGGCACCCTGTTCCTCGTCATTGCCGTTATCTACACCGCGGTTGATATCATCGCTCTGCTCATGGATGGCGCTGAGAATACCACAGGAATTGCCGTCAAACTGATACTCCGCCTTGGTATATCCAATTTTCTTGATGGTGTTGCGGGCAATGGTTGGCAAGTCGATATAGGCATCGCTGTGTACCTCTCCCATAATCACGACCTGACCTGTAGTGACAAACGTTTCGCAAGCCACACGGGCACGCGCGTCGTAAGCCAAGAACTGGTCGAGAATGGCATCGCTTATCTGGTCAGCCACCTTATCGGGATGTCCCTCTGAAACGGACTCTGAAGAAAAGAAATAAGACATTGAAATCTGTTTGTTTGAACGTTTATAATATGAAGATATGCCATCATTATGACACACAGGCACAACCATTCCCAAATGGCGGATGCAAAGTTAGCGCAACTTGTGGACTTGGCAAAATAAAATACATATTATCTTTTCTTTATCTCATGGAATTTCTGTAAGTTTGCAGCAAAATAAAAACCTAATGAAACATACTGAGACATTTGACTCTCTGCTGCACGACAGATGCCTGCAACGGAAGATGCTGGTGGTGGCGTTGGCATGCCCGCACGACAGTCATACGGAGTATGTCATCAGCCGTGCCCTGAAAGAGGGGCTTTGCCATTTCATTCTCACGGCTTGCAATCCACTGAGCCTGTCACTGCAACAGATAGCCGATGCCCGTCCCGGATGCGTGGAAACAGTGATGTGCCGCGATGCTCAGGAGGCAGCACAGACGGCTGTGCAACTGGTGCGCAGCCATCGTGCCCAGGTGCTGATGAAAGGAATGGTGAACACCGACGTGCTGCTGCGCGCCGTACTGGACAAGCAGCAAGGACTGCTCTCGCCGGGCAGCGTGATGGCACATCTCACGGTGATGCAAATACCTGGCTGGCAACGGCTATTGATGTTTGCCGATGCCGCGGTGCTTCCCGAACCTACACTGCCCCAGCTGGATGCCTTGGCGGGATATATGGCTGACCATCTGAGACGCTTTGGCAGAGAGGTGCCACGCATAGCACTCACCAACTGCAACGAGAAAGTAAATCCCAAGTTTCCGCACACGCTGCACTACGAACAAATCAAACAATGGGCAGCCGAAGGACGCTATGGCAATGTGGTGATTGACGGTCCGATGGACGTGAAGACTGCCTTGGATGCCGATGCCGCCGCCTACAAGCATATCGCCTCGCCCATTGAGGGCAGGGCGGATGCGCTGGTATTTCCCAACATACAGGCGGGCAACACCTTCTACAAAACGCTGTCGTGCTTTTGCCATGCCATTCCCGCCGGATGGCTGGTGGGTACCGAAGCACCCGTGGTGGTCACCTCACGCGCAGACAGCGAAGAGTCAAAATACTACAGTCTTGCGCTCGCCTGCCTATGAAAATACTGATTATCAACCCCGGCTCTACTTCCACCAAACTGGCAGTATATCAGAATATGACACCCGTATGGATGTCGGGAGCCCACCACTCGCAGACAGATCTGGCAGGCTTCCACCACTGCACAGAGCAATATGACTTTCGCATGGCTTTCATCCGGAAACGACTGCACGACGGAGAGATGCCCATCGCTTTTGATGCCGTGATAGCACGCGGAGGACTGCTGAAACCGCTCCGCGGAGGGGTGTATCGGGTGAACGAGAAGATGAAGCACGACCTGATACACGCCGAGATGGACCATGCCTGTAACCTGGGGGCACTGCTTGCCGACGAACTCGCCAAAGAATGCGGATGCCCCGCTTTCATCGCCGACCCGGTGGTGGTGGATGAGCTATGCGATGAAGCACGCTATACGGGTATTCCGGAAATAAGGAGGAAATCGGTGTTCCATGCGCTCAACAGCAAGGCGGTGTCGCGCCAATATGCCGCAAGCATACAAGCCCGTTATGAGGATATTGACCTCATCGTGGCACATCTGGGCGGCGGCATATCCATCAGTGCCCACTGCCACGGGCAAGTGATTGACGTGAACAACGCTCTGGACGGTGAGGGACCCTTCTCCACCGAACGCGCAGGAACACTGCCGGCAGGTCAGCTGGTGGATCTATGCTTCAGCGGGAAATACAGCAGCAAGCAGATTCACAAGATGATACACGGTGCAGGAGGATTGCTGGCATATACGGGAACCAACGACATGATAACCATCGCTGCCGAGGCGGAGCAAGGCAACGAACCCTACCGTTCTGCCCTGCACGCCATGCTCTACACCGTGGCTAAACAGATAGGTGCCATGCACGTGGCTCTACACGGCAAGGAATGTGCCATCATCCTCACCGGTGGAGTGGCGCACAGCAACTACTGCGTGTCTCTGCTCACCAGACATGTCTCTTTTCTGGCTCCTGTGGTAGTGATGCCCGGAGAAAACGAGATAGGGTCGCTGGCATTCAACGCCTACGGTGTGCTCACAGGCAAGCAGCAGGCACTGGAATATGTGTAGGAGCCACCTATCCGGAAGTCAGACAGACAAAACAGGACAATAACGAGAAAACAAAATACATCATTACAATTACATCATTACAATGAAAAAACTATTGATTGCAACGGCTGCGGCCATGGCCTTGTGTGCATGCAGCAGCGAGAAGAGGTATCTCACCTACCAAGGCATTTCCATGGGCATTCCGGCAAAGGCGATGCAAGACACTCTGGTGGCACGCGGACTGGCACTCGACACTGCCGTAAACGGACAAATCATGCTGTACAAGCCGGGCACTGCCATGCGCGTGGTGATAAACCATCAGAACAATGTCATATCCTCCATTCAGGAGTCGTATGAAGCTACGTACAACGATTCTACCCGCAACCTGTTCAAGGCCACCTACGACAGGTTCCTGGAGGAAATCAATGCGCACCCCGAAATGCCCTTCAACTCGGAAGACCATAAAGAGGCACGCTTCCAGACCAAATACGGCATGGTGACCGTGCTCCTCGAAAACACCTATACCCCACAATACGGCGTGGTGTATGAGGTAAAGAACGAAGAATAGGCTCAATCCTTCAACGAGTACGTCACAGTAGTCACCACCCTTACCTTCTTGATATAGGGGGTATTGGAATCACGGTCATCAATGGAGAACTGCCCCTGGTCGGCACTGATGATTTTGTTCAGGGTACTCTTGCTGTTCTCAGCAAACTGGCGGGCGGTCTTTTCAGCATTGCCGATGGCCTCTTGCATCATTTGTGGCTTCATGTCAGTAAATGACACGTATTCGTACTTCACGGGATTCTCATAACCGCCATCGACAATGGCAACGCCCTGTTTCAGCAGTTCACCCTGACGGGCAATAATGCTGCGCACCAGTTTTACGCGGCGTGAGGTAACGGTGATGATGGCAGTGATGTTGTAACGATAGGAACGCTGCTCATT
>JBJEKQ010000130.1:0-5100 GCA_051878715.1 Prevotella sp.
ACATGATTAAGGAAGAAATATATTAAATTTGCACTTGCTTATGGAATCCGCCAACTCGCGTTAATTAGTTAATAATAATTAAAGAATATACGGTTTATCCTATGTTTTATTGCCAATGGTGTAATTTTGCAAAAAATACTTAACCAACATAAGCAGTATGAAAAAAAAAATAGGAATAACCTGTATGCTGGCAATAGGTGCCATTGCCAGTGCTTTTGCCTACACCACACAAAAGAACAAATGGAAACTGGAAACACCGGAGATGGCTCCTGTGCTGACCATGGAAGAATACACGGCAAGCACTCCTGCACTGGAAATGACGGCAGTGGCCTCTACTACCTCCGCATTGCCCGCGCTGGCTGTTGCCAAAGACATCAAGCCCTATACCTTCTGGGATGACCAGACCTATGTGGGCATCCCCCTGTTCATTGCAGGCATCATCGCCAAGAGCGAGAAAGAGAGTTTCCGGCAGGACTATACCAACAAGAAATCAACCAACCGACTGATAAAATACAACTTTCACTCAGAGATTGACAACTACACGCAGTTTGTGCCCATGTTCCTGTCAACAGGCCTGAACCTTGCCGGCGTGGAGGGAAGAAGCAGTTTTGGCAGATACCTGGCCAGTGGAGCCATGTCGTACGCCATCATGGCTGCCATCGTGAACCCCATCAAATACAGCGCCAAGGAGATGCGACCCGACGGAAGCACACGCAACTCATGGCCTTCGGGACACACCGCCACTGCCTTTGTGAGTGCCACCATACTGCACAAGGAATATGGACTGACACGCAGCCCCTGGTACTCCATCTTCGGCTATGGAGTGGCTACAGCCACGGGCGTGATGCGCGTGCTGAACAACCGCCACTGGGTGAGCGACGTGCTCTCGGGGGCGGGCATCGGTATCTTCTCCACCGAAGTGGCTTACGGACTTGCCGACCTGATGTTCAAGGAGAAAGGACTGAAGCGCAACGACCTGAGCGGAGGGGAGAACATCATCACCAACCCGTCGTTCTTCAGCGTGTCGATGGGTGTGGGTTTGGGCAGCAAGAACCTGGACTTTGGCAACGGAGCAACCGGCGAGGACGACCTCAACAGGCACTTTGACCTCAAGACCTCTACCGTGGTGGGTGCAGAAGGAGCCTACTTCTTCAACAAGTACGTCGGCGTGGGCGGACGACTGCGCGTGAGAAGTACTCCAGTGAAAGGCCTGAACGTCATCAGCGATGAGGACCAGAGCTTGTATAACGAACTGTTGAGCATCGCACCCGAGTTAGCCCCGTGGATAGCAACCCGTGAGATGAAGGTGGAAACCGACCACATCACCGAGTTTACCAGCGACCTCGGCGTGTATTTCAACATCCCCCTGTCGCATCGGTTTGCACTGGGCACCAAGCTGCTGGTGGGTCGAAGCGTGATTCAGGACTTGGATATCAACGCCCACTTTGCAGGAAATGTGATGGACATGAAGTACAAAGTGGAAGGCGATCAGGATGGCGTGAAGGTGACAGATGGAAAGAGGATACTGACAGACACGCCCTACGATGTGGAATGGGACTACCTGACACTGAGCGGAAGCAACTCCACGAAGTTCGGCACTGGCATATCGCTCACCTACGCCTACAAGCAGTCGTTCTCATGGCGCCTGTTTGTGGATTACGACGTGACCCGCAAGAACTTTGAACTGACCTACGACCCCTTCGGCTATTTGGACAAAGGCGCGCCCAAATACAAGAAATATTTGGAATTGGATGAGCCGGGAGTAACCGAGCCGGAACGCCGCAGCATAGACAAAACCCTGCACAACTTTGTGGTTGGCGGTGCCTTCTGCGTGAGTTTCTGACACAAAAAACGGAAACTTATATACTAAAGCCTGTGTGTCTGCGTTATTAACAACAGAGCGTCTGTCTGCCGGGAAACATAGCACAAGGAAACACGGCAGACAGCGCATGAATCGCACCGACAACTACACGGAAAGAAGATGGCTAAAATACAGGTTTGGATAGGCATGGCTGCCGTAGTGCTGGGCATGACAGCCACTACAGGCTGCCGCAGCGACGCACAGGAAGAGGCGAACAAACTGCTGAAAGAGGCAGAAGCGATGTATGACAGAAAGCAATATGCCGAGGCACTGCAGGTGCTCGACTCGCTGAGATACATCTACCCCACTGCCATCCATGCCCGCCATGAGGCACTGAAACTGAAACAGGACATCGCCCTGAAGCAGGCACAGCAGGAACTGGCGCTGGTGGACAGTGCCCTGCAGGCGGTGAATGCCAACTACAAATACCTGCAGAACAAGGTGGAGCGGGAAAAAGCCGACCTCTGCGTAACACCGCAGGCACTGGACCTGCTCACCCGCACCCGCATCAAGCGCGACTCCCTG
The DNA here is from genome assembly GCA_051878715.1 of Prevotella sp. Taxonomy (GTDB): domain Bacteria; phylum Bacteroidota; class Bacteroidia; order Bacteroidales; family Bacteroidaceae; genus Prevotella. The sequence continues at coordinate 2,387 of JBJEKQ010000130.1, forward strand.
CAAGTACAGTTCGATGTGCTCTGTGCAAAGATTAAATATATCAACAAGAAGAAAAAGGAGAATTGACTTCTCCTTTTTTTTGTAGTTTGCACCAAAATGTCTAATTTTGCATGCAGGTAAGAAACCTGTCACGACAAACGACAAACGATATATGGACACACGCGAAAAGAACACGCAAGAGCAATTTGAACAAGCCATGCAGGAGTGCCGCACGCTGTTCGAAAAAAAATTGCACGACTATGGTGCTTCGTGGCGTATCCTCAGACCCTCATCCCTCACCGACCAGCTGTTTATCAAGGCAAAGCGCATACGCAGCCTGGAAATCAAAAAGGTATCGATGGTGGGCGAAGGCATCAAGCCTGAGTTTGTGGCACTCATCAACTATGGCATTGTAGGACTGATACAGTTGGAAAAAGGCTTTGCCGACACTGTAGATATCACCAACGAGCAGGCCATGGCGCTGTACGACAAGGCAGCCAACGATGCCCTGCAACTGATGCTGAAGAAAAACCACGACTACAATGAGGCATGGAGAGGCATGAGGGTGAGCAGTTATACCGACTTCATACTGACCAAGATAGAGCGCATCAAGGAGATAGAGAATCTGCAAGGAGACACTTTGGTGAGCGAGGGCATAGATGCCAACTACATGGACATTATCAACTATGCCGTGTTTGGCGTCATCAAACTTAACGAGCAAGAGGCAGGGTGAAAGTACTGAAAATCATCGCTGCCAACGTGTGCCGCATGGTGGTGGCAATCACATTCATCCTGTCGGGATTCGTGAAAGCCGTGGATCCGACAGGCACTAACTACAAGATAGCCGACTATCTGGAAGCATTGTCTTTGCAAGCCATTCTGCCCGCATCCGTTCTCACCTTGATATCAGTAACGCTGTCGGCCATGGAGTTCTGCATCGGAGTGTGCCTGCTGTTTGCCATCAGGCGACGCCTTACCTCAAGGCTGGCTTTGCTCTTCATGGCGGCAATGACACTCATCTCGGTATGGCTGGTGACAGCCAACCCCGTGAGCGACTGCGGATGCTTCGGCGATGCAGTGAAACTGACGAACACCGAGACCCTGTGGAAGAACATCGTGCTGCTGACATGCACAGCCATACTATGCGCCATGCCCATGAAGATGCCACGGTTTATCGGCAGCAGCAGCCAGTGGATAGTAATCAACTACTCCGTCATTTTCATTCTGGCAGTGTCGTGCATAGGGCTCTACTACCTGCCGCTGTTCGACTTCAGACCCTACCATACGGGGGCAAACATCCTGCAAAAGATGGAGATTCCCCAGGGAGCCGAGCAGCCACAGTTTGAAACCACCTTTATCTTGGAGAAAAATGGAGAGAAAAAGGAGTTTACACTGGACAACTATCCCGACTCTACCTGGACCTTCGTGGATAGCAAAACGGTACAGACGAGCAAGGGGTATGAACCCGAGATAAGCGACCTGAACATCACGCGATGCGACAACAACGAGGATGTGACGGAACAGATACTGCGACACAAAGGTTACACCTTTCTGCTGACAGCACCACGATTGGAGAATGCTGACGACGGAAGACTGGACCTCATCAATCTGGTGTATGAATATGCCTACGAGGAGGGAGTGCCCTTCTACTGCCTCACGGCAAGCGGCGAACGGGGCATCAAGGGATGGAAACTGCTCACGGGAGCCGAATACCCCTTCTACCATACGGACAGGACAGTGCTGCAGACCATGGTGCGCAGCAATCCAGGACTGATACTGCTGAAGGACGGCACCGTGATTCGCAAGTGGAGCTGCAACAACCTGCCAGAGGAAGAGCAGTTGACACAACCGCTGAACCAGGCGGAAATCGGACAACTGCCCGAAAACTCTACCGGCAAGCGCATCGCCTACATCATAGCATGGTATGTGCTGCCGCTGCTGATACTCACACTCTCCGACCGCCTGTGGGCATGGAGCCGGTGGATAAGAAAGAAAGAGAAGTCTAACAAGATATTTCAATTATTAAAGAGAAAAAGAATTATGAGAAAAAAAATTGTAGCAGGCAACTGGAAGATGAACATGAACCTGCAAGAAGGTGTGGCACTGGCCAAGGAACTGAACGACACACTGAACGCTGAGAAGCCCAACTGTGATGTAGTTATCTGTACTCCTTTTATCCATCTGGCAAGCATCGCACAGTTTCTGAATCAGGACATCATCGGTTTGGGTGCCGAGAACTGCGCCGACAAGGAGAAGGGCGCATACACCGGCGAAGTGTCTGCAGAGATGGTGAAAAGTACCGGTGCACAATATGTTATCCTGGGACACTCCGAGCGTCGCGGCTACTATGGAGAGACTCCCGAAATACTGAAAGAGAAAGTGCTGCTGGCTTTGAAAAACGGTCTGAAGGTAATCTTCTGCATCGGCGAAAGCCTGGAAGAGCGCGAGGCAAACAAGCAGAACGAAGTATGCAAGGCTGAACTGGAAGGCAGCGTATTCAACCTGAGTGCCGAGGAGTTCAAGAACATCATCATCGCCTACGAACCCATCTGGGCAATCGGCACCGGCAAGACCGCCACTGCCGAGCAGGCCGAAGAGATACATGCCTTTATCCGCAGCACCGTGGCAGAGAAATACGGCAAAGAGGTGGCAGAAGAGACCTCTATCCTCTATGGAGGAAGCTGCAAGGCAAGCAACGCTCCCGAACTGTTTGCAAAACCCGACATCGACGGTGG
>JBJEKQ010000131.1:0-22866 GCA_051878715.1 Prevotella sp.
ACATGATTAAGGAAGAAATATATTAAATTTGCACTTGCTTATGGAATCCGCCAACCGCCGATTTGGGTTAAATAAACGTAAATTGCCCTCTTAGGGTATTGTTCATTCGGAAATAATGCTTATCTTTGCCCACAGATAAAGTATAAGGTATAGGCATAATTGCAGAGGATTCCGACACAGAGCGATTGTCGGGGTCTTTATTTTTTGATGCCGAGGAAAACCTGAGAAACACGATTAACTAACACTTAAAGATAGAATTATTATGGCTTACATGTCACAAGAAGGCTACGACAAGATGGTAGCCGAACTGCAACGTTTGGAAAGCGTGGAGCGCCCAAAGGCATCGGCCGCTATTGCTGAGGCCCGTGACAAGGGTGACTTGAGTGAGAATTCAGAGTATGATGCCGCCAAAGAGGCGCAGGCACACCTTGAGGATAAAATCAACCAGATGAAACTTGCTATCCAGAATGCAAAAATCATTGATGTGTCGCGTCTGTCAAACGATTGCGTACAGATACTCTCCAAGGTGGAAATGACCAATCTTACCACCAAGAGCAAGATGACCTACACCATCGTGAGCGAGAACGAAGCTGACCTGCGTGCAGGAAAGATATCCATCAAGACTCCTATTGCACAGGGACTGCTGGGCAAAAAGGTGGGTGACGAGGCTGAGATAACCATCCCACGTGGCACCATCAGACTGCGCATTGACAAGATTTCCCTTGAATAAGCGTCATACGAAATCATACTATTATCATAAAAGGTGGGTTTAGTACCCACCTTAATCATTCAAAAGAATTACAGATATGGACATCTTTTCAAAAATTGCCGCAGGCGAAATTCCCAGTTACAAGTGTGCCGAGAACGATAAGTTCTACGCCTTTCTTGACATCAATCCCTTGGCAGAAGGACATACATTGGTAATCCCTCGCCGCGAAGTGGATTATTTCTTCGACCTGGAGGACGAAGAACTGGCAGAATACCAGGTTTTCGCCAAGCGTGTGGCTGCTGCCATCAAGAAGGCTTTCCCCTGCAAGAAGGTGGCACAGGTAGTACTTGGACTGGAAGTGCCCCACGCACATATCCATCTCATCCCCATGAACAGCGAGGCGGATGTGGATTTCAGAAAAAAGAAACTCTCCCTCACCCCTCAGCAGTTTGAAGAAATTGCCGAGAAGATTAGAAGAGCCTTTTAACCCAAATCGGTCATTAGACTGTTATGCGCAAATAATGCTAATCACCGATTTGGGTATAATATCCTTGTTTCAGATAAAGTTTTTACCAAACTTTATCTGAACCTGGTTACAGTATTTGCGCACCAACGATGAGGAGTCGCTCTTGGGACAGATGAGTATCACATTGTCGCGTTCGGCAACGATATATCCGTCCAGTCCGTTGATGACGGCCAGTCTGCCTTTAGACAATTTGATTACATTGTCGTGACAGTTTTCCATCATCACCTCAGAGTTTACCACTACATTGCCCTCCTCATCCTTGCTGCTGCTCTCATAGATGCTGTGCCATGTGCCCAGATCGGCCCAACCGAACTCACACTCCATCACATGCACCTCCTCATTATGTTCCAGCAGGGCATAGTCTATTGACAGATTAGGATAGATGGGGTAGTTCTCTTCTACAAACGCCAATTCTTCTTCCAGCGTATAGTCAGGGTTCTCTCTTATCAGTTTGCGCAACACCACGGGCAGTACCAAGTCAAGCCGTTTGTTCAGATGACGGAAGTTGGACACGAAGATACCGCTGTTCCACAGGAACTCACCGCTATCCATGAATAGCTGGGCAAACTCACGGTCGGGCTTCTCCGTGAACGACTGCACTTTATAAACGCCCTTGGTTTCACTCTCCTCACCCATTTGAATATATCCGTAGCCCGGCTCACAACGTGTGGGTTTTACTCCGAGTGACAATACCAAATCATGATTTGACACAAACTCGAACGCCTCAAGAACACAGCGCGCAAATGCATCCTCGTTAAGCACCATTTGGTCTGAGGGAACCACAATGATATTGGCATCGGCGTTCTCCCTGCGCACCCTGCTGTGAGCCCATGCCACCGAGGGTGCTGTATTTCTGCCAATCGGTTCTGCCAGCAGGTTGTCCTTGGGCAGTTCGGGCAGTTGCTCCCTCACCATATCGGCGTATTCCCTGTTAGTGCATACCAAGATATTCTCCAGAGGTAGCAGCCGTGCAAATCTGTCAAAGGTAGATTGCAGTTGGGTACGTCCAGTGCCAAAGAAGTCGATGAACTGCTTTGGATATTCCTCCCGACTGTAGGGCCACAGGCGTCTTCCCTTACCTCCTGCAAGTATCACGCAATAGTTGTTTTTATTAAAAAGCTCCATTAGATATGGGTTAAGTTAGTTATCTCAAATGTTATGTATTTATCCAATGCTAAGTTACTTTATTTTTGCTGAAGGCCAAAGAAACGCAGCCGTCAATATCCCTTTTTTCAGTTTTTTTATAAGAATTATTTGCTAATTCAGAATTATTGATTATCTTTGCACCCGCATTAAAGCCCAGATGGCGGAATCGGTAGACGCGCTGGTCTCAAACACCAGTGGGGCAACCCATCCCGGTTCGACCCCGGGTCTGGGTACAAGGTTTTAATAGTAATCCAATCCTCTGTGAATAGTCATTTGCAGAGGATTTTTGTTTGAAGCAGTTGTGTACTGGGACGAGTAAAAAGAATGGGAATACTCTCAAAGAAAAGACCATTTTCTTTGCTGTTTGGGAAAGAAGCCATAAATTTGTAATCGCATACTCACAAAAATCTAAAGAGCATATCGGCACATGACAGCATATAGAGCAAAACCGTTTATCAAATGGGCAGGGGGGAAAGGTCAGTTGCTTTCCACCTTCGAGCATTTGTTACCGGAAAGGTTTGCAGAGATGGAAGGCATAACCTATATCGAGCCTTTTGTCGGAGGTGGTGCCATGCTCTTTTATATGCTACAGAGATTTGACAACATCCAACGGGCGGTAATCAACGATGTGAATACAGATCTAATCACCGCTTATAACGTTGTAAAAAGAGAGCCGGAAACTCTCATCCGCGCATTGTCTGCACTGCAGCAAGAGTATTATGCCATTTCTGAAGAGCCATGCCGCAAGGAATTTTATCTTTCCATGCGTGAGATGTTTAACAGCAAGCCTTTGGACGATATGAGCACCACGGTGCTGTTGATATTTCTGAACCGCACCTGTTTCAACGGTCTGTATCGCATCAATGCCAAAGGACTATTCAATGTACCTTTTGGGAAATACAATAAACCGACAATCTGTGATGAAGACAACATCCGAAAAGTCAGTCAACTGCTTCAGAAAGTAGAAATATCCCATGGAGACTTTGAACAAACAGAGCGTTTCGTGACACACAACACCTTCGTTTATTTCGATCCTCCATACCGCCCATTGGATGCCACCTCATGCTTTAATTCCTACACGAAGGACGCATTTGATGATGCAGAACAGATACGCCTAAAGTGCTATTTTGACCGATTATCCTCAAGGCACTGCCTATTGATGTTGAGCAATTCTGACGGAAAAGGACGCAACCCCAACGAGATGTTTTTTGACAGGCTGTATGCCAATTACCACATAAAGCGGGTGTATGCGTCGCGTTCGGTGAATGCCAACCCCAAAAAGAGGGGAAAGTTGACTGAACTTCTCATCAGGAACTACACAAATTCCACAGAAGGGGAACTGATGGACAGGAATTCGTCATAATGGATATCCGCGAACGGCGATATAAATAAATTCTTTTGCAAACATTCATATTTTCAATAAAATGGCTTCAGACATTTCCTGGAAAAAGATATATGACGACTGCGGCATAGGGGAACACGACTTTTCAAAAGAACCTTTTGTCTTGACTGCCGGGCAAATCAAAGTGGCATGTCAGGATTTCAAGAAAACTGCCGAAAAGGAAGTACGCATTCTATGCAAACAAGACAGCAGAGAGGACAGACCACAAATATTCAAAGACAAGAATCTTTTCATTCTGCCCAAACACAACGGCTATTATTACATCGTTCAGGGAGAAGGCTATATGGATATTCCTGATATTGTCAGCCCCATCCTCACATATAACAGCAAATTGGATTTTGAGCTCAAGAGTTCATGCATAGGTGATTCCGAAATGCAGCATTTGGATTATGCCTATGCAAGCTCCTTGATTCGCACCTTCATGGATGACCCGTCTTTAGTACTGACTATAAGAGGGCGGAAATTCACTCCTCCTTTCTCTTTCACCACAAACGGAGTGATACTGTCAACAGAAAGTGTGCAGACGGAAGTTGATGCAGGATATGAGGGACGGGAGAGCATTGTTTTGATAGAAGCAAAAAATGCAAACACCTCCAATACCATCATCCGGCAACTGTATTATCCATACCGACAATGGCAAGAGACAACTGGCAAGAAGGTTCACCCCGTATTCTTTGAAAAGAGGCAGGTGGGTGCAGAAGAAATCTATTACATTTGGCAATATGAGTTTACTGATCCCATGGACTATAATAGCATCCGTCTGGTCAAGTCTGAACGTTATCGTATTGTGAGATGAGTATCGTTCCCTATTACAGGTCATCCGACAGAAAGTTCACCTTGCTTCAGGGAGATTGCCTTGAACTCTTGAGAGAGTTTGAGTTCAAATTTGACATGATATTTGCCGATCCTCCCTATTTCTTGTCCAACGGAGGTATCAGCGTGCAGAGCGGAAAGATTGTTTGTGTTGACAAGGGAGACTGGGACAAGGGAGGAACAGCCAGACATGTCAATGAGTTCAATCTGGAATGGCTGAGGTTATGTCGCGAAAAACTAAAGGACAATGGCACTATATGGATCAGCGGCACTTACCATAACATCTTTTCAGTGGCACACCAGTTGACTGAACTGGGCTACAAAATACTGAATGTCATCACCTGGGTGAAGACAAATCCACCACCCAACATCTCGTGCAGGTATTTCACGTTTTCCACAGAATTTGTGATTTGGGCACGCAAATCCTCCAAGGTGGCACACCATTACAATTACAGTTTGATGAAACACATCAATGGAGACAAGCAAATGACAGACGTGTGGCATCTTCCTGCCATTGCCCGTTGGGAAAAATCTTGCGGCAAGCATCCTACGCAAAAGCCCTTGGCACTTCTAACGCGTATCATCCTTGCCTCCACCAAGAGAGGGGCATGGATCTTAGACCCGTTTTCTGGAAGCGGAACAACAGGGATTGCTGCCAATCTGCTTGATCGCAGGTATCTGGGAATCGAGCAGGAAGAAGCTTATTTGTCTATGAGCCAGCACCGAAAGAAAGAACTCGAAAGTCTTTCCACGGTTGCTACATACCGGAGCAAGATTAAGGATATACATTATCTGGAGGATACCGACACGAGTGTGAAGGAAGAAACAGAGGAAGGGTATGACCTGCCGTTCTAAAAAGCTTTCGATGTGACAAAGCGAACTGGAGACCATGAATTACAAGTAATTTATTGATTCAACGACATAATGAAGCGGATATTGACAAGGATGATGCTGGCGGCAGCGCTTGTTGTATTGTTTTCGTTCAGCAACAGGCAGGACGGAGCAGAACATGACATTTATAGTGAGGCAGGCTATTGGTATCAAGACAGTTGTGGGGTGGATACCGGTAAAGTGGATGTGGTGTATTTTGTTTCCACCAATGTCCTTTCCGCCATAGATGCGAAGGGACAGGTGAGTTATCGGTCCACACTCACCGACGATGACATACGGGTGATGGACCTGGAACTGAAGTACGTGCGCAACAGAATGTTCTACAATGACTTCAACTTCTTTGCCCCCCACTATCACCAATATACCTTTGAATGTATCTCCAGCTATCCCGAAAAGATTGATTCGGTGAGACGAGTGACGCGGATGGAGGCTTGCGAGGCTTTTGACCATTATTACAGATACCAGAACAACGGCAGACCCTTTGTCCTCGCCGGGTTCAGTCAGGGCGCTGAGATGGCTCTGGCTGTACTTCATCACCTCACCCCACAGCAGCGCAACAACATGGTGGCTGCCTACATCATTGGATTCACCGTTACGGAGGAGGACTTGAAAGACAGTGCCATTCGTACTGCCACCACAGAGACGGGATATGGCGAAGTGGTATGCTTCAACACAGTGTTGTCGGCAAAGGGTGTATGGAACTTTGTGGCAGGCGGCACAAAAGCGTGCATCAATCCTGTCAACTGGAAGACAGACAGCACCCCTGCGACCTTCACCTATCACGGACAGGAGGTGACCGTTCATGTGGACAGCACTCTGCACGTGCTCATAGCCGATACCGACCCTACCCCTTTCCATCAATGGATGCAGGCTGCCACGCCCTATACGAAGGCAGGAGCAAATGAGGACTGCCTGCACCACTGGGACCTCCTCTTCTACACACGCTACATCCACGACAACGCACTCAAAAGGGCGCAAAGCAGGTGAAATTGATGTTGGATTTTTCTCTTGCAAAGTGATGCCTCTATTCAGTTGTCAACTGAATGCCCTGTTCACTTGTCAACTGAATGCCCTATTCAGTTAGCAACTGAATACGGTATCCACTTGACAACTGCTTTTTCCGGTTATCTATCACCCGAAAACGGGTGTCTGTCCCCACTTCGCTCCTCCATGCTTCCACATCCGTCTTTTGTGGCTAATTTTGCCATCCAAGAACCAAAGCACGAAAAGGAATGATGTATGATATTCTCAGAAACATGACGGCATCCCTGCTTATAGGGACAGCATTAGTGGCATGCAAAGACCATTCTGCCAAAGAAACGGGGGCAGCCGACTACAAGACAATGGTTGTGAAACAGGAAAACCGTACGCTGAAATCGGAATACACCGCCCGCCTGCAAGGCTGTCAGGTAGTGGAGGTGCGCCCACAGGTCAGCGGTACCATCACCCGCATCTGTTTCGGCGAGGGAGAGAAGGTGCACCGCGGGCAGACCCTCTTCATCATCGACCAGGTCCCCTACAAGGCCGCCCTGTCAGAAGCAACGGGAAATGTGAGTAGCGCCAAGGCAAAACTTGCCACAGCCAGACTAAACCTTGAGAGCACCACTATGCTTCGACAAAAAAACGTGGTACAAGACTATGACGTGAGTGCCGCACGCAACGAGGTAGCCGCTGCAGAGGCGGCCCTGCAGACGGCATTGGCACAGGAGGCAACGGCACGCAACAATCTGTCATACACAGAGGTGAAGAGTCCTGTGGACGGTGTGGCAGGCATGATAGCCTATCGTGTCGGTGCCCTTGTAGGCAGTAGCATCGCCAAACCACTTGTCACAGTGAGCAATGACAGTCGTATGCACGCCTATTTCTCGCTCACGGAAAGTCAGATAATCAACCTCGTCAGCCGTTACGGAACGATGGAGCAATTCATCCGCCAGATGCCTCAAGTAACACTGAGGATGAGTAACGACAGTATATATCCCCACGCGGGAACGATTGCCGCAGTGAGCGGAATAGTGACCGAAGGGACAGGCGCAGTGACTCTGAGGGCAGACTTCCCCAATCAGGAGGGACTGCTTCGCGAAGGTGGCAGCGGAGCAGTCATCCTGTCCACAGAACGCCCCAGCTGCATAGTGATTCCGCTGTCTGCCACCTACGAACTGCAGAATAAGGTATTTGTCTATAAGGTACTACACGGCAAAGCAGTGTCCTCACCGGTAAAGGTGACGCGACTTGCCGGAGGAACAGAATATGTGGTGGATGAGGGAGTTGACAACGGCGACCTCATCATTGCCGAGGGGGCAGGACTTGTAAAGGAAGGCACTCCCGTCAATGCACAGAATAACAAATCCAAATGAAACTGCCATGACAGTAAAGACTTTCATCGACCGCCCCATCCTCTCGGCAGTCATCTCCATAGCCATCGTCATCGTAGGTCTCATCGGACTCTCGCAGTTGCCCATAGAACAGTTTCCCGACATTGCCCCACCCACAGTGCGCGTCAACGCCACCTACACCGGAGCCAATGCCGAGACGGTATTGAAGAGTGTCATCACACCACTCGAAGAACAGCTCAACGGTGTGGAAAACATGATGTATATGACATCCACTGCCACCAATACGGGGGCAGCCTCGGTCAGCGTCTATTTCCGCCAGGGTACCGACCCCGACATGTCTGTTGTCAATGTACAGAACCGCGTGTCCTCCGCTCAAGGACTGCTCCCCGCAGAGGTCACCAAGTCGGGAGTCACCGTGAGAAAACGCCAGAACAGTTCGCTGAAATCCCTCTCCCTTTATTCGCCCGATGACAGTTATGACGCCAACTTCCTCACCAATTACATGAAAATCAACATCGAGCCCCAGATGTCGCGCATCGCCGGAGTGGGCGAGGTTAACATCTGGGGAGCCAGCTATTCAATGCGTATCTGGCTCGACCCGCTGAAGATGGCACAATACGGACTGGTACCGACAGACATAAGCACTGTTCTTGCCGAGCAGAATGTGGAGTCGCCCACAGGCACACTCGGTGCCGAGTCGGCAAGCACCTTCCAGTACGTGCTTAAATACCGCGGTCGCTATGAGGAAGAAAGCGACTATGGCAACATGGTCATCAAGTCGCTGCCCACTGGCGAAGTGCTGCGGCTGAAGGATGTGGCAACGATAGAACTGGGGGCGGAGAACTATGCACTGCTCAGTCAGACCAACGGCCATCCCGGTGCCAACTGTATGATAGCACAGACCTCCGGTTCCAATGCCAACGAAATCATCAAGCAGATTGATGCCACCTCAGCCGAGATTGCCGCCTCACTGCCCAAAGGCATGGTGCTCACCGATATTATGAGCACCAAGGACTTTCTTGACGCCTCCATCGAGAATGTGGTAGAGACACTGCTTCTCGCCATCCTGCTGGTGGTGCTGGTAGTCTATGCTTTCCTGCACAGTCTGCGTGCCACCCTTATTCCCGCCCTCGCCATCGTCGTGTCGCTCATCGGCACCTTTGCCTTTCTCTATGCCGCAGGATTCAGTCTCAACCTGCTGACGCTGTTCGCCATCGTACTCGTCATAGGAACGGTGGTAGATAATGCCATCGTTGTAGTGGAGAGTGTGCAGGCCAAGTTTGATGAGGGCTACACCTCTGCCTATCATGCTACCATTGATGCGCTTGGCGGACTCACCTCTGCCCTCGTCACCACCACCGTAGTGTTCATGGCAGTGTTCATTCCCGTGTGCTTCATGGGCGGCACCACCGGCACATTCTATACACAGTTCGGACTCACCATGGCGGTTGCCGTAGCCATATCGCTGCTCAATGCCCTCACGCTGAGCCCTGCACTCTGTGCCCTTATCATGCGCCCGCCCACGCCCCACGAGAAGAACGGGCACCTGTCATTCTCCGAGCGTTTCCACCTTGCTTTCGACCGCTCCTTCCGCCATCTGCAGGTTCGCTACGGAAGCGGTGTTTCCTTCTTCTTCCGACACAAATACCTGGCCTCGCTGTGCGTAGTGGCAGCCATTGGCTTGCTGGTATGGCTGATGGGCATCACCAAGACAGGACTGGTGCCGCAGGAAGACATGGGCACCATCAACATCAACGTGCAGACAGCACCGGGAAGCAGTCTTTCGGAAACGGAGAAAGTGATGGACGAGGTGGAGAAAGCCATCCGGGACATTCCACAAATCAAGATATACTCACGCGTGACCGGCAAGGACGCCCGTCACAACCAGTCGGCATCGGCCGGCTCATACACCATCCGCCTCAAGCCCTGGAGCGAGCGCACGGGAGAAGGCGACGGGCAGAGTGCCGTCATACAGGAGATATACCGCCGCACAGACCCCATTAAGACAGCACAGATACGCGTGTCCACCCAACCCATGATTTCAGGCTACGGCACCAGCGACGGCTTTGAGCTATACGTACAGGATAAGAAAGGCGGCAGCGTGGAAGACCTGCTGAAATACACCAACAACTTCATCGAAGCCATGAACAGACGACCGGAGATTTCAAGGGCATACACCACCTTTGACAACAAATATCCACAGTATCAGGTAGATGTGGATGCAGCCCTGTGCAAGCGCAACGGCGTTTCGCCTGCCGATGTGCTCAGCACCTTGGCAGGATATGTGGGAGGCAGCTACTCCAGCAACCTCAACCGCTTTACCAAACTCTACCGTGTCATGGTGCAGGCTTCCCCGAAGTTCCGTCTCGATGCCAGTGCCCTCAACAACATCTTTGTACGCAATAGTAGCGGCGAGATGTCACCCCTTTCACAGTATGTCACACTGACACGGGTCTATGGCACAGAGAGCCTCTCACGCTTCAACCTGTTCTCCGCCATCGCCGTATATGGCACACCTGCCGGCGGCTACAGTTCCGGACAGGCACTCAACGCTGTAAGGGAAGCAGCCGAAGCGACCCTGCCAGAAGGCTACGGCTATGAGTTCGGAGGCATGGCGCGCGAGGAGGCGGAGTCTGCCGGCACTACCACCCTGGTTTTTGTCATCTGCATCATTTTCATCTATCTCATCCTCTGTGCCCTCTATGAGAGCGTGATGATACCGTTTGCCGTCATCCTCTCCGTACCGTTCGGACTTGCAGGCAGCTTCCTCTTCGCACAATTATGGGGATTGGAAAACAACATCTACATGCAGACGGGGCTTATCATGCTTATCGGACTGCTCTCCAAGACAGCCATCCTTCTTACCGAATACGCCTCTTCCCACCGCCGCAAGGGCATGTCCATAAGTGCCGCCGCCATGGCTGCTGCCAAAGCCCGTCTGCGCCCCATCCTGATGACCTCGCTGACTATGGTGTTCGGTATGCTCCCTCTGATGTTTGCCCAGGGAGTAGGTGCCAATGGCAATATGTCGGTGGGCGTGGGCACGGTGGGCGGAATGTTGCTGGGCACGGTGGCTCTGCTCTTCATCGTGCCACCCCTGTTCATCCTCTTCCAGTGGACAGAGGAACGCTTTGTACATATCGTTCCACACCGTGCGGCTGTGCCCGTCATGGTGCTGGCCACAGTCATGTCACTGTCGGGCTGCGGCATATACACCAGATACTCCCGCCCTGCTTCCTGCCAGCCCTCGGACAGCATACTGCGTCAGGGTGTGGCACAGGCAGACTCCACCGCACCCTCACCTGTGTTGTGGAGAGAATACTACGATGACCCCCTGTTGCAGAAGCTGATTCAAACTGCTGTAGAACGCAATACCGAGCTTAACGTGGCTTTGCTGCAGATAAAGGAGGCACAAGCGGTACTCTCGGGAGCAAGGTTGTCCTATCTCCCCTCCCTCTCGCTCACTCCACAGGCAGGCATCAGTCACTACAACGGCGAGACGAAGCGCACCTACAACCTTGGAGCGACTGCCACCTGGGAACCGGATTTCTTCGGCAAGGTGACCAACACGAAGCGGGGGGCAGCAGCTGCCCTGATGCAGTCGCAGGCATACGCCAAAGCGGTACAGACTTCGCTGGTTGCCACCGTGGCAGAGGCATATTACACCCTGCTCATGCTCGACGAACAGCTGTCAATCTCCGAGAAAACTCTTGCGCTTTGGGATGAAACGATTACCACGCTCGGGGCCCTCGTGGAGGCAGGCAAGGCAAACGATGTGGCTGTAAGACAGGCAATAGCGTCACGCAAGGCGCTGGAGGCATCCATTCTTACGCTGAAGAAAAGCAGATGCGAGACGGAGAACAGCCTTTCTTCACTGACGAAGACACCGCCCGGTCCCATTTGCCGAGGAACATTGGACAATCAGAAAGTCGGCACTTCCATCTCTACAGGAGTACCCCTCTCGGTGCTTGCCTCGCGCCCTGATGTGTTGCAGGCAGAGGCATCGCTCGCCCAAGCGTTCTATGCCACCAATAGTGCCCGTTCCGCATTCTATCCAGCCATCACCTTGTCAGGAAGTGCAGGATGGACCAACAGCTCCGGAGCGTCCATCATCAACCCGGGCAAATGGCTCTCATCGGCTCTGGCATCCCTCACGGCACCGCTCTTTGACAAAGGCACACGTACAGCCAATCTCCGAGTGGCAAAGGCACGGCAACAGGAAGCGCTGCTCCGCTTTGAACAAACACTCCTTGATGCTGGAAACGAAGTAAACGATGCCATCACGGAATGGCAGACTGCCGACGGGAGAATGGCGTGTGACAGGCAGCGGGTAGAGGAACTTGAACAGGCTGTAGAGCGCACCACATGGCTGGTCAGATACACCTCTGCCAACTACCTTGAAGTACTCACTGCCCAGCAGTCTCTCCTGAATGCCAGACTCGTTCTGGCACAAGACATTTCCGACCGCATCGTGGCAGCCGTGCGCCTGTACCACGCTCTTGGCGGAGGGGAATAGGCCTCAACCATGATTATCCAGACATCCGTCGTCAACATATCCCTTCAGCACATCCGTTTCTCACGTTTTTTTAAGTATCTTTGCACAACAAAAAAAAAGAAACAAGAGTATGTGTGGACGGAAAGGAATGACAGACCGGATGGAAACAGATAGAATACTGCTTCGCCCTTGGCAGGAGAGTGATGCCGATGTGCTTTATGAATATGCCAGCGATTCCGATGTGGGACCGCGTGCGGGATGGG
Source organism: Prevotella sp. (assembly GCA_051878715.1). GTDB lineage: Bacteria > Bacteroidota > Bacteroidia > Bacteroidales > Bacteroidaceae > Prevotella. The sequence goes on from JBJEKQ010000131.1 coordinate 12,579, forward strand.
CTCCCCATCAATCGCGGGAGGAAAGCCTGGAGATAATCCGCACGGTGTTCAACAACCCTACCACCTGGGCCATTGTGCTGAAGGAAACCGGAAGAGTGGTCGGTGCCATGGGTTACGGTCCGTCGTGTGCCTGCGCCCTGCCGTCACGTGAAGGAGAACCCACCGTGGGCTATTGGGTGGGGCGTCCCTATTGGGGCATGGGCATCTGCACCGAAGCCCTCCGCCTGATGCTGGATTACATCCGCAGCACAACCGACATCAAATCTGTAATCAGCGGGCATTTCACCGACAATCCCTCTTCTGGGAGAGTGATGGAGAAATGCGGATTCACACCCACCGGGGAAACAGTCTTTGACAACGGCCTTTATATGGGCAAGGAAAGACCCATAAGGGTGTTAAGACTGGAACTGTGCCCCCTTTTTGGACAATCTACAAGATTTACAGCAACAAAACACCTGGTATGAGCACTGCAAACATCATCAAGACAAGATACTATGAGTCACCGTATGGAGTGCTGGTGATGGGGGCTGTGGGAGAGAGGCTCTGCCTGTGCGACTGGCTGGAAAAGAGCGGCCGAAGCGATGTGGACAGACGGCTGCTGAGGATGCCGGGCGCAGTGTTTGAGGAGGGGACAGCACCTGTGACTGAAGAGGCCATGAGGCAACTTGACGAATACTTTGCAGGCAGGCGCAGGGAGTTTGACGTGCCCCTGCTGCTTACAGGAACCTGCTTCCAGCAAGCCGTATGGAACGAACTGCTCAAGATACCATTCGGAACCACCCTTTCATACGGTGAAGTGGCACAAAGGACTGGTTATCCTAAGGCAGTGCGTGCCGCTGCCAATGCCATCGGAAGCAACGCCATATCCATCTTCATTCCCTGCCATCGCGTCATCGGCAGCGACCGTTCCATGACAGGCTACAGAGGAGGACTGGAGGCCAAACGCCTGCTGCTACGTCTGGAAGGAGCGACCTAAAACCGGTGGATTCATCAAGTATTACAGATAAATGCAGTAAATTTGCAGCCATCACCCACACGTCCCACATAAACCCAAAACATAATGAGTGCCTTGAGCATACTTTATCTTGTTCTTCCGTTTCCTCTGCTGTTCATCCTGCACGATGCAGAAGAGGTGATGGTGCAGCATCGGTGGATGCAAGCCCACAGGGAATCGCTGGTTTCAAGATTCCCGAAGATGCGCCCGATGCTGATGCACCTTTCCAACCTCAGCACAAAAGCATTTGCCATAGCAGCATTTGAGGAACTTGTCATCCTTCTTGTTGTCACATGCCATGTGCTTGCAGATGGTGCATACGCCATGCAATTATGGTCTGCCCTGTTCATGGCATTCTCCATCCATCTGTTGGTACACATCGCGCAGGCCGTCATTGTCAGGGGGTATGTGCCGGGACTTGCCACCTCCCTGATACTGCTTCCCTATGCCGCCTATGGCATCTACAGCATCCGGCTGTCCATGAGCGGTGCGGAACTCATGGCATGGGGTGCATTAGGGATATTGATTATGGTCGTGAACCTGCGGTTTGCCCACTGGATAGGACTGAAAATCTGTGGCAAATAACCGTCTTCAAAACACAAATACAGCAAATAACGATACCTTTTTGTACCTTTTAGAACATTGGATTGTGAAATTTTTGGACTAATTTTGCATGGAGAATCTAAATACCATGAACAAAATACAAGTCAAAAAGGTTGTGACTCGAAAGGAGATGAATGATTTCATCCGACTGCCGCGGCTGTTATATGAAGGAAACGACTGCCATGTACCCGATCTTGACCTTGACATCCGTTCCACTTTCGATGCAAGGCAAAACGCAGGACTGGAAAATTCAGACATACAGGCGTTCGTGGTTTATGACGAACAGGGACATGTGGCGGGTCGTGTGACAGCCATCATCAACCATACCGCCAACAGCAAGTGGAATGAAAAGAACGTAAGGTTCGGCATGCTGGAGTTCATCGATGACCCGTGCGTGTCTGAAGCACTGATGAAGGCTGTGGCAAAATGGGGACAGGAGCGGGGCATGACCCACATGCAGGGCCCTATGGGCATCTGCGACTTTGACAAGGAAGGGATGCTCATCGAGGATTTCGACCTTGTGGGTTCAATGAACACCATCTACAACCCACCCTATTACCCGCAACACCTTGTCCGACTGGGCTTTGAAAAGGCGGCAGACTGGGTGCAGATACGCGTCAAGGTACCGCCGACGGTACCCGACAAGTATGCCCGTGTGGCAAGGTTCTGCCGCAATACCATGGGCATGCAACTCACCACCATGACCCACCGGCAGATAGAGAAGGAGAATTATGGAAGACAGGTATTCCGGTTGCTCAACGAGGCATACTCGCCTCTCTTCGGATTTACAGAACTGAACGAAAGGCAGATAGACCAGTTTGTAGGCAAGTATCTGAAGATGGTGGATTTACGACTGGTGCCCGTGGTGTTCAACGACAAGCACGAGATGATAGGCGTGGCAGTGACCATGGGCAGTCTGTCTGATGCCCTGCGCAAAAGCAAGGGTCGCCTGTTCCCCTTGGGATGGTGGCACCTGCTGCGCTCGCTACGCTGGAAACGGGAACACCAGGTGGAACTGCTGCTCATCGCCGTGCGCCCCGACTATCAGGGAAGAGGTGTCAACGCCCTGTTCTTCGACTACCTCATCCCCATGTTCAACAAGTTCGGGTTTGACAGCGCTGAAACGGGACCGCAACTGGAAGACAACTTCAAGGAACTCTCGCAGTGGAAACCCCTGGATCCGAAAGTCATCAAACGGAGAAGATGCTACAAGAGCAGCATCCTCCCATTTCTTACAACACCTTCCATGGAGAAGAAAGGACAAAAGAACAACCCATGATAAAGCAAACGGAATTTTCACTTTCCTCACATCGCAGAGGCTGTCACCTCATCACGCAAGAGGTCATCGCCCATCTCCCCTCACCGCTTCCTCAGACAGGTTTGCTTCACCTCTTTGTGAAACACACCTCCTGCGCACTGAGCATCAACGAGAATGCAGACCCAGACGTGCGGTCCGACATGGAGAAAATACTCAATCACATGGTTCGCGAAAACGAACCCTACTACAATCATGTGCTTGAAGGCTCTGACGATATGCCAGCACACGCCAAGAGCTCGCTGCTGGGAGTAAGCCTCACCATTCCCATCACCAACGGTCGCCTCAATCTGGGTACTTGGCAGGGCATCTATCTTTGCGAGTTCCGAGACTACGGCGGTCCGCGAAAGATGGTGGCAACCCTATACGAATGAGAAGAAGACCACAAAGACAAACATCCTTACACGGTGGCTAACCTGCCGTCAGTCCACTCCCATTCTTGTATTCTGTAGGTGTGATACCCATGCTTTGCCGGAACATACGACTGAAATATTTCGGGTCGGTAAAGCCACATTGGAAGGCTATCTCACTGACAGTGAGCGAGGTGGTCTGTAGCAGTTGGCATGCCTTACGGATGCGTGCCTGGCGCAGGAACTCACCGGGAGTGACACCCATCAGACTCTTCATCTTGCGCTGCAACACCGAACGGCTCATGGCGGCTGCCTCTGACATCTGCGCCACACCCATCTCTGCATCACCCAAATGCTCCTCTACGTATGCCGTGACACGCTGCATCATGCGGTGGTCGGCATCACTCACCCGCACGGCAACATTCTCATTGCGGGGCACCACCATCTTCTGAGGCATGGAAGACGACTCGCCTGTTACGCTGTCAAGCAGTGCCAAATAGGCATTGAGTGTCTCGCGCTGACGCTTCCTGATACGCCTTATATAATATATAATGTACGCGCAGATGGCGAAGAAAAGAACCGTAAGCACTATCCAGAGCAGGGTGGCATATCCCGTTTCCCAGAAAGTAGGCGGCACGAGGATGACCAATGTGCGCAGATTGTCTGCCCACTCACCACTGACATCGGTGGAACGCAACTGCAGGATATAGGTGCCTGGCTGCAAATCAAGCAACGTGACCGACCTGTTGTGACCGATATGGTTCCATGGCGTTTGCTCATCCTTATACAGGCGATAGGCATAGTCGATATGCCCGGAAGCGGCAAAGTCGAGCGCGGCAAAACCTACCGATATGCTACGCTGGCGAGGATAGAGGGTGATGGTGTCGGCATAGGCCATATCCACTGACGGATTCTCCTCCTGCACCGTAATGTCGGTAAGTGCCAAGGGCGGCATATACACACCCGAACGGAAAAGGGAGAGAGGAATGGCAAGGGCATCGTTCTGCAAGCCCAGCAGCACACTGCTGTCAGGCAGACATACAGGAATGGCATCAGAGAAGCACAGACCGTGATGGAAGAAGGAATGGCCAAAGGAATGGCATCTGCCCGTCTGGGGATGCAACAGACTGACACCCTTGCTGCACACCACAAGGAGCAGACTGTCTATGGGGATGGCAGAGCGCACCACGTCAGACACCAGTCCCTGACGCGCGGTAAAATGGCGGAAGTTCCACTGTCTGGCAGTAGCCTTTGGGGTGAGCACCTGGTTGACACCTCCACTCTCGGTACACACATAAAGGAGGTGACGGCTATCTTCTGCCACCTGCATCACGGCACTGCAACTGAGACTGGACACCCTGTTTGCCTCGCGCACATGGCGCTGGAAATTCATGTTCTGTATATTGTCCGTGCCATAGAGATCTGCCACCAGCAGTCCCTCGGTGGTGGAGACAAGCAGCATGCCACCATAACTGATGTGCAGATGGCGGGCACGCTGACATACACTGGTGGGATAGCGCCACAGTCCCTTGCCGGGAGAGAGCACCGTAGGGTGGGCTGCCAAGGGATCTACCACGCAGTGCACCCCACTGTCTATCGTTGCCACCCACAGCCGATGCTGTCTGTCGCACAGCATATAATAGGCACTGCACTGCCCCAAAGCTGCAACAGGAGTGAGTTGGTAGCGGGAGGGAGAGAGCCGCTTCATCCGCCATACTCCGCCGGGTTTTCCTCCCACGTAATACACACTGTCAGAAACCTGCGTGATGCAGAACACGGGGAAGCGGAAAGGCACCTCACCCTGCCTCAACATGCCGTCGGCATCCACATAGCCCAAGGCATTTCCCTTCATGTCATAGAGGCGCAAGGAAGATGATGTGCGGCACGAAAGCCATATCTGCTGCCGGGAATCCTGATAGAAGGCACGCACCTCGGTAGCGTGAGACTGATGCCACGGACTGTCAGGCTGAGAGAAAAAGACGAAATGATACACACATCCGTTGCCTATCAGCCACAGGTTGCCCTGGTCATCAGGCATACAGTAGGTGATTGGTCCCAATGGATAGGGGGTGACATAGGGCAACTGTCTGCCGTTCGTTGTCTCGCCACAGGTGATGGTCCCGTTGCGATGAATGGTCCAAAAGGCACCGAAGCGGTCAGTATATTGATAGGTATCGCGCGTGAGGAGTGCCTGTCCCCGCCTGTTTTTCTCGGTAAGCGAAGGCACCTCGGTAAACCTGCAGGTGCACATATCGAACTCGAAGAAACGATTGTCCACCATGCAACCTATATTGCCCGAAGGCAGCACGAAGATATTGCGGAAGCGGTCGTTGGGCATATCACAGCCATCCCCCACCGCCGTCTTGAAGAGAGTAAACGCCTGTCCGTCGAAACGGCATAGCCCATTCCATGTGGCAATCCAGATAAATCCCTGTCTGTCCTGGATAATCTTGGTAATATGCGATGAAGGTAGTCCGCTGTTTTCGTCATACCTGGTAATCCTGCATTCAGGAGATGCCCACAAGTGCAGGCACCATATACCTACGATATAGAATAGAATGGCTCGTCTTGACATATCCGTGTGTTTCAGTTGAGCAGTCTTTCTGCGATGTTGTACAGGGGCCGGCGTTTCACCTCGCGGTATATCTTGCCGATATACACCCCTATGATGCCCACGGCAATGAGCACGATACCGCCTACCAGCCAGATGCTGAGAATCAACGATGACCAGCCGGGCACTGCGGTGCCTGCCACTAAGGCGTGTATCACGTAGATGCCTATGAACAGGCTGACAAACAGAAAGGCAATACCCAGATAGATGATGCCGTAGATGGGCTTGACAGAAAAGGAGGTGATGCCATCAAGTGCCAGGTTGAGCATCTTGCCCAACGTGTATTTGGACTGTCCTGCCGTGCGCTCGCTGATAATATCATCTACAGTAGTGGCGCGCAGTCCTATCATCGGAATCAGTCCGCGCAGATACAGGTTGCGCTCCTCATAGCCCGAGAGCATCTGTAGCGCCCGCCGGCTCATCAGGCGGAAGTCGGCATGATTGAACACACATTCCACACCCATCTTCTCCTGCATCTTATAGAAAGCCACAGCAGTAAGACGCTTCATCAACGGGTCTGCCTGCCGGCTCACCTTCACCCCATACACTATATCGTAGCCCTGCAGATAGTGTTCCACCATCTGCGGAATGGCATTCAGGTCGTCTTGCAGATCGGCATCAATGGTAATCACGGCATCTGCCATGTCCTTGGCTGTCATCATTCCCGCCATGATGGCATTCTGATGACCGCTGTTGCGCGCCAGACTGATACCCTTGATACAGGGATTCGACCGGTGCAGACGCTCTATCATCTGCCAGGTGCTGTCCTTGCTGCCGTCGTTGACAAACAGCACAAAACTCTCCTTGCTTATCTTGCCGGCGGCCGTGAGCCGGTCAAACAGTTGTGTCAGTCGCTCCACCGAAGATTCAAGCACTTCTTCTTCATTGTAGCAGGGTGAAACGATAGCCAGTGTCATCATGATAGTTCTTTGGTCTTTCGGGTTGCAAACTCATGGTAGGTCACAAACGAATGCCCCTTCTTTTTCAGCATTCTGATAAGGGTGTCCAACCGCCTCACCATCTGCCTGCCACTGTTGTTCCTGATGATGAAAGGCATCTTGTATTCCGGATGCTCCTTCAAGTCGAAGAACTCCCAGGGATGGAAATAGGTTACAAAATAACCGTCATGGGCAAGTACCCTGCGCACCAGCAGGTGGTAGAGTGATTGCGGCAGGTTGTGCAGTGCCAGCCAGAACAGGGGGAATCGCACCAAGGGAGTTACCGAAGCAGGTATCTGCAGCACGCCGTCACGCATGAAACAGGTACGGGGAGCATTCAAGTGCATGTATCTGCCAGGGATAAAGGCGGGATTGAGCGAAGAGTTGTACTGATAGCCCTGCGCCTTGATGTCGCTGTCACTTACCGGAAACATGCGGGGCTGGCGATAGCCATACACGGTGCGTCCGGTGAGCCTCTCTATCACCTGCTTCGACTCTTTCACGTCGGTATCTTGCGGCTGCCAGTGATCTACGCCATGACATGCCACCTCATGCCCCTCGTCCATGATGCGCTTCATTATCTCTGGCGCATTCTTCACGAAGTTGGCAGTGCAGAAAAAGGTAGCTTTCACACCATTGTCTTTCAGACAGTCGAGAATCCTACGCGTACCTTCTACCGACACTTCCATTCCCTGCTGCAATGTGAAGGGCACTCCATGCTCCTTGGGTACGTCGAACTCTTCGGTGTCAAAACTCAACAGTATCATACGCATCTCAGATTCTTTTCCAGTTGTGCCGTACTGCTGGCACCTACCAGCACAGAGGTCACTCCCGGGTGTTGCAATATCCAGCGCAGGGCACTCTCTGCCAATGTCATCCCCTGTGCCTGAGCCTCTGCATTGAGTTGTTTCAGGGTATCGAGCAGTTGCGGAGTAAGCATCTCTTGTTTCAGGAATTTTCCACGCGTCATGCGGCTGTGTTCGGGTATGCCGTTGAGATAGCGGTCGGTGAGCAGCCCTTGTGCCAGCGGAGAGAAAGAGATGAAGCCCACACCATTGTTGACACACTCGTCGATGATACCCTCCTCTACGGGCGCCTTGTCCAGCATGTTCAGTCTGCCCTGATAAATCAGCAGGGGCACATCACGTGCCGACAGGTAGGCGATGGCAGTGCGAAGTGCCTGCAAGGGCCAGCGCGAGATGCCAACATACAGCGCCTTGCCCTGGCGCACGATATCCACCAAAGCCTGCAATGTTTCCTCCAAGGGCGTGTCGGGATCGTAGCGATGGCTGTAGAACAAGTCCACATAATCCAGATGCATGCGCTTCAGGCTCTGGTCCAGACTTGCCATGAGGTATTTGCGCGAACCCCAGTTGCCATAGGGACCGTCCCACATGTCATAGCCCGCCTTGGTGGAGATGAACAGTTCGTCGCGGTAGGGCCGGAAATCTTCGTCCATCAGCCTTCCCAGAGTCTCCTCGGCACTGCCGTAGGGAGGCCCGTAGTTGTTGGCGAGGTCAAAATGTGTGATACCCCTGTCAAAGGCATAGCGTGCTATAGCCTTACAGTTATCGTAATCGTCTATTGCTCCGAAGTTGTGCCAGAAGCCCAGACTCACCTTGGGCAACAGTACTCCACTGCGTCCGCATCTCTCGTATTTCATGCCGTTTCTGTAGCGTTCGGCATTCGCTGTATATGTACTCATCATGTTGCAAAAATAGAAAAAATATGTGAGATATGCCGTAAGTGGTACAAAAAAAGTAGGGCGGTGCCCTAAAGACGACACTGCGAAACTTGATGGGCAGACGTTTTTTCGGTTTCCGTTCATTCCCGTTCAAAAACTGTTCAGAAACCATGTGACTGTTGTTGGGAAAAGTGTACACAAGATTTGAAAATTCTTCATTACGGAAAAACGTTTTTTCATTTCGATACTTCTACCATTCTTAGCGATTCTTTTTTCGTTCAGAATGTGATGCTGGGAGTTTTTGGGAGGCTTGTTCCCCTCGGGGAGGCAGAGAGGGGCACATTCTTCACTCTTCATTTAAAAAATTTCCCTACCTTTGCATCCATGATGCTTCACTTGCTTTTCCGTCATCAAGAACCGCTGCCGGAGGGAGTTGAACTGCCGCAACTGTTCACCTATCCTTTTCACTACACTCCCCACCCCCTTGCCGTGGAGGCGGCAAAAAGGGTGCAACATTATCTGGAGCAACAGACTGAGTGGAAGCAGGAACTGCAACAGGGAAAGATGTTCGGTGTGCTGGTGGTACAGGCTCCCGAGGGCATCGGGTTCCTTGCCGCCTACTCCGGACTGCTGGCAGAGCGCAACGACTGGTCCTATTTCGTTCCCCCGGTCTTTGACGCACAGCAACCTGACGGCTACTTCAAACAGGAGGAGGGAAGGATAAGCGCACTCAACCATTCCATCGCAAACATAGAGCAGGATGCCGCCTATCTGCAACTGCGTAGCCAGCTGCAGTGTATGCAACAACTACACAAGGATGAGGAAAACGCCTATCGCCACCAGATGGAAAACGACAGGGAGCGGCGCCATCTGCTCAGAGCCACCGCCGATGATGCTTTGCTGCAACAACTCACTAAAGAAAGCCAGTACCAGAAAGCACAACTGAAACGCATGAGAAAGCAGCATCAGGCAGAGCGGGAACAGATGATGCTGCGCCTGGCTCCCTATGCCGACAAGACGGCAAGATTGAAAAGGGAGCGCAGTGACCGCTCGGACGCACTGCAGCGATGGCTCTTCGACCAATACCGCATGAGGAATGCCAAAGGGGAGAGTTGCACGCTGACACAGATTTTCCAACACACCACACACCGCATACCGCCGGCAGGGGCTGGTGACTGCTGCGCACCCAAACTGCTGCAGCACGCCTATCTGCACCATTGGCAACCGCTGTGCATGGCGGAGTTCTGGTGGGGAGACTCACCCAAAGGCGAGGTGAGGCACCATCTGCACTACTACCCTGCCTGCAGGGGCAAATGCCTGCCCATCCTCACCTACATGATGCGGGGACTGCAGGTAGAGCCCAATCCTCTGCAACAGGATGACGAGGGGGAGCTGCAGACGGTGTATGAAGACGAGTGGCTGTGTGTGGTGAACAAGCCCAAGGGGATGCTCAGTGTGCCCGGGCGCACCGAACGGCGGTCAGTGCTCACCCTGCTGCAGCAACGACTGCCAAAGGGCATCACGCCAATGGTGGTACACCGGTTGGATATGGCCACAAGCGGACTGTTAGTGGTGGCAAAGAGCATGGAAGCGTATGTCCGCATGCAACAACTCTTTGCACAGAGAAAGGTAAAAAAGAGGTATATGGCAGTACTCGACGGTGTGCCGCAGATGCCGGAAAGTGGCATCCTGTCACTGCCCTTGGCACCCCATCCCACCGACTATCCCCGACAGGTGGTGGACAGGGAAAAGGGAAAACCTGCGGTGACCCACTACCGCCTACTGGGCACCCG
>JBJEKQ010000132.1:0-22831 GCA_051878715.1 Prevotella sp.
CTGCTATATCGAGGGAACGGTTGATTTTATCTTCGGTAAGGCCACGGCGGTGTTTAACCGTTGTGAGTTGCACAGCAAGACTACGGGGGGATATATAACGGCACCCGCCACACCGCAGGACTGCCAATACGGCTATGTGTTCTACAACTGTAAGCTGACAGCAGGTTCGGAGGTCAGGGAAGGCAGTGTGTGGCTGTCGCGCCCGTGGCGCCCCTATGCAAAGGCGGTTTTCATCCGTTGCCAAATGGGAAAGCATATCCGCCCGCAAGGCTACCATAATTGGGGCAGAACCGACAACGAGCGGACGGCATATTATGCCGAATACCAGTGCAGCGGTGAGGGTTCGAATACAGAAAACCGTGTGTCATGGGCGCATCAGCTGGATGATATCCTGCAGTATGACATGCTGAAAGTGCTGGCAGGGAATGATGGCTGGAATCCTCTGGAAGATAAACAATAGTCGCTTTTTTTTACCCGGAATCAACTGAATCACTATGAAGAATTATCTGTTTGTTTTTGTGCTGCTTTGCTGTACGCTTGTTGTACATGCGGAAAACTATCCTTATCGTTCGGACTATCTTTGGCTTACTGTGCCCGACCATGCCGACTGGCTGTATAAGACTGGAGAGACAGCAAAGGTGGAAGTGGGTTTCTATCATTATGGAGTGCCACAGAATACAGAGGTGGAGTATGAGATAGGACCAGACATGATGCCTGCCACCTCTAATGGAAAGGTTCGCCTGAAGAACGGAAAGGCGGTCATCGACATGGGTACGATGAAGAAGCCGGGATTTCTTGACTTGAGGTTGACTGCTACTGTCGGAAACAAGAAGTCACAGCATCATGTGAAGGTGGGCTTCTCTCCCGAGAAACTTACACCTTATACTGAAGACCCTTCTGATTTCGAGGCTTTTTGGAAAGAAAACATCCGGGAGGCACGCAAGACGCCTGTCGGTGTCAGCTGTAAGCGGGTAGAAGAGTACTGCACCGATGAGTTCGACTGTTATCTTCTGAAACTCAAGACCGACAAGCGTCATAGCATATACGGCTATCTCACCAAACCTAAAAAGGAAGGCAGGTATCCTGTGGTACTTTGTCCTCCCGGTGCAGGCATCAAGACCATCAAGGAGCCGATGCGCAACACATTCTATGCCTGCAACGGCTTTATCCGGCTGGAAATGGAAATACACGGATTGAATCCGGAGATGACCGCAGAGGAGTTCAAGGAGATAAGCACAGCCTTCGATGGCGAGAACGGATATCTTAGCAATGGAATTGACAATCGCGACAACTATTATATGAAGCACGTCTATGTGGCTTGTGTACGTGCCATGGATTATCTTACCTCTTTGCCCGATTGGGACGGGAAGAACGTGTTCGTTCAGGGGGGCAGTCAGGGCGGTGCCCTTGCACTCGTTACAGCCGCTCTCGACCCAAGAGTAACGGCATGTGTAGCCAACCATCCTGCACTCTCCGATATGGCGGGCTATCTCGACAACCGTGCAGGTGGCTATCCCCACTTCAATCGCCAGAATGCCATGCTTACGCCAGAGAAGGTGAAGACATTGGAGTATTATGATGTGGTGAACTTTGCCCGTCGCATCACCTGTCCTGTGTATCTTACCTGGGGATATAACGACAACGTGTGTCCGCCTACTACGAGCTATATAGTATGGAACCTCATCACATCGCCCAAAGATGCTCTCATTACGCCCGTCAACGAGCATTGGACAACGGTAACGACCAATCAAGGTCAAATGTTGTGGCTTAAAGGGCAGATGAGGTAAGTTGTCTTTATCATCACTGAATTGCGTTACACGGCAACCTGCGTAAACATACCCGCATAAAGAAATGAAGATACCTTCGATATTATCCGAAAGTATCTTCGTTTCTTTACAGAGAACCGTACCTTCCACGCATTGTTATATATACATTGTTATATATACATTGTTATATATACAGTCATGGAGCCCGCTCCAGAAGGCGGACTCCATAACCTGTTCGTTCTCTATGGTGTCAGGCTGTCTGCGTGATGCCGCTGCAGCGCATCGGCTTTCAGTTTGAAGACGAATGTCTTCTCATTGTGCTTGCCTGATAATCTTCTTTCCGCTGACGATGAGAATGCCTTTGGTGGTTGCAGGTACTTGCTGTCCCATGAGGTTGTAATGTCGCAAGGTGCCGTCAGGGTTGCAGGATTGTAAGGAGGCAGGTGATGTGATGCCGTCGGAAGAAGTACCTGCTGCATGGAGTCCGATGGCTACGTTTGCCAATCCGATACCTTTGCCTACAGCGTAGTTGTAGAGATAGAAGCGAAGCGTGGAGTTGCCGCCGGTGTGTGTGAGTTTCTGTCCTGAAAGGTCGATGCTGTGCGTCTTGTATGTTTCCGAGTTGTCATTGCGCACAGGCTTCATGCCTTGCACCAGTGTTGTCTCTATGCCGTTTCCGTCAATCCAGGAAAGGTCTATCGAAGTGCCTCCCGTTCCGACGCGAATGGCATCGAATGATATACTTGCGGGCAGAATGCTGATACTGTTCTGTGTCTTTACAATATAGTCAACGTATGCAGATGTGTCGAGTGTCCGGCTTTCTTCGACGGGCGTGAAGGTGGTAAACGTGATTCCGTTGTAGGTTGTTGTCTTGCTGCTGTAGTTCAGGCGGTCGCTCTTGTTGTAGTCGGTTCCTGCAACGATATGGCTGTCTGATACGGTGGCTGTCTGCGTATTGCTGTTCTTACCCATAGGCCATGTTACCGTTGCGCTTGTCTCATAGTTGTGCGTGGTGTATGGTTCTGCCGGAATGCCAAGCACCTCTGCCCCCTCGTATTCGCTTTCGGTGATGTCTGCGACCAGACTTGCGAGATAGACGTCGAGCATGGTATATCCCTCTTCGTTGCGCAGGTTGCCGTCGGTGGCGTCATTGGCATTGAGCCCATGCTCCTGCTCCCATGTATCGGGCATTCCGTCGCCGTCGCTGTCCTTTGGTGCTTCTTCCTGGGTCAGTTCGGGCCATGGGCTCCAGTTGTCATCCGCATCGGCAGGCTTGAGGTCATCTACGGTGTCGATGAGTCCTGGAAGTCCGCCCTTTGACCCCTTGTAGAGTGTGATGCCCTTGGTGGCCTCCTCGATGATACGTGCGTCATACTGGTCACGTCTCTTGCTGCATCCCACATATTTCAGCACTTTCTCATAGGCCATTTCCGCCGTGTGCTGGTGAAATTCAGGAATCTGTCCCATGACAGTGTCGCTCTTCAGTTCGGCGGCAGTGACGATGCCGTTGGTCATGCTGCTGTTGCAGGAGAAGGAAACACCGTTCCAGTTGTTGGCTGTCACGCCACTGCTGCCTGTAACGACATTGCCTGCGAGATAGTATTTGCCCCAGATTGCCGTTACGCCATCGCTGTGTGTGGCATAGCCGGGGGCAATCAGTTTGTTGCGGCACGCAGCCGTTTCGGTTGCCGGTCCCCATTTGTAATAGTTGTTGACAAGGTTGATGTGCATGCCTTCTGCACCGTAACAGCCGTTGCCTGCATAGTTGTAGTTGACGCAGTTGCGCATGTCCACCTTGTGTAGGTCGGGGCGGTCCTTGTGGTCGCCCGTGCCGAAGCGCGGGGTGCGCGAACCATGATGTGCCAGCATGTTGTGGTAGAACGAGCCGCCCAGTCCTCCCCATATGGCACCGTAGCCGTGTGTGCCCTTTGAGTGGAGGCTCTCGCGAAGACTCTCCGTGACAAGGCACCACTGCATGGTGAAGTCGGTGTTGGCGTAGAACGAGCAGCACTCGTCTGTTGACCAGCTGACAGAGCAGTGGTCGATGATGACGTTGCTGGAAAAGCGTCCGCCAAGTGCGTCGGCACCGTCAGCCTCGTCGGCGGTGAGTTTGCGGTCGCCCATGCGGAATCGCATATAGCGTATGATAACCTGGCTGCCGGATACGCTGACAGGGTAGTCGGCGAGGCAGATACCGTCACCGGGCGCTGACTGTCCTGCAATGGTAATGTTGCTTGCTGAGATGCTGAGCGGTGAGTTCAGGTGTATCGTGCCCGATACCTTGAACATGATGATGCTCTTGTTGAGTTTCGTCACACCATATCGCAGTGTGCCGTAGTTGTCAGAGTCGTCAAGTGTGGTGACATAATACACCGAGCCGCCACGGCCGCCCTGCGTGTAGCGTCCGTAGCCGTCTGCACCGGGGAATGCCGGCACTTGGGCGTGGGAATGAAGCATGAAGAGCGATGAATGGAGGACAATAAGGATGAATATCCTTAGCATGTAGGTTGGTTTCATAACAATTACTTTCGTGTTTTGCATAAATATCGGTGCAAAATTATGTAAAACGTTGCGTATGAAGGTGGGAAAAAATACGTGAATAGGTGGAAAAAATACGTGAACGGGCGAAAGATAAGTAAAGAGGCATGTATGTCTCACGACAGCATGCCTCTGTTTCTACCCAATTCAATTAACCTAAATAAGAGTATGAAACTCTGGTAGCGCCCCTGTTGGGGCTTTTCCTATGATGAAAGCGGAGGGCAGAAAGCCTTAGAAACGGTTCCTGCCACCGCCGAATCCTCCTTCACGTGGAGGCCTGTTGCCGCCACCGAATCCTCCGGGACCTTCATTGCCGAACGCATCCCTGCTGCCGCGACGCATCTCTTTGCGTGCCTCCTTGTTGCCGAAGAGGTTGAACTTGTAGATGACATGCAGCATCACGTAACTGGTGATGGAGTTGTACTCGGTATCACTGCGCTGCATGGCAGAGATGCTGCGGCTCAGGTTTGACTGTTCTCTCAGTATGTCGTAGAACTGCAGGGTGAAGGTCAGCGGTTTGCCTTTGAGCAGTGACTGACTCAACTGCACGTTCCATATCAGCTCGTTGGTGTTGGCGGCAGCATCGGTATATCCTCTGCGGCTGTTCATGTTCAAGTCGGTGGCAAGTGTCATGCCCCACGGCATCTGCACGTTGGTATTCAGTCCGTAGGAGAACTGCCATATCTCCTGGTTGGAGTTGGGCATCAGGTCGTTCTTTGCCACGCTGTAGCGCAGCGAACCTCCCGGCTCTACCTCTATCCAGTCGTTGCGGTAGCTGAATGCCAGTCGCTCGTAGATTTGCAGGTCCTTGGTGGCGTTCTTCACCGATGACGAGGTCTTGTCGAGTGTGAGATAACCCACGTTGTTGGCGTATTTTATTTCAGAGGTAGAGTTGATGTTGAAGTAGCCTGTGGTGTCGATGGAAGTGCTGAAGATGAAGTTGGCACTGGCATTCCAGTCACCGTTGATGTTTTCGGGCTTGGTGATGCGTCCGCCGGTCTCCTCAATATAGGTCACCTTGTTGCTGATGGAGTTGCGGGTGGTGCGGTAACTGATGTAGGCACTGATGAAGCGCTGGTGGTGCTGGATGTAGTTGCTGTAGTTCATCCACAGGGTATTGGTGAACGAGGGCTTCAGGTCGGGGTTACCCATGGTGATGTTCAGCGGGTTGCTGTCGTCGGTGATGGGCAGCAGGTCGGTCATGCTGGGTTGTGAGGTCACACCGCGGTAGTTCACTCTCAACTGGTGCTGCTTGCCTATCTTCCATCTGAAGTCCAGGGTGGGGGTGATGTTCACCACACTTCTCTTTGCCACGGTGTCGATGTTCTGGTAGCGGTAGGTGAATTCGGTTTCCTGGGGTTCTACCTTGATGCCGGCACTGAAGTTGTATGCCTTGCGGATGATGCGCAGCATCAGCTGGATGTCGTGGATGTAGTTCTTGTATTGCGAGAAGCGGCTCAGTTCTCTGTCATAGTAGTCTTCTATGGGGTTCTGCAGGGCTGCGATGTAGTCGTCCCATCCGCGGTAGTGGGGAATCACGCCGTCAAAATAGTCTTCGCCCAGATTGCTGAAGTTATAGGTGGAGCGGTCGCTCTTGGTGTATTTGTACTGGAAATCGTAACTGAACTGCAGGTAAGTGGCTTTCATGATAGGCTCGCTGTAGGTCACCTTGGCACTGTAACTGTAGTTCTTGCTCGGAGTCACGTTGTAGCGGTTTGTCTGGTAGGTGGAATCCAGTCCGTAGATGTTCTTTTTCTGGTACAGATGCACGTTGTTGGTGGACAGGCTCTTCTTGTCGCTGTCGCTGTACTTGGCGTTGAGTCTCAGTGTGATGTTGCGCCCTGTGCTGTTCAGTTTCCTGTTTATCTGCAGCACGCCCGACACGTCTTTCGAATTGCTGTATGACAGAGAGTTGTTCTCGCGGCTGTTGACCATGGCACCCCTTTCGTTCATCATGTCATAGGTGTCTTCACTCAGAGGGTTAGCGGTATATAGGTAAGGGTCTTCGTTGAAGGTGGCAGACATGCTGCTGCTAAGTGCGTCGCTGCTGGATGTGCTGAATGAGGGGCGGAACGAGATGTTGGTCATGGTGTCGGGAGTCCATTCGATGCGCATGTTTGCGTTCCAGCTGTTGGAACGAGAAAAACTCTGGTTCAGACTGTTGGTGAAGGAGCCGTTGGTGGTGACGAAGTTCTCTGTAGATGACTTTGTCTGCTGGTCGCCGTCGCTGTGGTTCCATCTCACGCTACCGTCCAGTTTCAGTTTCCCTTTCTCCTCGAAGTTGAAGTTCAGACCGGCCATCTTACTGGCATTCAGTCCGCTTCTGCCTCTTCCGAAGCGTCCGCCGCCTCCGCCAAAGCCTTGGTCGTTCACGTTGTTGGCATTGCCCATGCCCATGATGCGCAGTTTGCTGTTGAACTTGGCAGCCATCAGTCGGGCGGCATATCGGTCTTCCGTTCCGTAGGCCACATCGTTGTTGGTAAAGAATCCTTTGTTCATGCCGCGCTTGATGCCAAAGTCGAGTACTGTCTGTTCTTCCCCGTCATCAATGCCGCTCACTCTTGCCAGGTCGCTCTTCTCATCGTATGCCTTGACGCGCTCCACGATGGAGGTAGGCAGGTTCTTGATGGCAGTCTTGGTGTCGCCCGTCATAAACTCCTTGCCATCCACTAAGATTTTCTTTACCTCCTTGCCGTTGATGGTTATCTTGCCGGCATCGTCAATCTGTGCGCCGGGAAGACGTCTCACCAGTTCCTCTACCACGGAGCCTTCGGGGGTACGGTAGGCAGCGGCATTATATACGAAGGTGTCTTCTTTCAGAATCACCTTTGCCACCTGTTTGGTGATGGTGGCACCCTGGAGCATGATGGCATCTGTCTCCATGCTGATGTTGCCCAAGGCAATGTCCTTGTCTTCACTGATGTTGAGGGTGCGCACGATGTTCTTGAAGCCCACGCACGAAATCTTCAGGAGATACTTGCCCGAAGCCGGGGCTTTCACCTTGAACGAACCATCCAGTTGGGTGAGCACTCCTGCCACCAGACTGCTGTCTGTCTTCATCAGTTTTACGGTGGTGGATGCCAGAGGCTCTTTTGAATCCGCCTCTATAACCTTTCCGCTAATCACACGCTGTGCCATCATGGACACTGCCATGCCGAGGCACACTGCCATCATCAGTATTTTTTTCATTGCCTGTTTTTATTGTACGATGTTATGACGAAGAAAGGTGTGAAAAGTTTAAAACAGCAGATAAAAATGCAGTTTTTCTGACCTCTGTTTCGACAATTAGCGCATTTATCGGGATGAAAAGCCTGCAAAGAAGCGTGATGTTCATGGAAAATGTGTAATTTTGCACATATAAACATCATTAGGTATGCAGAAACAAGAAGTCATCATATCCGATAACCTTACCCGGGCACTGCAGCACGCCATGAGCCGGTGCAAGTATGACAGGCTGTTCGTGCTGGCAGATGAGACCACCGTGCAGTTGTGTCTGCCCATAGCCCGGCAGACAGGATGTCTGGAGGAAGCACAGGTGATAACCATCGGTGCCACTGACAGCAACAAAAACATCGAGTCGTTGGGACATGTGTGGAGTGCGCTGGGCGGTGGAGGAGGCACACGCCATTCCTTGTTGGTAAACCTTGGGGGAGGAATGGTGACCGACCTTGGCGGATTTGCAGCGTCCACCTTCAAGCGTGGCATTACCTATATAAACATACCCACCACGCTGCTCTCGATGGTGGATGCCTCTGTGGGAGGAAAAACGGGCATCAACTGGGGAGGACTGAAAAACGAGATAGGTGTGTTCAACAATGCTGCCAATGTGATTCTCGATACCGTGTTCCTACGCACCATGAACCAGGAAAACCTGTGCTCGGGCTATGCTGAGATGTTGAAGCACGGATTGATAAGTACTGAAGAAGAGTGGGCGGAACTGCTTGCCTTCGATATCCATCGCCCTGACCTGGATATGCTGCGAGGCATGGTGGCGCGCTCGGTGGCGGTGAAAGAGCGCATCGTAGAGGCTGATCCTACCGAAAAGGGCATCAGAAAGGCACTGAACCTGGGACATACCGTGGGGCACGCCTTTGAATCGTTCGCCCTGAAGCGCATCCCTGTGCTTCACGGCTATGCGGTGGCATGGGGCATGATATGCGAGCTGTATCTGAGCGTACAGAAAACCGGCTTCCCTTCAGAGAAGATGTACCAGACGGTAAACTACATCAAAGAGCATTACGGCAAGATGGCGTTCACCTGCAACGACTATGACGAGTTGTTTGAATGGATGACCCACGACAAGAAAAACACATCGGGCATTATCAACTTTACCCTGCTTGGCGGAGTGGGTGACATACGCATCAACCAGACAGCCTCCAAGGAAGAGATATTCCAGGCACTTGACTTCTATCGGGAGTGCTGAGCTTCGGCACTGTTCTTTGCCGACGTTTCCCTGATAACCAGTTTTTGGGGCACAATCTTGCGGTAGATGGTCTTGTCTCCGCTGATATTGCCCAGCAGCAGACGGCATGCCGTCTGTCCCATTTGCTGTGATCTGTCAACAATGGCAGAGAGGCGCGGCGTCACGTATTCTGTGTGCACATCGTCGGTAAAGCCTATCAGTGCCACATCCTGTGGAATGCGCAACTTCATCTGCCGGATGGCTGTGAAGGCTGCAAAGGTGATGATGTCGTTGAATGCCAGTATGGCATCGGGGCGGTCGGGGCGCAGCAACAGCTCTGTGGTGTTGTGCAGTGCCACCTGGTAGTCAATCTTGTCGCAAGCCACCAAGGTGCGGTCGATGGGGATGTGATTCTCTCTCAGTGCTTCCAGATAACCGTGCTTGCGCCTGGTCACCATGTCCAGGTTGTTGGGCCCTCCGATAAAGGCTATGCGTTTGCTGCCGGTGTCGATAAGATGCTGAGTGGCCATCTGTGCAGCTTCGTCACCGTTGGCCTTTACCGACGAGAACTTTTCTGACAGGCAGGTGCGACCGAAGAACACAAGGGGGATGCCCATATCGTTGATTTCCTCAAAGTGGGAATAGTCGGTGGTGTTTTGTGCCAGACAGGCAATGATGCCCTCTACATGCAGACCTATGAAGTTGTCTATTGCCAGAGCCTCTGCCTTACAGTCCTCATGGCTGTTGGCGCTGATTACCGAATAGCCGGCGCGGGATGCCTCTTCTTCTATTCCGTCGAGCACAGAGGCATAGTAGTGGCTTACCAGGTTGGGCAGTACCACCCCTATAATCTTGGGTGCCTCCTTGCGCAGACTCTGTGCAAACGGATTGGGGCGATAGTTCCATTTGCGGGCGAGTTCCTTCACTTTTGCCTGCATCTCCTTGCTGATTTCCGAACTGTTGCGCAGCGCACGGCTCACGGTGGCAACACTCACGCCCAGTTCCGCTGCCATGTCCTTCAGTGAACATCTGTGTTTTCCTAATACCATAACGGTCAATGAATAGAGGTGAGTTTTTCTTGACTTTCCGTCATATATTATATATGGTTGACGGTTTTTTGTCTCTTTCAGTATTCCCTTTTCGGTCGTGTTTGAGCAAAAGTAACTATTATTTCGTTAAATCGCAAACGTTTGCGTTGTTTTTTTGATACAAAAATTAGAAATATTATACACTTCATCCTATCTTTGCACTAAGAAGAACAAATCAGACGTGAATACACGTTTCTCAATTCCGTGAGGGATTTAGGGAGTATGTGTAAAGATACACAGAGAAAGTATTGGAAATGAACGAGTAATGAATAGTTGATAATAAGTTAGTTAGAAAATAAGGGTTAAAACTGTCGTGAGACACTTTTAACCTTTTTTCATTTCAATACCCGCATTCCGGGTGTTTCTCTCCGTGAGTGTCTGAAAACGATAGGATTTTCATTATTCACCAAATAAATTTACGACGATGGTAAAACATATCATTCTTTGGAAACTCAATCCGGAACTTACAGAGCAGCAGAAAGAGGAAGTGAAGCAGAGCATCAAACAGGGGCTGGAGGCATTGCAGGGTGTGGTGCCCGGTCTGCTGGATATCAAGGTACACATTGAAGGTCGTCTGGAATCCTCCAACTGTGATGTGATGCTCGACAGCACATTGGCAGATGAGGCTGCTCTCAAGGCGTATGCCGTGCATCCTGCCCATGTGGAAGTGGCAAATACCAAGGTGCGTCCCTACACGGTAGAGCGTACTTGCCTGGATTTCATTTGCCCTTGTTGATGAGATAGATGCCCAAGGTGGCAAGTGCCCCGGCAATGACATATTTCCAGTAGAATGCTTCACCCAGACACAGGCATGAGGTAACGGCGCCAGTGACAGGGATAAGTGAGTTGTATATCGCCACTTTGCCTATCGGATTGCTGATGATGAGCCTGTTGTAGAGTACAAAGCCGATGGTGGAGATGGCGGTGAGCATGGCAAGGATGGCGATACCCCATGGGGTGATGCGGGGCAGGGTGGCACCCATGACCAAGGCAGGCACCATGAGCAGTGCACCGCCGAGGGAGAGACTATACCCGGTGCCTACAAACACATCCACGCGCCTGCTCAGTCCTCGCGTCATCAGTGAGGCAAAAGCCGAACAGAGGGCGTTGAGGATTATCATGCCGTCGCCCAGCCATGTGAAATGTCCGCTCTCCTTGCCGCCCATGTTGAGTGCCATAATACCGGCGAAGCCCACGATACAGCCCGCCGTCTTGCGCATGGTGAATCTGTCGCTCTTGAAGAAGAGACAAGCCAGAATTACCACTGTAAACACGCTCAACGAGTTGAGAATGGCTGCCCTTGCTCCCTCGCTGTGTGACAGTCCCAAATAGAAGAATCCGTAGTGCAGGGTGGTGTTGAGCAGTGAGAATACCAGTATGAACCAGCAGTGTGAGGGCTTGGCCAGGGCAAAGCGCCGATGGGTGAATGCCGCGGCGGCGAGTATGATGAGGCCTGCCGCGCAAAACCTGATACCGGCAAAAAGCATTTTGGATGCAGTCATTTCTGTTGTAATCAGAAATTCCTGCATCCCGAGTTTGATAAGTGGATATGCCCATCCCCATAGGATGGCTGCCGTGAGTGCGAATACCGACACCCACAAGGGCTGTTGAAAGATATTCTTATTCGGTGGTGTCATCATGTGCTGTTTTTGTTTCCTCCAAAACGGCTGCAAAGTAAGCACAATTCGCACATACTGCAAAATAAATGGGACGGATTTACGCTTTTTTGGACAAAATCGTGGCAAAAGTCCATCGCCTGCCGCAAGAAGATGGGGTGACAGGCATCATAATGGGGTAGCCAGGCAGTGGGAAGTTTGTAAAATGTGTCGGTTTTATTCTCGATTATCCGCCGTTTTTGCTACATTTGCGCGGAGTTTGAAAAAAGAACTGAAAAAAATGAAAAGGACAGGCTTGCAGCAATGGATGAGAAAATGTGTCGCTACGACCCTGCTGTTCGTGTTGGTGCTGGCGCTCAGTGCCCAGAACAGGGCTAAATACGTGTTCTGTTTCATTGGCGACGGGATGGGTGTGAACCAGGTGAACATGGCTGAGACCTATCTGTCGGCAATCAAGGGAAATATAGGGACAGAACCGCTGTGCTTTCCCTCATTCCCCCATGTGGCGTTGGTGAATACCCAGAGTTCAGACCATGGCATTACCGACTCTGCTGCCGGAGGAACGGCGCTTGCCACAGGTCACAAGACAGCCAACGGTGTGTTGGGAATGCTTGATGACAAAACCACCCCGGTGCATGGCATCGCCTGTAAGGCACAGCAAGCAGGGGCGGCTGTGGGCATTGCCACCAGTGTGACCCTGAACCATGCTACCCCCGCTGCCTATTACGCCCATGTGAAGGACAGAAGCGAGTATTACGCCATCGGTGCCCAGTTGGCGGCAAGCGGCTACGACTTCTTTGCCGGTGCCGACTTGCTGAAGGCTGTGCCGAAAAAGGGTGACAACCAGCCCTCACTATATCAGTTGGCAGAACGCAACGGTTATGCCATTGCTTATGGCTGGGACGAATGGCAAGAGATGAAACATACTTGTGACAAGCTGATACTGCTGCAAAGCAGAGCTGCCAACAAAAGGGATAATCATAGCATACCGTATGCGGTAGATAGGGAAGAGGGCGACCTTACGTTGACACAGATAACGCAGGCTGCCGTGGAACATCTTGCCGCTCTGCAGCAGAAAAAGGACGGCTTCTTCCTGATGGTAGAAGGAGGCAAGATTGACTGGGCATGTCATGCCCATGATATGTGTATGGTGCAGGAAGTGATTGATATGGACAGTGCTGTCAGGGTGGCGTACGACTTCTACAGGCAGCATCCGGACGAAACACTTGTCGTGGTTACTGCCGACCATGAAACGGGAGGATTGTCGATGGGCTGGAAGAAATACAGTCTGCATCTTGACGTGCTGCAATATCAGCACATCAGCATAGAACGGCTGGGACATGTTCTCAAACAGTTGCACAAAACGGGCGATGACACCTGGGACAAGGTGGAACAACTGCTGAAACAGAATTTCGGTTTTTGGGACAAGGTGGAGCTTACGGATACGCAGACCCAGCGGCTGAAGACGGCATACAACCATGTGAAGGACGGCAGTGGAACAGATGTCGAGACCCTCTACCAGAAAGACAATGAGTTGGCGGCACTGGTAAGAGATATACAGGCGGAGTGTGCCAATGTGGCTTGGGGCACTTATGATCACAGCGATGGCTATGTGCCCTGCTTCGCTATTGGGGTGGGGGCGGAACGCTTCCACGGACGTATGGACAATACCGAGGTGTGCCGACAGTTGGAGCAGGTAGCGGGTTGGCAATGTGGTGCCAAGTGATGGCAGGTGCCTGTTTTGGCAGGTTCAATGTATCCGCCTTTTGAAGGAAGTGAAGAAAACGAACAATGTTTGAAAATAGTAAAGTCAGTTTTATACACATTATTATATATATAGTGGCAGGCGTGTCGGTGGTGTCGATGGCCTTGCTGAGTGGGTGCAGTTGCCGCTCGTTTTCCGTTGAGGAGGCTGATAGCACGGCACAGCAACCGATAGAGACAGACTCTGCATTGCAACGGCGTTTGGAGCGTTTTGCCTCCCTGCCGCGTCCTGAAGGGCAGTTTGCCTTTCATGTATATGACCTCACAGCCGACAAGCCTGTCTATGGTCATTGCGACACCCTGGCACTGCCCTCCGCATCGTGTATGAAACTGCTCACGGGCATCGCCGGATTGCAGTTGCTGGGTACCGATTTCCACTATTGGACAGCCATGATGATGCGGGGCAAGGTGCTTTCAGACGGCACGCTGGAAGGGGATATCGCGTTCAGGGCCGGACTCAATCCCCAACTGATGGAGGCCGACCTGCAACCCTTTGCCAGGGTGTTGAAGCAGAAGGGGGTGAAGCGCATTACTGGCAAGCTCATTATAGAACTCGCTGTCACGGAACCCGTGACCAGCGAGGAGCACTGGTACCCTTGGGACCTCTCCTTTTCCAAATACGGTTTGCTCTACAAGGGAGAACGGAGGGTAATCAAGGCGCTGCTGTCATCGCTGCGCGGTCAGGGCATTGCGGTGACAGACAGTCAGGTGCAGAAAACTCCTGTGCCCCACGGATTCAAAACCCTGCACATCACCCGTCTGTCAGTCAACGAGGTCATCAGGCGCATGTGGAAAAACAGTTCCAATACCCAAGCCACCGCCCTGCTCTATACCATAGGTCACAAAGTCTATCCCTATGGCAATCCCGCCCATGCAGGCGTGCAGTATCTTCGGTATTTTATGAAGCAGGAACTGGGACTTTCACAACCTTCGCTTACCATCCACGACGGTTGCGGATTGTGTACCCACAACTGTCTTTCGCCCTTGGCGCTGACCACGCTGCTGCGCTATGGATATAATAATGAAAAGATACGCAAGTCGCTGATGGACAACCTTGCCGTGGCAGGTGTTGACGGTACCCTTGCCCGTGAGATGACCAAAGCCACTACCCGCGGGAAGATACGTGCCAAGACGGGTACCCTGTCTCATCCCTATGGCATCAGTTCGCTGGCAGGTTTCTGCGATGCTCCCAACGGTCATACCCTTGCCTTTGCCATCATGGACAGCGAGATGTCGGTGCTCGATGCGCGTGTGTTGCAAAGAAAGCTGTGCGAGGCGATGACAACAGATACAGAGAGAAAATGATCTTTAACTCCTATATAATTATGACAAACAGATTTTTCCGTACACTTTTTCTGACGGCACTGATGTGTGCCGGTTCTGCAGTGTGCCATGCACAGACGGCGCTTTATCCCCAACTGTTTCCCTTGACTGACGTGAAACTGAACGAGGGACCCCTGCTCAGAGCCATGCAGCTCAACGATTCCGTGCTGCTTGCCTATGACGCCGGGCGACTGATGCAGCCCTATGAGCATGAGGCAGGCATAGAAGAGAGTGGAAAACCCTTTGCCAATTGGACAGGACTTGACGGTCATGTGGGCGGTCACTATATCAGTGCCCTCTCCATAGCATGGGCTTCATGCCAGGATGAGAACACCAGACGGCGCCTGGCTGAGCGGCTGGATTGGTGTCTGGACCGTATCAGTAAGGCGCAGAAGGCATGGGACAACGGAACCGATACCCTTATGCACGGCTATGTGGGTGGTGTGCCGCGCTCCAAGGAGTTCTTCACTCGCTTTGCCTCCGGTGAGGTGGATGTGGTGTGGAAGTGGTGGGTACCCTTTTATAACATCCACAAACTCTTTGCCGGATTGCGCGATGCCTGGCTCTATGCCGGCAGGGAGGATGCGCGAAGCATGTTCCTGCGCCTCTGCGATTGGGGAGTGGCTATGACACAGCGTCTCACCGACGAACAGATAGAGCAGTCGTTGCAACAGGAGTATGGAGGCATGAACGAGATGTTTGCCGATGCCTACGCCATGACGGGTGATGCCAGGTATCTCAGGGAGGCGTGTCGTTTCTCTCACAAGTGGTTGCTCCGGGGCATGGCAAGTCATCAAGCCGCCACGCTGGACAACAGGCATGCCAACACCCAGGTGCCCAAGGTTATCGGTTTTGAGCGTGTCTATCAGCAGCATGCCCACACTCCTGCATCCTGCGGTGGGGATGAGGCGTATGGAGAGGCTGCCCGTTTTTTCTGGCAGGACGTGGTCACACAGCGCACCATTGCCGTAGGCGGCAACTCCATCAACGAGTGGTTTCCCGCAGCCACCAAGTACCATCGTTTCATCACCAGTGCCGAGGGCGTGGAGTCGTGCAACAGTTATAATATGCTCAAGTTGTCAGAATGTCTGTTTATGGACGAGCACGACAGCCGTTATGCCGATTTCTACGAGAGTACCCTGCTCAACCACATCCTTTCCACCCAGCATCCTGTGACGGGTGGTTATGTGTATTTCACTCCGGCACGTCCGCAGCATTACAGAGTCTATTCGCAGACAAATCAGGCGATGTGGTGCTGTGTGGGCAGCGGTATGGAAAACCATGGCAAGTACGGGGAGTTTATCTATACCCGTTCTGTGAACAACGACACCCTTTGGGTGAACCTCTTTGCAGCCTCCACCTTGCAGTGGAAGGCCAGAAAGATGGTGATAGAGCAGAGTACCACCTTTCCTTATGAACCTGCCACGCGTATCAAGGTGCAGGGAAAAGGCACTTTTGCCCTGATGGTGCGCATCCCGTGGTGGACCCAAGGTGGTTTCTCCCTGCGCGTCAACGGCAAACCGGTGGCTTGCAGTGCAGAGAAGGGCTATGCCGTTGTTCACCGTAAGTGGAAGAAAGGCGATGTGGTGGAGGTATCGCTGCCCATGAGCATACGGGTAGAGCCGTTGCCCCATGCCGAGGATTATGTGGCCATCAAGTATGGTCCTGTGTTGCTTTGCGCCAAGACGGGTACGGAAGATTTGAGAGGGCTTCATGCCGATGACAGCAGAATGGGGCATATCGCAGCGGGAAAGCAGTTGAACATCTATTCTGCCCCCATCCTTCTCGGCGATAGGGAAGCGCTGCAGTCGGCTATCCGTCCCGTTGATTCTGATAGACTCACCTTTGACTTTGGCTCCTATCAGGTGCTTAATACATCGGGAAAGAATCTGGTGATGCAACCTTTCAACACCCTGCACGACAGCCGTTATATGATGTACTGGCTCAATGTGACGCCGGGAAAATGGCAACAGATGCAGGCAGAAGCCAAACGGCAGGAAGACTCTGTGCAGGCCATACAGATGCGCACCATCGACTATGTGCAGCCGGGCAGACAGCAGAGCGAGGCAGATCATGGAGTGTTGCAGGAAAAGACCAGACAGGGAGCTGCCCACGATGAGCGTTTCCGCCAAGCCAACAAGGGATGGTTTGAATACACCATGAACGTGGGAGAGGAACAGACTTCCAGAATATTGATGCTGAAATACTGGGCGGCAGAGCGCGGCAATGCCACCGTCAGCGTGGATGGCACTCCTGTGCTTACCGTGGAAAGCGCCCGCGATGAAGACAGATTTGCCAATGCCCAATGTGAGTTACCCGCTGCGTTGTTGCAGGGCAAACGGAGCGTCAAGGTCAGGATAACCTCCAACGGGCGTAGTTTGCCTGTCTATGAACTGCGTATCGTCAAACAGTGATACATAGTGAGGGTGAAAAATAAACTATATTTTTGAGTTTATCAGTTTTATTTGCTATATTTGCAGCGCTTCTTCTGTAATGTTCATGGTAACAGGGCGTGTGCAGGATGTGCGTGATATATCTTGAAAATGGTATGAATCTTCAGGAATTGAGTGCTTGGGAAATTTAACCAATTTATAAACTAATATTAAATACCAATGAAAACATTAAGAAAAATCGGTCTTGTAATGATGGCGGTTTGCATGATTGCAGGATTGGCTTCGTGCGGCAGTGACGATGATGACAACAGTGGTGGAGGTGCATCTGGAGAGGTATCTGGAGGTAGTAGCAAGGGAGCTCTTGTGGTAAATGGAACAAACTATGGGTTCAACTATTGCTATATCTATGACAGTACTGACGGGGAACTGATGTTCACCAACCACGACATGCTTAACTTTAACGGGAGTTATACAGATCATGCGATGTTTCAAATCTATTTTAAGAATCAGATATTCTCATTTGAGAACCTGACTCTCAATCCCGGCGAGTATGAACTTTGGTTTGACTGTGGAGGTAGAATCACCAATACCGAGGTGAATTATCAGGCTACCTATGTTTGGGACCCTGAGGATGATTTCCTCAAAGCACAGAATCCCGGAACGTTGACCATTAACAGAACGGGCAACAATATCCATGTGAAGGTTGAGAACCTCTGGCTATACGGTGGTGATGGATTCGATGACGTGTTTAAGAGCGGTTTACCCGCTGGCTACAATTGGCTGAACGGAAGTTTTGAGTACAATGGTGTCATGACAGATATATCAAGTATAATGGACTAAACAACGACATCCTGTTTTATTGAGGTGGATTTGTGAAAACAAACCACCTTTTTTTTTGTAAAGAACAAGTCCTTGCATCTTGACTGTTGCAGTGCAGATGCAAGGACTTGAATGTATATGGAAGCCGGTGATTACACCAGATGGCGAATCAGGTCTTCGCGTTCTCCGGGCAGCAAATCTACCACGGGAATCTCAATCATGGTGTAGCATCCCGGTTGCAGGCGCATGGAAGCACGTGCCACACCCACCAGAATCTGTGCGGTGAGGGCAGGGTTGTTGATGCTCATGTCGAAACTGATGCGCTGGTTCTGTGTCTTACCGCTCACGCCCTTGCGCACCATGTGTACGCCGTGTCCCATGTCGCGCACGGCATCCACCGACTCTACGGCGAACACGTGGGTCTCGTCATTGGCAAAATAGGGGTCAGCCTTGATGTCGGCGGTCACCTGTTCCAAGGTTGCACCCTCTTCCAGTTCTACATATACCATACGGCGGTGGATTCCCTCGCCCAGGGGGATGGTCATGCTGAGCGCATTCTTCACACCCTTCTTGGAGCGCACGCATACGCTGTGCCCCATCGACATGCCGGGACCGAAATTGGTATAGCTGAGTCCTTTGGGTGCCAGTGCCTCCATCAGGGTACGAACCACAGAGTCAGAACCCGGATCCCAACCGGCGGCAATCACGCTCACCGCCTTGTGCTCACGGCAGATAGGCATCAGGGTAGCGCGGTAATCGCAGATAGAGGTATGAATGTCGAAACTATCTACCGTGTTGATACCCATGGGGATAATCTGCTTGGCAAACTCTTCGCAACTGCGTGTGGGGGCGCAGAGGATGGCTACATCCACGTCTTTCAGTTCGGTGATGTTGCTTACCACGGCATAGTCAGCAAGTTCTGCGGGCTTGTTGGCGGCTCCGTTGCGTCTTACCACGCCTGCTATTTCAAAATCTTCTGCTTCTTGAAGTGCCTCTAATGTGTAGCGGCCGATGTTGCCATATCCTACGATGGCGGCTCTAATCTTTTTCATGTTGTCTTGTTTTTGATATTGTGTTGTATTTGAGTTTGCTTTTCTGTCTTTCATCGGGCAATATGTCCTGTTCCCGTTCCTTATATGACAGGTGTACAGGAAACGAAAGGTGTTGCAAAAGTACTGATTTTGCATGAAATATCTTACAAAATGTAACGTTATTTTTACTAAAAGAATCCAACATTGTTTCTGCTCGCCACATTCTGTAGGTGGAAAAGCACAATAAATCTCAGCGTAATGCGTTATATTTCACGGTGAGGTGTGCCGAAAAACGGTTACATCCCGGTACATGAACTAAGAACACTGCAATGATAGACTATATTAAAGGTGAACTGACCGAACTCAATCCTGCGCAGGCGGTAGTGGAAGCTGCCGGGGTAGGCTATAGTATGGGCATATCGCTTAATACCTATACCGCCATTCAAGGCAAAAGGGAAGTGAAGCTCTACGCCTATGAGGTAATCAGGGAAGACGCTCATCTGCTTTACGGCTTTGCCGGAAAGAAAGAGCGCGAGATGTTTGAACTGCTTATCAGTGTGCAGGGAGTGGGAGCCGCTACCGCCCGCATGATGCTCTCAGCTATGAGTGTGGCAGAACTGTGTGGCTGCATCTCTACTGGCAATGAGCGTGTGATAAAGGGAGTGAAGGGCATCGGACTGAAGACGGCACAGCGTATCATCGTGGAGCTGCGCGACAAGATAGTGGCGCTGGGCATAGCCGAAGAGATTCCTGCTGGCGGCGTAGTGGAATCGCCTATCGACAATGTGGTGAAGGAGGAGGCGGTAGGTGCACTCACCATGCTGGGCTTTGCGCCTGCTCCGTCGCAGAAAGTGGTGGTGCAACTGTTGCAGGAGAATCCCGATGCACCCGTGGAACAAGTGGTAAAGATGGCACTCAAGCTGATGAAGTAGCAGTGCCCTTGACGACAGAAGAAGACATTGAGACGTATATCCTACATACTTATCTGCTTGCTTGGAGTGGTGGCTTTGGCTGCTCCGCAAGACGATAATACCCGAAAAAGACCAACCCCAAAGGCACAGCCACGGCTGGTGGCTGCCGATGACAGCATACCCGACTCCCTGCTGAATGCAAGATGGAGGGTGAAGCGCACTGTGCCCCTGACCACCGAAGACCTTGATTCGATGTCGCTCGACCTGAAAACACCCGACAACATCAAATCGCAGGTGGTGTATAACGATACTTTGGGAGGTTATGTGCTGGGTACAAAAATGGGCGACACCTATCTCAATGCGCCTGTACTGATGAGTCCGGAGGAATATATGCAGTGGACGGAACACCGCGAGGCACAGGCTTTTTTCAAGAAAAAGGATGCGGAAAACACCGCCAACCAGGGCAAGGAGAAATTCTCGTTCAGTGACATGAAGTTTGATTTGGGACCTGCCGAGAAGATTTTCGGTCCCGGAGGCGTGCGTATCAAGACACAGGGAACTGCCGAACTCAAGGTGGGTGCCAATCTGAAAAGCATTGACAACCCCTCGCTGCCCGTCAGAAACAGGAAAACCAAGGCTTTTGACTTTGATGAGAAGATAAACCTGAACCTCAACGGTAAGGTGGGCGACAAGTTGGACCTGAACCTGAACTACAATACCGATGCCACCTTTGACTTTGATACCAAGAATATCAAACTGCGCTACGAGGGAAAGGAAGATGAGATAATCAAGCTGGTAGAGGCGGGCAATGTGACCTTTCCTACCAATTCCTCACTCATCAAGGGTGCCAGTTCGCTCTTCGGTGTGCGAACAGACCTTCAGTTCGGCAAACTGAAGTTGCAGGCAGTGCTCTCACAGAAGAAATCCACCACCAAGAGTGTATCGTCCAAAGGAGGTACGCAGACAACCCCCTTTGATATCGATGCTGCCGACTATGAGGAGAACCGCCACTTCTTCCTGGCACACTATTTCCGTAGCCATTATGACCAGCACATGCGCTCCCTGCCCCATATCATGTCGGGTATCTCCATCACGCGTATTGAGGTGTGGGTGACCAACCGTAGCGGAAATACCACCAATACACGCAATATCATTGCCCTTGCCGACCTGGCGGAAAGCAAATACACCAGCAACACCATCCAGTGGGGCACCTCTGCCATTGAGGTGGTACCTTCCAATTCAGCCAACCAGGAATATCAGATGATGGTGTCACAGTATGCTGCTGCCCGTAACATCGACCAGACGAGCGATGTGCTGGGTGCTATTCCCGGATTCTCAGGAGGTGTGGATTATGAAAAGGTGCAGAGCGCACGCCTGCTTACCTCGTCGGAATACACGCTGAACAAGTCGCTGGGTTATATCTCCCTCAAAACGGGATTGCAGCCCGACCAGGTACTTGCCGTGGCTTATGAATACACGTACAACGGTCAGACCTATCAGGTGGGAGAGTTTGCCGCCGATAACACCAACACTTCCGAGGCACTGTTTGTCAAGGCTATCAAGAACACCAACAATAGTCCGCAGATGGCAAACTGGCGACTGATGATGAAAAACGTGTACTATCTTGCCTCTACAGTGGAAAAGACAAAGTTCCGCCTGGATGTGAAATACCAGAGCGATACGGCAGGCGTGTATCTGAACTACCTGCCCGAATCGTTTGCCTCTTCTTCGGGAAGCAGTGCCAAGGAGCCTCTCATCAAGGTGATGGGCTGCGATCGCCTGGATGCCAACAACAAGGTGCGCTCTGATGCCAAGTTCGACTTTGTGGAAGGTTATACCGTTCAGAACGGTCGTATATTCTTCCCCACCGCCGAACCTTTTGGTGAGGGCATGAGGAATGCGCTGAAAAGCAGGGGATTGTCTGATGACAAGATAGAGAAATATGTGTTCCAGGAACTCTACGATACCACCCGGACTGCCGCCAAGCAGGTGGCAGAGAAAGACAAGTACCGTCTGTCGGGACAGTTCAAGGGACATGCTGCCAATGTGATATCCTTGGGAGCCTACAATGTGCCGCAGGGGTCGGTAGTAGTCACTGCAGGCGGAGTGGTGCTCACCGAGGGCTCGGATTACAGTGTGGATTATTCTGCCGGTGAGGTGACCATCCTCAATCAAAGCATCATTGATGCCGGAACTTCTGTGAACGTGAGTCTGGAAAGCGATACCGAATATGGTATGCAGCGCAAGACTATGTGGGGACTGAACTGGGAGTACGACTTTTCCAAGGAGTTCCAGATAGGAGGTACCTTCATGCACTTGCATGAGCAGCCGATGACCTCCAAGGTGAACATGGGTTCGGAACCGCTCAACAACTTCCTCTGGGGAGTGAACCTGAACTGGAAGAAAGAGAGCCAGTGGCTTACCAACATGCTCGACCTCTTGCCGGGACTGCATCTTACCAAACCGTCGCAGATTTCATTCACCGGAGAGTTCGCGCAACTCATTGCCGGACAAGCCAGCGGCACGCAGGACAATGCCTCGTATATCGATGACTTCGAGAATACCAAGAACGGCATCAGTGTCATAGACCCCAAGTCGTGGGTGCTCTCCAGCGTGCCGTCCATGTTTGCCGAACACAGCGACAAGGCAGGGTTGACGGCAGGCTACAACCGTGCGCAGATGGCATGGTACACCATCGACCCTATCTTCACCTACCAGAGCAGTTCGCTCACCCCGGCGCATATCAAGGGCGACTTGGAGCAGTTGTCCAACCACTATGTCCGTGAGGTGTATGTCAGCGAACTCTATCCCAACCGTGACCAGAGTACCTACAACGGCGCCACCTCTACCCTGAGCATCCTCAACATGGCATACTATCCCTCTGAGCGCGGTCCCTATAACTTCACTACCAGTATGGGTACTGACGGATATTTCACCACACCGAGAAGCAAATGGGGCGGAATGATGAGGAAACTGGAGACTACCGACTTTGAGAGTGCCAATATAGAGTATGTGGAGTTCTGGCTGCTCGATCCCTTCATCTATACCAGCAGCCAGCCCAATGCGGCATCCTATGGCGGTGACCTGTATGTCAATCTGGGTGAGGTGAGCGAGGATGTGTTGCCCGACGGCAAGAAGTTCTACGAGAGCGGAATGCCTGTGGATGGTACCAGCAGTTTC
>JBJEKQ010000133.1:0-5029 GCA_051878715.1 Prevotella sp.
CCTGTTCTACGACCTCAACTGGCTGTTCTTCTGTGGCTGGATGTTCCTGTTCTGCATTATCGTAGTGATTTGCGTCAGTCTGCTGACCGAGGCTCCGACCCCCTCAAAGATTCAGGGTCTTGTATTTGGCACCTCCACACCTGAGCAACGTGCATCCACACGTGCCAGTTGGAATAAGTGGGATGTCATGCACACGGTCATCATCCTCGGACTCACCGTGGCGTTCTATGTTTATTTCTGGTAATCCCTTGCCAAAGAAAACAATCATTGGACAGTTTCAAATTGCACTCAATCTACGTACATAAATAACAAATAAAAGCATAAAGATATGTTAGAGGAATTGAAAGAAAAGGTGTTCAAGGCAAATCTTGACCTGGTGAAACACAATCTTGTAATATTTACTTGGGGTAACGTATCTGGTATAGACCGCGAAAAGGGACTTGTGGTTATCAAGCCCTCAGGTGTCAGCTACGATGAGATGAAAGCGTCTGATATGGTGGTCGTTGACCTTCAGACAGGGAAAGTCGTTGAGGGCGACCTCAATCCTTCGTCAGACACGCCGACCCATCTCGTACTGTATAGGACATTTCCCGAGATAGGCGGAGTAGTGCATACCCATTCCACCTATGCTACTGCATGGGCACAGGCAGGCAAGGACATTCCCAATATTGGAACTACCCATGCCGACTATTTCCATGACGAGATTCCCTGTACCGATGACATGACAGAAGAGGAGGTGACTGGCGACTATGAGTTGGAAACAGGCAATGTGATGGTGAAGCGCATCAAGCAAGGGAACATCAATCCCGTGCATACACCGGGAATACTGGTGAAGAACCACGGACCCTTCTCTTGGGGCAAGAATCCTGACAATGCCGTATATAATGCTGTGGTCATGGAAGAGGTGGCAAAAATGGCTTACATCTCATTCACACTCAACCCTTGGACAACCATGAATCCGCTGCTTGTAGAGAAGCATTTCAGTCGCAAGCACGGTCCCAACGCATACTACGGACAGAAGAAATAACCGATTATCAGTGAAACCACATTATACATTACATTAAAAACAAGAATTATGAACAAGATATTTGAAAACTATGAAATATGGTTTGTCACCGGTGCCCAACTTCTTTATGGCGGAGATGCTGTAGTGTCGGTAGATGCACACTCAAAGGAGATGGTAGCCGGACTCAACGAGTCGGGACGCCTGCCCATGAAGGTGGTTTATAAGGGAACAGCCAATTCTTCAGCTGAGGTAGAGGCCATTATGAAGGCTTCAAACAACGACGAGAAGTGCGTGGGTATCATCACTTGGATGCACACCTTCTCTCCCGCCAAGATGTGGATTAAGGGTCTGCAGGCTTTGAAGAAGCCCTTGCTCCACTTCCACACCCAGTACAACGCAGAGTTGCCTTGGGACACTATCGACATGGACTTCATGAACCTCAACCAGTCGGCTCACGGTGACATCGAGTTCGGTCACATCTGCAGCCGTATGCGTATTCCCCGCAAGGTGGTTGTTGGTCATTGGAAAAGCCCCGAGGCTCAGGAGAGCATTGCCGTTTGGTCGCGCGTTGCAGCCGCCGTTGCCGATGCACACGACGTTCGCTGTCTGATGTTCGGTATGAACATGAACAATGTTGCCGTTACCGACGGTGACCGTGTTGAGTTTGAGCAGCGTCTCGGCTATCATGTTGACTACTATCCTGTATCCAACCTCATGGAATACTGGAAGCAGGTTTCTGACGAAGAGGCTGACGCTCTCGTAGAGGAGTACAAGAAGGCATATACAATTAAGATTGACGAGTCTGGCGAAGAGGTGTATTGGGAGAAGGTTAAGCATGCCGCAAAGGCTGAGATTGCTCTCCGTCGCGTATTGAAGGAAGAGGGTGCAACAGCATTCACAACCAACTTCGACGACCTCGGCGAGGCAGACATCAACGACCCGAACTTCATCGGTTTCGACCAGATTCCCGGTCTTGCTTCACAGCGTTTGATGGCAGAAGGTATCGGTTTCGGTGCTGAGGGTGACTGGAAGACAGCTTGTCTCTATCGCTCACTTTGGGTGATGAACCAGGGTCTTGCCAAGGGATGTTCGTTCCTTGAGGACTACACACTCAACTTCGCAGCTGACTGCACTTCTTCTCTCCAGAGCCACATGCTTGAGGTTTGTCCTCTCATCGCAGTTGACAAACCGACTCTTGAGGTTCACTTCCTCGGTATCGGTATCCGCAAGGAGCAGACCGCACGCCTCGTCTTCACATCCAAGACAGGTAAGGGTATCAAGGCAACAGTTGTTGACCTCGGCAACCGCTTCCGTCTTATCACGAGCGAGGTGGAGTGTATCGAGCCGAAGCCAATGCCCAAGCTCCCCGTTGCATCTGCCCTTTGGGTTCCGCAGCCTACATTCGAGATTGGTGCCGGCGCATGGATTCTCGCCGGTGGTACACACCACAGCGCATTCTCTTACGACATCACGGCAGAATACTGGGAAGACTTCGCGGAAATGGTTGGTATCGAGTATGTCAATATCGACAAGGACACCACCATCAGCGGATTCAAGAACCAGCTCCGCAACAACGAGGTTTACTATATGCTGAATAAGGCTCTCCGCTAATATAAACAAAATACAGAGACACAATAATGACAGCAAAAGAAACAATCCAACAGGGTAAGGCCATTCTCGGTATAGAGTTTGGCTCTACCCGTATCAAGGCCGTTCTCATTGACGGTGAGAACAAGCCTATAGCACAGGGAAGTCACGAGTGGGAGAACCAACTCGTTGACGGACTGTGGACATACAGCATTGACGCTATATGGAATGGTCTTCAGGACTGCTATGCCGAACTCCGCAAGGATGTCAAGGCACAGTATGACTGCGAGATTCAGAGCCTTGCCGCCATCGGCTTCTCTGCCATGATGCACGGCTATATGGCATTCAACAAGCAGCAGGAGATTCTTGTCCCGTTCCGCACATGGCGCAACACCAATACCGCCAAGGCAGCCGCTGCATTGTCAGAACTGTTTGTGTATAACATTCCTCTCAGATGGAGCATTTCACACTTGTATCAGTGCATACTTGAAGACAATGACCATGTGAAGGACATCGACTTCATCACCACACTTGCAGGATATATCCATTGGCAACTCACAGGTGAGAAGGTGCTCGGTGTAGGTGACGCATCAGGTATGTTGCCCATTGACCCCGAGACACGCAACTACTCACAGCAGATGGTTGAGAAGTTTGACGCTCTCGTAGCTCCAAAGGGCTACCCGTGGAAGCTCACCGACATTCTGCCCAAGGTGTTGAATGCAGGCGAGAACGCTGGCGTACTCACCGAGGAGGGAGCCAGGAGACTCGACCCGTCAGGCAATCTGAAAGCAGGTGTTCCCGTATGTCCTCCCGAGGGTGACGCCGGAACAGGAATGGTGGCTACTAATGCAGTAAAGCAGCGTACTGGTAATGTTTCCGCAGGAACTTCTTCATTCTCAATGATTGTATTGGAGAAAGACCTCAGCAAGCCTTACGAGATGATTGACATGGTAACCACTCCCGACGGTTCACTCGTGGCTATGGTTCACTGCAACAACTGCACCAGCGACCTCAATGCGTGGGTGAATCTCTTTAAGGAATATCAGCAATTGCTTGGTATTCCGGTAGATATGAACGAAGTGTTCGGCAAACTCTATAACAATGCCCTCACAGGTGATGCCGACTGCGGTGGACTTATCGCCTATAACTACATCTCCGGCGAACCGGTCACAGGTCTTGCCGAAGGACGCCCGATGTTCGTGCGCTCTGCCAACGACAAGTTCAATCTTGCCAACTTCATGCGTGCCAACCTCTATGCCTCTGTCGGTGTGCTGAAGATTGGTAATGACATCCTCTTCAACGAGGAGCATATCAAGGTTGACCGTATCACGGGACACGGTGGACTGTTCAAGACCAAGGGCGTGGGTCAGCGTGTACTCGCCGCCGCCATCAACTCTCCCATCTCAGTAATGGATACTGCCGGAGAAGGTGGCGCATGGGGTATCGCCCTCCTTGCTTCCTATCTGGTCAATAACAGCAATGGTTCTACCCTCGCTGACTGGCTTGAGTCTAATGTCTTTGCCGGAAACACCGGTGTAGAGATAGCTCCCACTGCTGAGGATGTGGCAGGGTTCAACAAGTGGATTGAGAACTACAAGCGTGGTCTTGCCATCGAGCAGGCTGCTGTCGATAACAAGGCGTGATGCCTTGTTATCGGAATTAAAGAATTAAAATTCCTTGAATTGAACATGAAAAGAATACTAACTACCATCACACTGTCTGCAGCACTGTCTGCGGCAGTGTTTGCCGAGAATGCTACAGTGACTATACACGCTGACCAAGGCAGGCAGAAGATCTATAAGGAGATTTATGGTCAGTTTGCCGAACACCTCGGTTCATGTATCTACGGAGGATTGTGGGTAGGCGAAAACTCACAGATTCCCAACATCAACGGCTATCGTAAGGATGTATTCGATGCGCTCAAGGCTCTTCAGATTCCAGTTCTCCGTTGGCCAGGCGGCTGCTTCGCCGACGAGTATCACTGGATGGACGGTATCGGTCCCAAGGAGAATCGTCCAAAGATGCAGAACAACAACTGGGGCGGTACCATTGAAGACAACTCATTCGGAACACACGAGTTCCTTAACCTCTGCGAGATGCTTGGCTGTGAGCCTTATATCAGCGGGAACGTGGGTAGCGGAACAGTCGAGGAACTTGCCAAGTGGGTGGAATATATGACCAGCGAAGGCGACACGCCTATGGCAAAGCTTCGCCGTCAGAACGGTCGTGACAAGGCTTGGAAGGTTAAATTCCTCGGTGTGGGCAACGAGAGCTGGGGTTGCGGCGGAAGCATGCTTCCCGAATACTATGCCGACCTCTATCGTCGTTACCAGACATACTGCAGAAACTACGACGGCAACCGTCTGTATAAGATTGCCAGCGGTGCGAGCGACTATGACTGGAACTGGACCAAGGTGCTGATGGACAAGGCGGGAC
>JBJEKQ010000134.1:0-4999 GCA_051878715.1 Prevotella sp.
TTAATTTATAATTTACAATTTATAATTTATAATTAATCGGCTGACAACCATCTATTTACCCCCCCCCGTTTCTCCTTGGAGCCGTAGTAGGAGGCATAGCCGTAGTGATAGCCGTAACGGTAGCCATAGCGGTAACTGTAGCGGCCGCCGGTGCTTTCGGTGCCATTGAGGATGAGCGACAGGTTCTTGAAACGCTTCTCCTGATAGATGCTCTCCAGTTCGGGGAGCATGGAACGGTCGAGGAGTCCGGCACGGATGACGAAGAAGGTGCGGTCGGCAGCCTTTTCCAATATCTGGGCATCCGCCACGATGTCGATAGGCGGACAGTCGATGAATACGTAATCGTATTCGCCGCGTGCCTGCTCAATCAGGGTTTCCAGCCTTCCGTTCTCCAACAGTTCGGTGGGGTTGGGCGGCACCTTACCGATGGGGAGGACATGGAGATTCAGGTATCGTTCGTCATGGCACAACAGGTCTTTCCAATTGTCCGTCAATCCGCTCAGATAGTCACTCGTGCCCTTTTCAGGCGAATCAACGTAGGAGGAGGTGGAACCATGACGGAGGTCACCGTCAATCACTAATACACGCTTCATCTTGATGGCAAAGCTCATGGCGATGTTCATGGCAAGGAACGACTTGCCGCTGCCGGGGTTGAAGGAGGTGATGACAATGACATTCTGGTTCTTCTGCGATGCCAGCATGAAGTCCATGTTGGAACGGAGTACACGGAATGCCTCGTTGATGACGTTGCGGTTGCCCTCTTTCACTACGATGGCTT
Source organism: Prevotella sp. (assembly GCA_051878715.1). GTDB lineage: Bacteria > Bacteroidota > Bacteroidia > Bacteroidales > Bacteroidaceae > Prevotella. Next base: position 779 of record JBJEKQ010000134.1, read on the forward strand.
TCGTGTCGGGCTTCACCCTGCGGTGGATAAACCACTTACGCTTGTAGGAGAAATATTGCGGGATTTCGCCAATGATGGGTACGGTGAGGCTTTCGAGGTCTTTCCTGCCACGGACTACCGTGTTGGTGTTCTCACGGATGAAAATGATAACCACGGGTATCAGTATTCCCAAGGCGAACGCCACAAGGAGGATGTTCCTCTTGACGGGTGCCGTGGGTTCCAGACTGCCATCTGGTTGTGAGATAATCCGGGTATTATAGGCGGTAAAAGCCTGAGAAAGTTCGTTTTCCTCACGCTTCTGCAGCAGGTAGAGGTAGAGCGACTCCTTCACCTTCTGCTGACGCTCCACGCTGAGCAGGTACTTAGCCTGCTTGGGGTTGGAGGCTATTTGCGAGGTGGCCTGTCCGCCATAGCTCTGCTGGCTTCTGATTTGCGACTGCAAGGCCACCAACTGGTTGTCGATGGACGAGACAAGGGCTTTGCGCATGGCAGAGAGCGAGGCATCCATCTCAACCACCAACGGGTTTTTCACACTACTCTTCGACACAAGGTTGTTGCGCTCTAACAGCTGGTTGTTGTAATCGTTGATTTGAGTTGCAATGTTTGGATTGTCTATACCCGAGTTGGCGGGAAGCAGCTGGAAACGGTTGGTCTCACTCGTCAGATAGTTGCGGATATACCGTGCCATATAGACCTGGTTATTCAGTTCTTTGATGGCAACATTCGCCTCGCTCGCCTGAGCCATGTACATGCTGGCAGCTGCCTGTACGTCGGGCAACAGGTGCTGGCTCTTGTAAGAGGAAATATCGTTATCCACATTGCCCAGTTCGCCTTCTATCACGCCAAGACGCTCGTTGATGAACATGCTCGTGCTGACAGCTATCTGGTTCTTGTCTTTCACCCAGTTCTCGTTATAGACGGCTATCATGGTGCTGAGCACTTCTTCGGCACGCTGGATGCTGACATCCTGGTAGGAAAGGGAAATGATGTTGGATTTCTCGTCGTTCTGCGAGACGGTCAGACGCGAGGAGGCATCGCTCACCGCTCCCTTTATCGTGGAACGACTGACTTCTATCTCCGCTTCCTGGCCTTCCTGATAATGCGCGGTGGCTGTAACAGCCATCTTACCGAACGGACTTTGGATGGTGTCACCCAACTGGCCTTTCACTTCTTCATCCACTGGCTCACCGTTTCGGACGAGGTCGCTGAGGGTGTAGCGTCCGTCCTTCGTCAAATGCAGGCTGAAGCTGGCTGACTGGTTGTCGGGAAGGTCTGGGAGTGTCACCGCCACGGGCAGCTGGTCGCCGTAGATGGTATTCTTGTGGAAACGTCCCTCCACAAGATAGTTCATCTCCAAGTGAAGCCTTGTCACCACCTCACGCATCAGGTCGGGCGACTGGAGGGTGCCCATCTCATTGTTGACGTTGGTGTTGGTGGTGAAGATGCCGAAGTCGGCAAAGGATTCCATGTCCGTTGATGCCGACTTGCCCTTGGAGTCGTCCTTGATGAGGATGGATGCCGAACGGGTATAGACGGGCGGCGTGCGCAGGAGGTAGGCTATTGCCACTCCGAGGCAGACCGCCAACGAGAGTACGAACCAGTGCCATTTGGCGAGGCACATATAGAGGAGGTCCTGAATACGGATGAAGTCCTGCGTATTCTGGACTTGGGTTTTCTTTTGTATGGTTGCCATCTTGAAGTTATTTTACGATAAGTACCGCTATGGAGGTGATGAGTGATGCCAGCGAAATCCAGAACGAGGTGGATCGCACGGTGTTGCCGTTGACTGTGGATTGGCGCGACTTGGTGTCGTTGGGGGTGACATACACCACATCGTTCTGCTGGAGGTAATAGACAGGCGATGTGTAGATGTGATCAGCTGAACAGAGGTTTATGCCATACACACGTTGTTTGCCGTTCTCCTGTCGCAGTACGAGCACTTTCTCACGCTTGCCGAAGATGGTGAGGTCGCCTGCTTCGCTCAAAGCATCAAGGATGGTCATGTTGTCGCGGTTGATGCTGATGCGTCCGGGCTTGTTCACCTCACCCAAGACAGATACGCCAAGGTTCATGAATTCCACCGTTACCACGGGGTCTTTAATCAGTTCCTGCTCCTTGATTTGTACGGTCAGGTATTCGGCAATCTGCTCACGGGTCATTCCCTCTACCTTTACCTTTCCCAATACGGGGAAATTGATATAACCGTTGGTGTCAACGGTATAGCCGGACACTCCACGACTGGTGCCTGAACTGCCCATATTGTCCAGACCAATCTGCTGGGATAAGATAGGCAGATTGAACATGTTGGTCAACTTCTGGTCTTGTGCATTCACTAAAATGGAGAGTTTGTCCTTCGGACGCACCTTGATTTCCACGGGGTCTGTAACGGTCAGCTCCGTTACGCCCGGCTGCAGGTCCTGGAAATAGCTGATTTCCTTGGGCGTGCTACACGATACTGCTGCGAGTACCATGAGGGTCAATGATAGAATTTTGCAAAATTTCATTTTTTATTGTAACTATAGTTTTTTATTTTCTTGGTTATATAGGCATTTGCCGTTGTCCAGAGTGCAATGTCCATGCAAAGCAGCAGGTTGGCATTGATGTATGCGGAAAGCAGGATGTTCAGCAAAGTAAAAACAGTGGAGGTAAGTACGATGGTGACCATGGCCGTGCGTTGCCTCATGCCTATGGCAAGCAGTTTGTGGTGGATATGGTTCTTGTCGGGCAGGAAGGGGTTCTTGCCGTTTCGCACACGATGCAGATAGACACGCACCACATCGAAGCATGGTACCAACAAGGGGGCGAAGGCCATTACGAAGGGATTGACATGATGGGGTGAGGCAGAGGCCGAGAGATGCGAAACCTGTATGCTCAGGAAACAGAGCATGATGCCGATGGTGAGACTGCCCGTATCGCCCATGAATATCTTGCGTCCTTTTTCTGCTTTGCCGAACACATTGTAATAATAAAATGGTATGAGTACGCCCAAAGTAGCGAAGGCAAGCATGGCATAGAGATACTGGTGGAACCAGATGAAGGCCAGCCCGTAGAACAGGAAGGCGATGCTGCACAGCCCGGAGGCCAGTCCGTCGATGCCGTCGATGAGGTTGATGGCATTGATGATGAACACCGTGACGAAAACGGTGAGGGGGATGCTTATCCACAACGGCATGGAATGGATGAACAGCATACCGTGAAGGTCGGACAGTTCCACTCCTCCCGCCACCAGCATGATGCCGCAGACTATCTGGATGAAGAACTTGGCACGGTAGCGCACGCCGATAAGGTCGTCGGCGATACCGACGAGGTACAACATGATGATGGCGCAGAAGGCGTATGCCAATGGCAACGCTTCTGCGCCTATTTCCTTAAGCAGCTCATCATGTCCGGTCGAGACATTGACCGCCAAAAGCAGGACAAAGGAGAAGAACACTACGGGCTTGAAGGCCATGCCGCCAAGGCGTGGCACTACACACTGGTGTATCTTACGCTCGTCCGGCTCGTCGAACAGTCGCCTGCGGAAGGCGATGAGCAGAATCTGCGGTATCACGATTCCTGCGAAAAACACGCACAGGAAGAATACCGACAGGATATTGACAATCCAAATTAAACTCATTCTCTATCTGTCTTTAATAGGCCGTTTGTGTCGGTCTGTCCTGTACTAATCCCTCTGTATCAATCAATTCGGGGGGGGTAATTCGTGCTTCCATCATCTCAGTCTATGATTTGAATATATTCCGGCTTCACCTCAGCTGAAACCGCCAGTAGGTCGGGAATAATGACGACAAGCTGCCGACCTCTCTTCTTTGCCACTTTTATGAAGTAGCCCTCCACCTGGTCGAACGGTCCGCCATGTACCCTTACTCTTTTACCTTTTTCAATGTTGATTTTATCTTTTTCCTTGTTGATTTCGCTGATTTTGTAGAAGTGTACCTCTTCATCTGCCTGCTTGCATACCTTGATGAAGTTGGTCATGTCTTCATCAGGTACAGTCAGATAGACAAGTTCCCCGCCACTTTTCCATGTGACAAACTGTAGGTCGTAATAATAATTGTGTTTGAAATCAACAATCTTCTGATGACTTGCATGCACAAACACCAGACTATGGATGACGGGTACCATGAAAAAGACTTTCTTGCCCTTGACAGTGCGAAGGACTTTCTGCTTGGGTATGAAATACTCTAAGCCATACGTTTCATTAGAGAGCCGATCTTCGGCAGT
>JBJEKQ010000135.1:0-4971 GCA_051878715.1 Prevotella sp.
TAAACAATTTAAACATTAATGGTGACAGATGACAGTAAATTGTAAAATTGTTACGTGCGCGAGAGAAGAACGTATATGAATAAAATGATTAGAAGCAAAGGTAAACTTAAACCCAAATCGGCCATTAGACTATTATGCGCTAACAAACTTTCTTTTTGTCATCTGCCTTTCCGTTTTTCGGTTACAATGGAACCCCATTGCGCCCTCAAAACGTAGAGACATCTGTTCAAAAACAAGAGTTGTTATCATCATAACGCTAATGACCGATTTGGGTTAAATGAATGTAAAGATACTTGTGGCGAGCAAAAGACTACCTGAACCAGTCGTGCCGGTAATGAGGAATGCAGATGCTGAACGGCTCCTCACCGTCCGCGCGCTCTATGACGAGCTGCCGTGTAGCCGTGAAATAATAGACGATGTAGGCGTGCCGGAGTTGCCGCTCGTCGGTCCACCCGATGAATATGCGCTTGTCATCGTCGCCATCGTCAGTCCATGCCTGATAATACACCACGTCATCAAGACTTTTCCGGATGCGCTGGTGCAGGGCATCGAAATCCTGTTCGGAGGAAGACGCACGCACCAGACGGGCACGTGTCGGGCAGCTGCCGTCTATGTTGACCCACCATATATGTCCCTCATGGTCGTTGCTCACAAAGAAAGTGTCCAGCACTTGCGCTCCGGAGTGCGACTGCAGTCTTTGCAGCTCCGTCTCCATGAGTGTGACGAGACGCTCAGGATTTCCTGTCTTGTCGGGTATCTGCTGTTCCGCTCCGTTCAGGTGCTCGATGAGGCGTGAAAATTCGGGGACAACCTCGCATGGCTCTCCGGGCTGGGCTATCACGCGGACAAGGCAGAACTGACCGTTGTAGTTGCCTGCAAGATAAAGGTGGAACGCTCCACCAGAATTGAAGGTGCAGATGGCGCTTTGTAAATACACTTTGCCTTGCCATACGCTGTTCTTGATGCCTGTCGTGACATCGTCATGATTCCTGTAACGGCAAAACGTGTCCCACCATTGCTGTATCTCCCGGTCTTCCCTTGATGGCAGCAGGACTATCATTGCCTTGGTCTTGCTGTTTTCGCCTGTAGCCCCCTGCCACCACTCGTAGCCCTTGTCACCGTCGTATTGGAAAAGGGTATCTACTACGTAGGCATCGTTGCGCCTGGAATACTCCTCGAAAAGACTGATTACAGGACTTGCCTCTGCTGCCGGCAACTCCTTGTGGCGGTGGCTTACGCCAAGACCTGTAGCGGGACTTTTGGAAAGGCTGATGCTGCCAGGACTATTCACTCCGTACTTGAAAGTAACCTTCGAGCGGTTGTAGGTCATGATGAAGTAGGCGGACGTGTCGCCGGCCTCAGGCTGCAGGCGCATGGCTATACGGCCTTCAAACACCTCGCCTGCACGCTCTTCGGTCATCTTTCTCTGATGAGGCAACAGGTCGAGCCAATGGCGCATACCGCGGACAAGCCTGCCGGTTGCTTCCATCTGCTGGTTGTCGATGACGAACTCTCCGCGTTTGGCATGGTTGCGACCGTTGCTCTCAATGGTGACAAAACCGTTGAGACAATGATCAGCCAGATAATTCATGATACTGTCCGTGGCAGCTTCGGCTGTTGACTGTGCCTGTATGCCCATGGGGCAGAGAAGCAGCAGATATAATATAATAAGGTGTCTCATATCACAAGTTTATTGGTTTTCAAATTCGTTGATCATGGCTGTCAGCTCATCAGCCATAGCGTCGAGCTCGCAGTTGATGCAGACCTCAGCCTTTTCGATGGGGTCATGCGCTACGTTTTCAATTTTATCTGCCTTTTCAGTCTTAGGCGGAAGCCCCCTTTTTTTCAGTGAAGCGATCTGCGTATCTGTTACTGAAGTTTGAGGATGCTCTCTTTTTGTGTTTGTCCCAGGCTCAACAGGCTGATGGATTTCCACTTTGGCAACTATGGCTGATATATCTTCTTTCTGCTTTTCAGGAATCATCGTTTCCGCAAGCACCAGGATGCAGGCAATGGCAGCCGCCGCACTAAGGGGGCGAAGAATGGAGAGTGAAGAACGAAGAGTGAAGAGTGAAGAATCATATAGTTGTGCGAGCAAAAAGACATTTTGATTCTTCACTCTTCGTTCTTCACTCTTCACTCTTCGTTCTTCACTCTTCACTCTTCGTTCTTCACTCTTCACTTTATCTGGGGCGCAAATCCGCTCCATCACCCTGTCCTCAACCTCCTTGGGAAGTTCCATGCTGGGGCGGCGTTCCTTTCTCCGACGCATCACCTGGCGGAGTGCATCGTCTTTCGGCTTGATGTTGTCTGGCATGTTCATCTGTTCTTTTGCAGTTCTTTCTTCAGTCTGTTTCTTATTCTTCGCAACCGGCTTGCCAGTATGTCGGCCTTGCTGTCAAGGATATAGGCAATCTCCTTCAGTGGCAAGTCGTCTTCGTAGTATAGGTTCAGGAGCATCCGGTCGTATGGGGACAGCTGGCTGACAGCCTCGTCCAGTCTCTGCAACTGCTCTTCGGTAGCGTCTGCGAGCCAGTCGTCCGCGGAAGAATCTTCGGCATGGTTCAGCAGGCTCTCGTCCTCGTCCCATGAGAGTGTCGGCAGCCGTCGTCGCTTCATCCAGTGCAGTGCCTCGTGATAGGCTATGCGGTGAAGCCATGTGGCAAACGATGCCTTGCGGCTGTCATACTGACGGAGCGAGCGGTAAGCCATGACGAATGCTTCCTGTACGACATCCTCTGCCTCTTCGCGATTGCCGACAACACTTTCGATGAAGGCGAGCAACGTGCCTCCATGCCTGCGCATCAGATGGCGGAATTCTTCGGTCTCGCCACTTAGTATGCGTTCTATGAGTGTCTTGTCATCGGTAATCATTCTCAATGCCCTCTCACTGCATATAGGCACAAAGGTAGGAAATATGTCGCACAATGCGGATATTTTTCATCTTTTTTATCTTTCATCCGACATTTCCCTGTTATAGTCCCTCACAGACTTGCCACCCATGAAGCGGTAGGTGACGGTGAGCTGCAACGCGCCACAGTTGTTGCTTTTCCACGAACAGAAGTAATTGGTGCTCTGCAATGCAGGAGAGACCACGTGGGTCTTTGTGATGCCGTCGCCCCACTTGAACGGTGCAACGGCTACAAAATTCACATGAAGGCGGTCGCGGAAGAAAGTCTTGTCGATGGAAAGATAGACGAAATCGTCCTTATACTGGGTCGTATAGCTCTGAGGTGTGACGTTTTTCCTGTCGTTCAGTTCGTATGCCAGGTATGTTGTCAGGTTGTATTTCCTGCAATAGTGCTGCAATGAGGTCTTGAAGTTGAACAGCCTGCCTCGCTGCCTGTAGTCTCCGTATGTTGCTTCAGGCAGAGCAAAATAAGCATCGGCCTTATAGACAAAATCCTTGGCAAAACGCTTGGTGAACGACACGCTGGTCCACGGAGACAGATACCGGTAATTGACGTAGGTACTTGCCACGTAGTCGCCTTCTGTGCCACTTGGCAACATGCCGTGGCGTATCTCTGACATGCCCGTAATGGAGTTGGGGGCATACGTCACGCCAGCCTGGGCATTGAAGCACCACCACGCATCGAACCACACCTTCCATTGATGGGTTACCGTGGGGCGCAGAAACGGGTTGCCGCCCCTCCACGTGAGCGAGTCCGTGAAGTAGCCGTATGCCGATGTCTGGTTCTGGTTCGGATGACTGATGCCGTAGTCGTAGTTGAAGCGTATCCAGTTCTTTTTAGTCAGTTTGTGCCAATACATGGCACTGACAGACCATACCAGCTGGTTGTCACTCTGCCCGTTGCTGCGGACATGTATCTGCTCTACCCTTCCGCCTACCGACGCTGTGTTGTGCCCGATGCTGTCGAGCCTGCCCCACAGGTTGAACCATGCATTGTTGCGGAGAAATCCGTTTTCATTCAGCTCCCGTCGGCTGTCATAGTCCTCGCGCCTGTAGTCTTTCCATGTGTTATGATAGCCGAAGCTCAGCTGCAGTCGGTTGTCATGCCAGTTACGGCGTGCTTCTGAGCGGAAACGGGTGAAGTGCATGTGGTCGCTGTAATGGTTGCGGAGGGTGAAAGTCTCGCCACGCTGCATGGTGTTGTCGGGAGTGTTGCAGTTGTACACGTAGTTGAAGTCGGCATTATAGCTCCATTTCCCTGAGCGTCCGCGATAGAACAATGCCGTGCTGTGGTTGTGGTTGGAATAGTTGTTGATGCTGTGGACATCAATGGTGTCAGTCGTAGCCATATTCATGTGTCGCTGCTCCAAGAGATAGTTCAATTGGTCTTCATTCCTGTTGTAGTCATACACGTAGGTTATTGACAGGGAGTGTTTCTTGTTCAGCTGATAGTCCACGGACAGACTAGCTTGGTAATCCTGGTTTTCCAGCAACTTCTCGTTGGTGTCGTCATCGTGCAGCACCCGCTCCGTCAGCCCCTGTACGGGGAAAGTCCTCTCATACCATTGCTGCAACAGATTCCTGTTGTCCGACATCCTGCTGGCACTGGCCACGAAGTTCCACTTGTTTCTGGTGTAGGTGATGGATCCGTCGTTCACGAAAAACAGGAACTTACCGGCGTTCGGTCCTGCCGGCATCAGACGGGTGTTGGCGTGCAGGTTGCCCTCGTAGCCCTCGTAGTTTTTCTTCGTCACCAGATTGATGAGCGCATCATATCCCTCGTACTTTCCTTTCGGCTGGTCGATGATTTCCACTTTCTCAAACCTCAGATGGTGCAGGTCCATCACATAGCCATGGTTCTTCTCCACGCTGTCCACCAGCACGATGATGTTCCCCCTGCCGTTATACTCCACACTGTTGCTCATGGCGTTCCATGTCAGTCCCCGGATGTTTCCCAGCATCTGTGCCGTGTTACGTGCGCCCCGTCGCATCTCCTTAGTTATGACAACCGTGGTCTTGTCGCCTTCCGTCCTCGTGCTTGATGCCACTACGCTCACCTC
>JBJEKQ010000136.1:0-22459 GCA_051878715.1 Prevotella sp.
AGGCGACTGCTACGTAGTTATCAGGAACAATGAGGCTGTGAACATCAGCTATCAAGAGGCAGAAGCTCTATGCAGAGAGGCACAGGAATATAATGCAGAACTCACCAACCGCATCGTATTCAGTACACCCGACCCACATATCAACACATTAGGCACTGCCCTCTCATTTGCAGCCGATGGTGATTGGGATGGCAAGACATGGCTACACGGCTGTATCGGATGGCGCATGCCTCTTGCAGGATGGCGTGCCGGCTATCTGGGAGATGTTTTAGGATGGAACAATCGCTCCCGCTCCCACTTTGACGCCTATGCCAAGAGTCAGGTGACCGACGTGCCCGCTATCCTGCCTCATCCCAACAATGATCCCAAGATGCACCTGGCACGCGCCGAGAAGAAATGGGGCACACAGATGTACAGCAACGGATACATCTGCAGGAACCCAGAACGCAACGATCAGATGCACCACTATGACATGAACCTGAACTACATCGACGAACTGCTGTGGCATTTCTGCTACAATGCAGACACAACATACATGCGCAAGATGTGGCCTCTGCTAACCAACCATCTGGCATGGGAGAAACGTAACTTCGACCCCGACAACGACCATCTGTACGATGCCTATTGTTGCATTTGGGCAAGCGATGCCCTCTACTACAGTGGAGGTGCGGTGACCCACTCATCGGCATACAACTATAGAGCAAACAAGTTAGTGGCACGCATAGCCCAACTGATTGGCGAGGACGGCACCCCGTACCAACAAGAAGCGGATGCTATCTTAGAGGCGATGAACAGGCGACTGTGGATAGAAGACAAGGGGCACTGGGCGGAATACCAAGACCTGATGGGACTGAAACGGGTACACGAAAGTGCTGCCTTGTGGTCGATATACACCCCTATTGACTGTGGTGCCTGCTCACCGCAACAGGCGTACCAAGCCACCAACTATGTGACTCGTCATATACCTCATATAGATGTGGAAGAGAGTGGGTTTCAGACTATCGCCACCTCCAACTGGCTTCCCTATTCATGGAGCATCAACAACGTGGCAGCAGCAGAGGTGATGCACACCGCACTGGCATATTTTGAAGCAGGTAGAGCTGAAGAAGGTTATAGGCTGATGATGGGCAACATCATGGACCAGATGTATTATGGTGCCTGTCCCGGCAACTTCGGACAAATCTCCTACTATGATGCCGCCCGGGGCGAGTGCTACCGCGACTTCGGCGACTGCATCGGCATATCGGCACGCACACTGCTGCAGGGACTGTTCGGCATCGTACCCGATGCTCTCTATGGCAAATGCATCATCCGTCCAGGCTTTCCCGCCACATGGGACAGCGCTTCGGTCACCACACCCTATCTGAGTTACACCTACAAGAAAAAGGACGGAAAGCACATCTATGAGATAACACAAAACTTTGCCCAGTCCCTAAAGATTGTAGTCGAGAGACACGTGGGTCAAGGGATATTCCGCACCTTTGAGGGAAATGCCGACCACACGCAAACCATCGTAGTGGAAGATGTACCGCAAAAGTCCATACTTCCCGAACTACCTCTCACCCAAGCCACAGACGCGGCAAAAGGCGACATGGGTACATCCCTGCCTGCTGATGACTCCGATGCAGGCAAAGCGAAATACAAAACGGTGAATATGGACGGTGCCATGAATGCAGGCGTGAGTGACATCTACCGCAACCAGTACCTCACACCGCGTCCTCCCTACACCACCCTGCAACTGCCTACTCAAGGTATCGGTGAGTGGTGCCATCCTGACCTTACGGCAGAAATAAACGACTCGCTGTTCCGCTCCATGGTCAAGGGCAACCAAATCAACGTGGCAGGCATCCCCTTCCGTTCCTCTGCAAAGGGCAACAACATCGCCTACACCTCGCTGTGGGACAACTATCCCGACAGCATCACTGTCAACCTCAAGGGAAAAGCCCGCTACGCCTGTCTGCTGATGGCAGGAAGTACTAATCACATGCAGAGCAGGATAGCCAATGCAATCATCACCATAGCCTATAAAGACGGCAGTACCACCACATTGCCATTGGTGAACCCGGACAACTGGTGCCCCATAGAGCAGGACTATTTCATTGACGGAAAAGCATACTGCACAGCCTTCCCCCGCCCCATGCGTGTGTGTCTGAATGTGGCAGCACCCGCCACCGAGGGCAACACCACGCCCACCATGCTTACAGGACGTGACCTCGGTGCCGCCCTGAACATCCAGGGAGTATATGGACGCCCCATCCCGGGAGGTGCCGCACAGATACTCCGAATGCCCCTACAAGAAGACAAAGCTTTGAAATCCATCACTCTGCGCACCCTTTCCAACGATGTGGTGGTAGGACTGATGGCTGTCACCCTACAAACAGAATAACCATATAAACAGCAAAAAACGGACGATCAAGACAATCCATCCCAGACAACCCATTCATGCAACAACTTTTAAAGCTCTATCAAGAATATACAGGCAGTTCCCCTGCCAACATGCAACAACTGGAGGGAGCAGGGAGCAACCGTGCCTACTACCGTTTGCGGGCTGCAGACGGCAGCAGCATGATTGGTGTGATAGGCACCAGTAGGGACGAGAACCATGCCTTTGTGTATCTGAGCAGGCATTTCACATCGAAACGGCTTCCCGTTCCACAGATATTGGCAGTGAGCAACGATGAACTGCGCTATCTGCAAACCGACCTTGGCGTCACCTCCCTTTTCGGGGCACTCCACGGTGGGCGAGAGGCAGGCGGACGCTACAACGTGCAGGAAAAGAGACTGCTGGTCAACACCATACGCCAACTGCCCAACATGCAGATAAGAGGTGCCGAAGGACTGGATTTCAGCCAGTGCTATCCGCAGCCGGAGTTTGACAAGAACAGCGTATTGTTCGACCTCAACTATTTCAAATACTGCTTTCTGAAAGCCACTGAACTGGATTTCCACGAGTTGAAACTGGAAGCGAACTTCCATCTTTTCGCCAAAGAACTGACTTCGGAAAGCAGCAATGCCTTCCTGTACCGTGACTTCCAGGCTCGCAATGTGATGCTTGACGCTAAAGGCAATCCCTATTTCATTGATTTCCAAGGTGGACGAAAGGGTCCCTTCTACTACGACGTGGCATCTTTCCTGTGGCAGGCGTCGGCAAAATATCCCAACAAGCTACGCAGGGAACTGGTATTAGAATACTATGAGGCACTGAAAAACTACACCGAGGTGCCTTCTGTACGCCACTTTGTGGATAGGCTCAGCCAATTTGTGCTGTTCCGTACCCTGCAGGTACTGGGCGCGTACGGTTTCAGAGGCTACTTTGAGCAGAAAAAACATTTCATTCAATCTATACCGCCAGCCATCCAGAACCTGCGTGAATTGCTGAAGCTCAACTGCTTCCCCTATCCTTACATGATGGAGATGCTGCAACGGCTCACAGAACTGCCACAGTTTGCACAGATAGAGCAACCGGCACAAAACCGCTCTGACGGCTACAAGACCACCGACAGCAATGTGTATCGGGCGCATCCCCAAGACGGTCCCGCTACCTTTTCCAAGTACGACGGCAAAGGGCCGTTAGTGGTAAAGGTGTTCAGTTTCTCTTTCAGGAAAGGTATCCCCGAAGACGAGAGCGGCAACGGAGGAGGCTATGTGTTCGACTGCCGTAGCACGCACAACCCCGGACGCTACGAGCCCTACAAGCAACTGACAGGACTGGACGAACCCGTGATACGCTTTCTGGAAGACGACGGAGAGATTCTCACCTTCTTGGAAAGCGTGTATAAACTGGCAGATGCCCACGTACGCCGTTACATACAGCGCGGCTTCACCTCGCTGATGTTCAGCTTCGGTTGCACCGGAGGGCAGCACCGCAGTGTATATAGCGCCCAACATCTGGCAGAACATCTGCACCAGAAGTTCGGCATCGAGGTACGCATCGAGCACCGCGAACAGGGCATCAGGCAAGTATTGGAAGCGGCAACCCAAAAGGAAGGAAAAGAAAGCCACGCCTGAACCTCTGCAGATAGCAGAAGATACAGGCGTGGCTTTCATAGGGATTAGCGGATGGTATAGGTACCGCCCTTCTTGGTCTCTATGTCATACTCATATACCTTGCGGGGGGACTGCACAGAAGCGGAATTTCCTTTGAATTCTCCCGACACCAGCGGTTGCTTGATGCGTGCGGGGGCATAGAGGGCATTGGGACAATCCCCCGAAGCAGGCTTCAGTCCCTTAAGCGGAGTGTAGGAACGCACCCTGAGCACGCCTCCGACAGTAGAACGGATTACCGCTTTCTCCAGTTTTCCGCTGCTCCATTTCATATCCACCACAAAACCGCCACGGGCACGCAATCCCTTGACTTCACCTGTATGCCATGCGTCAGGCAATGCAGGCAGCAGATGAACGGCTCCGTCATGGCTCTGCAACAGCATCTCCGCCACACCGGCAGCCACGCCAAAATTGCCATCTATCTGGAAAGGTGGATGCGCATCAAACAGGTTAGGATAGGTTCTTCCGTTGGGATGTTCCTTGGTATTCGACTCTGTGGGAAGCAGACAAAGCATATTGGAGATGATTTTCATGGCATGGTTGCCATCAAGCATACGTGCCCAGAAATTGGTCTTCCATCCCAGACTCCATCCTGTGGCATGGTCACCACGCTGCTGCAAGGTAGTGGCAGCGGCAGCAAAGAGTTGGGGCTGTGTGAAAGGAGAAATCTGGTTGGAGGGATAGAGTCCGTACAGATGCGAGATATGGCGGTGCTGACTCTTGGGGTCATCGCCGTCCTCCAGCCATTCCTGCAGTTGTCCGTAGCGTCCTATCTGCATCGGAGGCAATGCATCTATGGTCTGCTGCAGACGGGTCTGGTATTTGGCTTCAAGTCCCAGCACATCGGCAGCCTTCAACGTGTTGCTCAGAGCGTCAAACACAATCTGGTTATCCATGGTGCACCCTGCTGTAATGGCGGTACCGGTGCGTTTGGGCCCATGCTCTGGCGATACAGAGGGTACAGTCACCAGCCAGCCATACTTGGGATGCTTCTGCATGTAGTCCATATAGAAATCGGCAGTGCCCTTCATCACAGGATACCATTTCTTCAGAAATTCCTTGTCACCGGTGAACAGGTAGTGCTGCCATATATGCGTGGAAAGCCAGGCTCCGCCATTGGGAAACATGCCCCATGTGGCACCATCTACAGGTCCGGCAATGCGCCACAGGTCGGTATTGTGATGCGCCACCCATCCCTTGCAGTCATACATCTGCTGTGCCGTGCGTGCTCCTGTGACACTCAGGTCAGCCAACATGTCAAACAGCGGCATCTGCGTTTCACCGATATTGCCCACATCACTGAGCCAATAGTTCATCTCGGTGTTGATGTTGATGGTGTATTTGCTGTCCCAAGGCGCTTTAATCTTGTCGTTCCAAATGCCCTGCAGATTGGCGGGCTGACCGCCGGGCTGGGAAGAAGAGATAAGCAGATAGCGGCCGTATTGGAACATCAGCGCCACAAGATCCATGTCGCGGCTATCCTTGAATGCCTCCACGCGCTTGTGTGTTTCCCACTCCGATTGCTGCGTTTCTGGCAGCGAGAGTTGCACCCTGTCGAACTGCAGCCTGTATTTCTCCGTGTGTGCCTTGAGCATCTGCTTGTGGTCCATGCCCTCTACAGACTGCAACGCCTGCCGGCAACGGGCATAGGCATCACCACTGATGTCGTGATAGTTCACATAATTGGTGGCTGCGGTATATACAATGGTGGCTTTTGTTCCTTTGGATACCCGTATCTTTCCGTTGGCAGCCGTCACAGTCCCGTCACTCACCACCTTGGTAAGACATTCTGCCACAACTTTTCCGGGCACCTTTTCCTGTTCCACTCCCCTCACACGGGTGCGTAGCAATGCCCCCGGCTGTGACGGTTTTCCGCAGGTCTGCACATCCACCACCTCATAGGGCATCTGGCTGTCGAACGCAAGTTCAAAGTCAAGCGCACCTTTTTGCGATGCCTCTACCTGTGTCACCATCACGCGGTGTGCCTGCGAGGCGTAAGTGACACGTCTGTATTGCACGCCCTGCTGCGTGTACCGCACCGATGTGACTGCTTCGTTCAGGTTCAGTTCACGATAATAGTCGGTGTATGGAGCATCGCCGAAGTCCATCTTCAGATAACCGAGCGGCAGGAAGCGCATCCCCGACGGACCAGGAATGAAATGGTCCTGGATGATGGCATGGGCCTCTTTCTCCTTTCCCTCGAATATCAGTTGTCTCACTTCGGGCAGCAATCCAAGCGACTCTTTGCTGTTGTTCTCGTAAGGACTTCCCGACCAGAAAGTGCCTTCGTTGAGTTGGATAACCTCGTTGTTGGGATTGCCATACACCATTGCCCCTAAGAAACCGTTACCCACAGGCAATGCTTCCAGCCAGATCCTGGCAGGTGAGGCATACCATAGTTTCTGTGTCCGTGCGGCAACCGCTCCGTTCACCACGCAGAGCAGCAATAGTGTTGCCGCCCATCTCATTGTTCGTTTCATAATAATTTTATTAGGTAATTGATTGACAGTAGTTATTTTGTTTCTTGTTTCATCCTTGTTCAGTGCAGCACCAGTACCACACCACCGTTTTTGGGGATATTCACCTTCACCTCGCCTTTTCGGTTGGTTTTCACCTGTTTCACAGAGCCATGCAGTTGGGCGTCATCGGCATACATCACCACCTGTTTGCCCTGCGGATTGCCGGGCAGGACGATGGTTTGCGCCACCGGATTGTCCTGTGCATTTACACCTGCCACATACCAGGTGTCACCGTGCCGACGTGCCAGTATCGAGTATTTTCCGGGATAGCCGTCAATAAATCTCACCTCGTCCCACGTGGTTGGCACCTGCTTCATAAAGTCAACCGCCCACTGCGGAGCATCCTGCAGGTTGTTGGGAGCCAGGGCGAAATGCTGTACAGAACTCTGGAACAGCACAGCAGTGGCAAGGGCATACACATCAGAGGTGCGCCGTATGCAGCCTTTCTGATTGCTCCGATGGTAACGCCTGTTGAGTGCCGAACCGCCAAAGTCCATACTTCCCACTGCATTGCGTGCGAAGGTGTGCATGGTGGCATTGGCAGCCTCATGGTCGCAATAGTGCTGCTGGAAATACAGGTTCTCGCTTGCCAGTACGGCCTCGCTTGCCACATAGTTGGGATACATGCGCTCCCATCCTCTCGGCAGGGTGCATCCGTGGAATATCACCTGCAGCCCGTAGTCGTTGGCATCGGTCAGTATGTCTTCGTAGAGTTGCATCATGCACTGCTTGTCGCCTCCGAAGAAATCCACCTTGATGCCCAGAATGCCATGTTTCTTCATCCATGCCATCTCCTGCTGCCTCACCCTGTAGTGGTGCATCTTCTGCCGGGGACCTTGCGGGGCGTCGTTCCACACGCCGTTGGAGTTGTACCACAGGAACAAGCCCACGCCTTTTGCGGCGGCATAGGCTGCCAGTTCTTCCAGTTTGTCATAACCGATTTGCGTGTCCCAATGTGCATCCACCAGCACCGAGCGATAGCCCAGAGCCGCAGCAAAGTCTATATATTCCTTCTGTTCGGCATAGTTGCAACTTTTGTCCATACGGATAATCCAACTCCACGTGCCCTTGCCATAGGTATAGTCTTTCGATGCCTTGTATTTGGGCTGCACCAGGTCGTAAGGCACCGTGGTTTCCACCACCGCCTGCAATGTACTCCCCAACGTGATAGTGCGCCATGGAGTGACGGCAGGCAGCGACATGATAGGTTCCGATGTGCCCCAACCATTACATTCGTCGGGCATGGGGAAGGCAATGTTATACTTCCCTCCCTGTGAGCCGGTAAGGCGAGAGGCACAGTAGTTTCCATCCACGCCCGTCTCGGAGATGAGCACCCATCCCTGCTTGTTCTGTGGCAGTGCCACCTTGAACAGACAGGGGAAGGTGTAGCCGAAGCCGCGACCGTTTTTCCCAATGGCATCATCAAAGGTATATTCCGTCTCATAACTGGGCATGGTACGCTCCCATCCGCTCATTGCTGCCGCCTGCGGACAGAGGAAGGTGGTGGTGCCCTGCGGCATGGAGAAACCGCTCGCCTCGCCCTTCACCACGCAACTGGTGCGATGCCCCACGGGCAACAGCCGGTAGCGGTATGCCACATCATGGTTGCCCACCCGGAAGATGATGTCCATCACATGCTTGCCCTTCTGGGCATAACTCAGCGTCAACTCATTGTTGTGCACATCCACTTCGCTCTTCTTGATGGTGGACAGGCGGTAATGCTCCTCCACAGAGCGCTGCTCCGTTCCGTCCAGTGTAAGAGCCCGGGTATAGTCGCCCACATTGGTCTCCAGTCCAAGGGGTGACCATTGCAGATAGGCACACCGGTTGTGCTCCACGCGGTATAGGGGCGCCCCCTCGTCATCCAACTGCACATACACCGTGGTGTTCCCGTCTGGACTGCTGCACGTCACTTCCGCCGCATTCGCCGTCATGCCCAGCATCCACAAGGCACACATCACAATTCTAAAGGAAATGGTCATAGTCGTTCATTGATAGGTTTTAAGGTTCTTGAAGAAAAGATTCAGACCGTACATTCGTATTGTCTTCAATGCGAAAATACGGTCTGACAGTTGCTGGTTTTCACTCCCACTCGATGGTCGAAGGCGGTTTTGAGGATATGTCGTAGCAAACGCGGTTCACCCCCTTCACCTTGTTGATTATCTCATTGCTCACCTTAGCCATGAAATCGTATGGCAGATGCGCCCAGTCTGCGGTCATGGCATCCGTACTGGTTACGGCACGCAGTGCCACGGGATGCTCATAGGTCCTCTCGTCCCCCATCACACCCACGCTACGCACGGTAGAGAGGAGCACGGCACCGGCCTGCCACACCTGGTCGTAGAGCGACACCTCTATCTCGCCGTCGTTCATCTGTGCAGGCACTCCGGCTGCGAGCACCTTACGTGCCTCTTCGCCGCTGAGTTTCACCTTGTACTCACGCAATCCGCGGATATATATGTCATCGGCATCCTGGAGAATACGCACACGTTCGGGGGTGATGTCGCCCAGGATGCGTACCGCCAATCCGGGACCGGGGAAAGGATGACGTGTGATAAGATGTTCGGGCATACCCATCTGTCTGCCCACGCGACGCACTTCGTCCTTGAACAGCCACTTCAAAGGCTCGCAGAGTTGCAGATGCATCTCCTTGGGAAGTCCGCCCACATTATGATGGCTCTTGATTACCTTTCCCGTGATGTTCAGACTCTCTATGCGGTCGGGATAAATGGTACCCTGTGCCAGCCACTTGGCGCCGGTGATTTTCTTCGCTTCGGCATTGAACACCTCCACAAAGTCACGACCTATTATCTTGCGTTTCTGCTCGGGGTCGGTCACTCCTGCCAGGTCGGCAAAGAACTTCGCACTGGCATCCACGCCCACTACATTCAGACCCAGGCACTCATAATCGTGCATCACGTCGCGGAACTCGTTCTTTCTCAGCATACCGTGATCCACAAAGATACAGGTAAGATTACTTCCGATGGCCTTGTTCAACAGCACGGCTGCCACAGAAGAGTCCACTCCGCCCGACAATCCGAGAATCACCTTGTCATCACCGATTTCCCTTTTCAGTTCTGCCACAGTGGTATCTACAAACGAGGCAGCACTCCAATCCTGCTTAGACCCACAGATATCCACCACGAAATTCTTGAGCAGCAGCGAACCCTGCACGGTATGGAACACCTCGGGATGGAACTGAACAGCCCAAAGTCTGTCATCATCTGCTGCATAGGCTGCAAATTTCACATCGTCCGTAGAGGCGATGCACTTAAATCCCTCGGGAATAGCTGTAATGGTATCTCCATGACTCATCCACACCTGCGAATTCCTTTCAAAACCCTTGAACAGGGGATTGGAGGTATCTGCCGTTGTCAGATGTGCACGACCATACTCGCGGGAGTCGGCTTTCTCAACCCTGCCGCCAAGGGTGTGTGAGATGAACTGTGCGCCATAGCAGATGCCAAGCACCGGCAGGCGACCTACAAACTGACTGAGATCCACCTTGAAAGCCTCGGGATCATGCACCGAATAGGGCGAACCACTCAGGATAACACCTATCACCGAGGGGTCATCTTTAGGGAACTTGTTGTAAGGAAGAATCTCGCAGAAGGTGTCGAGCTCACGCACCCTGCGCCCGATGAGCTGGGTGGTTTGCGATCCAAAGTCAAGAATGATTATCTTCTGTTGCATATGTTTAATGTGAAATGATTTCCAAATAGCTTCTTTAGTAAGGACGTCAAGGCTACGTATCATGCAGTTGTGACAGCATCTGCTCTGCCTTGGCCAAACTATCTGCCTTGCCTACATCCAGCAACTGCAAGCCCTCGCTCCTCACCGCCCGTATCTTACGGGTATCACAGGCATGCAGATAGAAGTCTATGATTCCAAATCTCTCAGGGAATGCCTGCATCAGAGGAAAGAGACGAGGCGAAAACACATGGATGCCTGAGAAAGCAAGTTTCTGCAGACGAAGCAAATCCATGCATCCGTCGGCTACAGGCCCTTTCAACTCTCCGCTCTCCACATTGGTCCATCCGCACAAGGTTTCATTGTCATCAAACAACAGGTAACGCTTGGTGGTTCGCTCGCTTACAAGCAAGGCCGCATCACCGGCGCCGATAGCGGCATATACCTGTTTCAAATCCGCATTACTCAGTATATCCACATTGTGGACAAGTATAGGACTGTCTGCATCAAATAGCGGAGCGGCATGCCTTAACCCGCCACCAGTATCAAGCAAGAACCCCTGCTCGTCGCTGATGCGTATGTCCATGCCGAAGGAATCATGGGCATGCACATAATCCATTATCTGAGATGCGAAATGATGCACATTGATGACTACCCTGCAGAAACCGGCCTCCTTGAGACGGCTGATGACATGCCACAACAGCGGATGCCCTCCTACCTCTACCAGTGCCTTGGGCTTGGTATCGGTAAGCGGTTTGAGGCGGGTGCCCAATCCAGCTGCAAAAATCATAGCCTGCATCATGCTGCAAAGTTAATAAAATAATCTCAGAAATAGGGAAATTCCCCCGACAGTTTAGGGAAATTCCTTTTGACATACCATAATTTGTTTGTTTCTTTGCAATGTAAAACATTTCTCCGCCCTACCACAAAGGCAGGAATGACAGAGAGAAGACAACAGAATTACTCACCTTTTAACACCTGATGTTATGAAAAAGATATTATCCATCCTCGCGTTGATACTCACCTGCGCCACTGACATGAACGCCATGAGTTACGAACAAGCCAGGAGAGAGGCTCTTTTCCTTACGGACAAGATGGCATACGAGTTGAACCTCACCGACGAGCAATATGATGCCGCCTACGAAATCAACCTTGACTACCTGATGGGCGTAACGAGTGTTGATGACGTATATGGCACCTATTGGACACGCCGCAACCTGGACATGAGTTATATCCTGCTGGATGCCCAGTGGCGGGCATTCACTGCAGCCTCCTATTTCTACCGTCCGCTGTACTGGAGCGGAGGCTACTGGCACTTCGGCATCTACGCCCGCTATCCGGTACGCACCTACTTCTACTTCAGTCATCCCAGTGTCTATCTGCACTATCGCGGCGGCCACTGCTGGACCCACTACGGCTCAGGCAGTTACTACCACGGCAGGTTGAACCACTACCACCGTGGCGACGGGCATATCGGCATGCGCGACCGCTGGAACGACAATGGCGGAAGACACCACGAAACGGGAAGCAGACCGCAGGACAACAGGCGCCCTTCGGGTAATGCCGGCAACAGCGGAAACCGCCCCAACAGCAGCAGCCGTCCAAGCAACAACGGCAGCAGCAGCCGTCCGGGCAGCAGCGTAAGCACCTCATCAGGAACCATGGGCAGAACACAAGACCGCCATCTGGACAGAAACACTACGGGCAGCAGCAGTTTCAACCGCTACCGCACCAACAGTTCCACCCGCGTCACGGTGAACCGAAACAGCAGCAACACCGTTTCTTCGGCAAACCGTCCGGGAGCCACAAGCAACAGCCGTCCGAGTTCCTCATTGAGAAGCAGCAACATCCAATCAAACATGAGGAGTGTATCTTCCTCTCCCGTACGTTCCTCAGGCAGCAGCATCTCGCGTCCATCTACGAGTAGCAGCATCTCACGCCCCTCTATGGGTAGCAGCAGTATCTCGCGACCCTCCATGAGCAGCGGCAGCATCTCACGCCCTGCAGGCGGTGCAAGTAGCAGCCACAGCAATGGCAGCAGTCACTTTAGGGGCGCCCGATAAACAGTTCCCTCACCTCACAATTATCCATCCGCGCAATGTCGCGGATGTTTTTTTTGTAATACACCGCCTGTATCGCCTTGTTGATGATGCCATGCCCCACAGCAGCCACGCACTGCCCGGGATATCTTTCAGCCATCTCATCGAGAAACCGTTGTGCTCTCTGCATCAGACAATCCATCGGCTCCACATTTTCCGGGAAAGGGAGTCCTTGCAAATCGGGGATATACCTTCCTGTGAAATCACCCCAATCACGCTCTCTCAACAAGGGTGTGGTATATACCTCCTTACCGTGCAGCTGTGCCAATATTCCGGCTGTCTGGACGGCACGGTGCAGGTCGCTTGCCACAAAGGCATCGATAGGCATGCCGCGCAATTCCTCAGCCAACCGTCCTGCCTGGCGGAATCCCTCATCATCCAGTTGTCCCTGTGTCTGCCCCTGCATGATTTTACGCGCATTGTCAGTAGTCTCTCCGTGTCTTATCAGTAGCAATCGTGTCATAACAGATACAAAGATGCGCAAAATAGGCGAGAAAAGACACAGGTGTCATGCACAAAAATGCGGCATCAAGAAAAAAAGCACGCAATATTTTGCCAGACAAGAAAATCTTTGTAACTTTGCAGCCCGTAAACTGAATTGTTTCCATCTCATATAGACAATTTACACATTATATAATACGATAAAGAACAATGAAAAAAGGTATTCACCCTGAAAACTATCGCCCCGTCGTATTCAAGGATATGTCCAACGGCGATATGTTCCTTACACGCTCTACCTGCAAGACCAATGACACCGTAGAGTTTGAAGGAGAAACTTACCCTGTGGTAAAAGTCGAAATCTCGAGTACTTCTCACCCCTTCTACACCGGTAAGAACAAGCTCGTTGACACCGCTGGCCGTGTCGATAAATTCTTTAGCCGCTACGGTAAGGCAGCAAAGAAATAATACCATAGAAAACGAATTGAGAAAGGGTATCTGCGTAGTTGCATATGCGCAGATACCCTTTCTTGCATGAATTATGCAGTACCCCGGCCCATGGTATCTCCCTGCCATTCTACTACTACAAAAAAGCCGCATGTTCATCACAAACACGCAGCCTTTTAAACATCTACCTTCTTCAATCTTATTACCTTAACTACTCTACCTATCAATATCTTTTTCCATGCTTTCTTTCTCGATTCATTCTGCGGGCAGCACCCCTCGCAGGTGATTTCACTCGCTTTTTCACACGGCAAAATTACAACAAAATACGACACATGGTTACCGAAAGGATGTTTTATAACATAAAAACATCTTTTTTTTGACCTAAATCAATTGGCATGGACAAATGCCCTATTTACTCACAGCATGTCCAAAAAGATGCCGAAAGATTTGGGTGAAATGAGGAAAATGCTTACTTTTGTCTCACATTGTGTCACGTGTCAACTAACGATGGGCAATACGCGGAACGCCCCGAAGCATGACAAGACACCACAAGAGACAAACCAACACAAATATAACTAATAGACAAGGAAATGAAAACTGTTTACGACTTCAAGGTAAAGGACAGAAAAGGGAAAGAGGTTGCCATCAAGGAATATGCCAACGAGGTACTGCTGATAGTGAATACTGCCATCAAATGCCAATATACTCCGCAATATGAGGATTTGGAGAAACTGTACGAGCGGTTCCACAGTCGCGGTTTCGAGATACTCGACTTCCCCTGCAATCAGTTCGGGCAACAGGCTCCGGGCACAGATGAGAGCATACACACCTTCTGTAAAACCACCTACAACACAGAGTTTCCCCGATTCAAAAAGGTGAAAGTCAACGGCGAAGATGCCGAACCACTGTTCAAGTTCCTGCAAGAACAGAAGGGAGAAACTACATGGAACTTCACCAAATACCTCACCAACAAAAGGGGACAGGTGGTAGTACGTTTCGAACCCAGCGACGATTTCGAAGGCATTGCCGAGCAAATAGAAACGCTATTAGAACAATAGAAACAAAAAAGAAATAGAAAAAACACACATGATGAAACAACACACCAAATGTCTTATCGTAGGTAGCGGACCTGCCGGATATACCGCTGCCATCTACGCCTCAAGGGCAAACCTCAACCCCATAGAATACAGCGGACTGCAGCCAGGAGGACAACTCACACAGACCACAGAAGTGGAAAATTTCCCCGGCTACCCCAACGGCATCGACGGTAACCAGATGATGATGGAACTGCGCGAACAGGCAGAACGTTTTGGCACAGACATCCGGGACGGCTCCATCGTCAAGGCCGACCTGTCTAAACGCCCCTATCTGCTTACCGACGAGGAGGGCAACGAGATAGAGGCAGAAACGGTGATTATCGCCACCGGAGCCTCAGCCAAGTACTTAGGACTGGATGACGAGCGCAAATACAATGGTCAGGGAGTTTCCGCCTGTGCCACCTGCGACGGATTCTTCTACCGCAAGAAGGTGGTGGCTGTAGTGGGCGGAGGAGACACAGCCTGCGAAGATGCGCTCTACCTGTCACACCTTGCAAAAAGGGTGTATCTGATAGTGCGCAAGCCCTTCCTGCGCGCATCCAAGGTGATGCAGCAACGTGTGATGGAGGCAGAAAACATAGAGATACTCTTCGAGCACAACACCATAGGACTGTTCGGAGAAAACGGCGTGGAGGGCGCCCATTTGGTGAAACGTATGGGTGAGAGTGATGAAGAGAAGGTGGATATTGCCATTGACGGCTTCTTCCTTGCTATCGGGCACAAGCCCAACAGCGAGGTATTCAAGGAATGGCTCGACACCGACGAAGTGGGTTATCTGAAAAAAATTGACGGTACGCCACGCACTAAACTGCCGGGAGTATTCGTGGCAGGTGACGTGGCAGACCCTGTATATCGCCAGGCGATTACGGCTGCCGGCAGCGGTTGTCAGGCAGCCATCGAGGCGGAACGTTTTTTGTTACAAGAGTAGCGCGCTGCGCTACTCTTTATTTGCTTTCTTGCGTTCGTTGTGATCGAGTATTATCTTGCGCATACGCATGCAGAGAGGAGTCACCTCAACCAGTTCATCGGCCTTGATATATTCCAAGGCCTCTTCAAGCGAGAGCACCGTGCGTGGAATGATACGCGCCTTGTCGTCACTGCCACTGGCTCGCGTATTGGTGAGTTGCTTGGCCTTGGTCACATTGATTACGAGGTCGTTGTCATGCACATGCTCGCCCACTACCTCACCCATATACACCTCCTCGCCCGGGTCGATGAAGAACTTTCCTCTATCCTGCAGTTTGTCGATGGAATAGGCAAACGATGTGCCCGTTTCCATGGCAATCATAGAACCATTCACGCGGCGTGAGATATCTCCTTTATAGGGCTGGTATTCCTTGAAACGATGCGCCATGATAGCCTCTCCCTGACTGGCAGTAAGCACATTGGTACGCAATCCGATGATGCCACGCGATGGGATGTCGAACTCAATGTTCACCCTATCTGCCTGACTCTCCATAGAGGTCATCTCACCCTTGCGTTTGGTCACCATGTCAATCATCTTGCTGGCAAACTCTTCGGGCACATTCACTGTGAGTTCCTCCATTGGTTCACATTTCACACCGTCAATCTCCTTGTATATCACCTGCGGCTGTCCTACCTGCAGTTCATATCCCTCACGGCGCATGGTTTCGATGAGCACAGAGAGATGCAGCACGCCTCTGCCACTCACCACCCACTTGTCGGTACTGTCACCGAAGGGTGCCACACGCAAGGCAAGGTTTTTCTCCAGTTCTTTCTGCAAACGGTCGTTGATATGGCGGCTGGTCACAAACTTACCTTCCCTGCCAAAGAAAGGAGAGTCGTTGATGGTAAAGAGCATCGACATGGTAGGTTCATCAATGGCAATAGGTGGCAGGGGCTCCGGATTCTCAAAGTCGCAAATGGTGTCGCCTATCTCGAACTTCTCCAAACCGATGATGGCACAGATATCTCCACTCTGCACTTCCGTGGTGCGCGAGTGACCCATGCCGTCGAAGGTATGCAGTTCCTTGATACGAGTC
Source organism: Prevotella sp. (assembly GCA_051878715.1). GTDB lineage: Bacteria > Bacteroidota > Bacteroidia > Bacteroidales > Bacteroidaceae > Prevotella. Next base: position 16,338 of record JBJEKQ010000136.1, read on the forward strand.
CTCTCTTTCGATCCGTCACGATGCGCCACCGTGATGTTCATGCCTTCCTTGAGAATACCGCGATGAATGCGTCCCACAGCAATACGCCCCGTATAACTGGAATAGTCGAGCGAGGTGATAAGCATCTGCGGCGTACCCTCTATCACTCTCGGAGCAGGTATCACCTCCACGATTTTATCGAGCAGATAGTTGATGTCTGTAGTGGGGGCGTTAAAATCGGCGCTCATCCATCCGTTCTTTGCCGATCCATACACCACGGGGAAGTCCAACTGGTCTTCAGTGGCATTGAGCGAGAACATCAGGTCAAACACCATCTCATACACCTCTTCGGGGCGACAGTTGGGTTTGTCCACCTTGTTCACCACCACGATGGGTTTCAATCCTATCTCCAGGGCCTTCTGCAACACAAAGCGTGTCTGGGGCATCGGACCCTCAAAAGCATCAACCAACAACAGACAGCCGTCTGCCATGTTGAGCACACGCTCCACTTCCCCTCCGAAATCAGAGTGTCCCGGGGTATCGATGATATTTATTTTCGTTCCTTTCCAGTTGATAGATACATTCTTCGACAGAATGGTTATCCCTCGCTCACGCTCCAGGTCGTTGCTGTCCAGTACCTGACTGCTGAGGTCCTGTCCATCTCTGAACAGGTTGCCTGCCAGCATCATTTTATCTACCAGCGTAGTCTTGCCATGGTCAACGTGCGCTATGATTGCAATGTTTCTGATGTCCTGCATGTGTAATACCTTAAAAAATCGGATGCAAAGTTACAACATTTATTTCATATAGCGTGACAGCCTCTCCCATTTCGCATCATTTTTTAGGGCATATTGAAAATAATCATCCAAAGGTATTTGTAATTAAGAAAAAAGGCGTACCTTTGCAGCCGAATTTCGGAAAATCCGATGCATTTGATGATGCCCTGTGTTGTGATTAAGGCACCTCGCATCTGAAAGATGTAATTTACAAATCATTAATCATTTTACCATCATGTATTTGAATCCCGCTAAAAAAGAGGAAATCTTTGGTCAGTATGGTGCTAACAGCAAGGACACCGGTTCTGCTGAAAGCCAGATTGCATTGTTCAGTTATCGCATCTCTCACCTCACCGAGCACCTGAAGAAGAACCACAAGGATTTCAGAACCGCCCGCGCACTGACCTCACTGGTAGGCAAGCGCCGCGCATTGCTCGACTATCTGTATGAGCGCGACATCAACCGTTACCGCGCCATCATCAAGGCTCTTGGCTTGCGTAAGTAATCCATCGCCTTTCGATAAGCGAAAACAAAAACAGGATGTGTATAGACACATCCTGTTTTTGTTTTCCTATCCGCCTACCGTCAGCTAATCATTTCCCTGGATTCCTTGACTTCATTTCAGCGGTTTCACCTGCAGACAGAAAAACATAGCCCAATCCTGGTCGTTGGCGTATGCGTCGGCATAGTGTGCCTCCACGCCGTCGATGCGTCGGGGAAAGACGAAAGCGCAGGTGGATCGTCCCGATGGGGAGAAGTTGGCAAGGTTGCCGCGTACTATGGTTTCGGCACGCCGCTGATATTCTTTCTTACCTGTTGCCACAAGCAGAAAAAATATAATGATAAGTTTTCTCATATAATGTGGAATTTTTCTGCAAAGTTAGCTGTTTGTCCACCAATCATAAGGTCTGCACAGTTGCTTTCACCATTATTCACCCCACTTTTGCAACATTTTTGACCGCAACACACCTTTATAAATCCAAATGACAATTACGTAAAATGATGACTTTTTCGGAATCAATTCCCTGAAAGTTATGACTATTTCGGGAAATGCTTAATTAAAAGTCTGTTTTTTTGCTTATTTACTTTGTTATTTCAAAGAGATGTATTATTTTGCAAAACGAATTATCAAGAATAACAAAAGCAAATACCATATCGGTCATGAAAAAAGGAGGCATTGTCAGATTACTAACAAGCATTATTGTTCTTGCCACTTTTGGTTCACTTTCCATTTCCGCACAGACGAAATGGGCTGATGAGGACATTGTCAAACCACGTATGAGAGTTATTGTCGATAATGACTTTGGAGGTGACCCCGACGGACTCTTCCATCTTGCAGAACAGTTGCTCTCTCCCTCGTGTGAGGTGCGAGGTATCGTGTGCAGTCATCACTACAAAGAATTTTATCGCAAGCCTGGCCATGTGGCATACGCCCGCGAACAGGTTCAAGCCCTGCTTGACGTGATGCATATCAATGACGTACCAGTATATATGGGAAGTGACAGCACTATGCAGGATGTCATCACAGCACTGGAAAGCGAGGCTGCAAGAGCTATCGTGAACGAAGCGATGAGAGACGATGGCAAGTCGCCGCTTTATATCCTGTGTGGTGCAGGATTGACCAACATCGCCAGCGCATACCTCATGGAACCTCGTATCGCCGAGCGCATTGCGGCTGTAGTGTGGATTGGAGGACCTGAATACAACGATTTGTGCAGAAACAAAATCCAGCACCAACGGGAGTATTATTTCGGGATTGACGGCAAGTCGGCACAGGTGGTATTCAATCATTCCACACTAAAGATATGGCAGTTCCCACGTGATGTTTACAGGCAATGCCTATACAGTTACGCAGAACTGAAATACAGGCTCCGCGACTGTGGCGAGACAGGAATGTTCCTGCTGATGCAACTGGAAGACATGCTGAAAAGGGCTAAGGGCAACCTGGGCGAGGCGTATGTGCTGGGCGATAATCCTCTGATTCTTGCAACGGCGCTACAGTCGGCATGGGAGAAAGACGCCGCATCAACAGAATATACCATCAGGCAGACTCCTGTCATCAATGACCAAGGCATCTATACGACCGAAACCAGCCAACGCCCCATCCGAATCTTTACCAAGGTTGATGCCAGACTGATGCTGGAAGATTTGATTGCCAAACTCCAACTAAGCAAAAAAATCAGGTGAAATGTCATTTATGGGAAGACGGATTCTTACACTGTTGGTTCTGACTTTCACGCTGACGGCTGCCGCACAGTGGCACGTCATCGACATGCGCCATGGACTTGCAGAAAGCCGCATAAGGAAAATCTGCCAAATGCACGATGGACGCATAGCCATTGCAACAACGGCAACAATAGATGTGTTCGATGGCACACGCTTCACGTCATACAAGCTGCTTCCTGAACTCGCCTATCCGCTCAACGAATACCACGACAAACGACAGTTGACCTGCGACAAGGATGGGCGCATCTGGCTGCGCAACGAACGCATGCTATATGTTGTTGACACTCGGGCAAACAAGATAGTGGAGGATGTCGGGAAACTGCTGAAGGAACTCGGACTCGACAACAAGACCGTGGCGGAAAGGAAACAAATACACTGCCCATCAACTTACCAAAGCATCAGCAACGTTTCGGCAATGGTGAAGGACTGTTACGGCGGACTGTGGATAGGCACAGAAGAGAACGGGGTGCTTTATCGAAATGAAAGGCGCGAACGCCAGTTCACCACTTCCGACTCTGCGTTTTGCCATGCCACAAAGCCAAACTTCTGCTCTAACCGCACAAGAGAACTTGCCGTGAGACACGCTCCGTCGGCAACCAATTGCTCGCTGGAGACATCCGACGGATATGCGTGGCTCGGCACACGCAATGGCTTGATGGTGTTCGATGCCAACGACAGATTAGCAGCAACAATCTGTTCGCAACAAGGACTCAGCACCGACAATGTGCAGGCGATAACCTGCGACAAGCGGGGAGACATCTGGATTGCCACCGCCAATGGGTTGCTCTCATTATCCTCATCCGCAGAAAGCGCAGAAGCAGGACTGCTGTAGATATACACGACAAGTCTGCCATTCAGGCAAGCGCTCTGACCGTTGACAATCTGAAAACCCAAGAGGTGTCAACAGCCGATGCCGAATTTCTTACAAAAGTCAAAGCCGCCATTGAAACACATATCAGCGATGAGAACTTCACCGTACAGACACTGAGCGAGATGATGGCAATGGAACGTACGGGGCTCTATCGCCGCATGTCATTCCTCACAGGCAAATCACCCTCGGAATATATCAAAGACATTCGCATGGATGTGGCGGCACGCCTGCTATGCGAGAGCGACCTACCCATCGGGACCATAGCAGAACGTACCGGTTTTTCTACAACGAAGTATTTCTCACGCGTCTTCAAAAAGTCATACAACAGCTCCCCTCAGGAACACCGAAACAAGTGCCAGCAAACAAAAAATTAAGCATCAAACGATTGCGAACATGCGTTTTTTACATACCTTTTCAATATGTAAGAGACAGTATCTAACATGTATAGGAACCTGGATGTGCAAGTTCTGCACAGACGCTACCTAACCAATCCGTTTATCATCTCCTCTATTTCATCAATCATTTCCTTGGGAAGGGCATAACGAACATCAGTCTTGTCAGATCTGATTGATTGCAGGAAGTGCGGCCATTCCGATTGATATACCATTCTCATGTAGTTATTTGCCTCGTTGGAATGAGAACAGGAATAGGTGATATTGGCATGTCTGTCCGCCAGTTTCAAGAAAGGCGCATAGGCTGTATCACGAATGCCCTGATAGTATTTGGCGTTGGCGCGTTCAGCGCGTGTCCTGCCTTTCTCGTTTGTCAGCGCATATACCATCTCGGCTGCCATCAAGGCATGACCGCCATCCATCCACTGTTCTGCAAGTCTCTTCACGTCATTGTAGGTCAGACGCGCATCCTCCATGCTGTCGTGATAGAATGCCCCAAAAAAGAGAGGAACAACATCCTCTTCGCTATCACATACGGCATATCCATACTTTTTAACGGCACTGGCCACCATGTCAAGATGGAATCCGTAGGGATGCACCTTGTCGTATGTCTGGTTGACACGCTCATGGAGGTCATGTGCGCTTTTTTGAATCAGGGCTATCACCTCACTATATTTTTCCCCCGCCTGATTGAATTCCTGTGGTTTCATAATTACACCGCGGAATTATCGTTTTTCATAAGGATATTTGTCACGAACTCTTTTGGAAGAATCACATTTACCATGTCAACGGCGTCCCTAAACAGCGGAGCAATCTCATCATCGCGGAATCCTGCTATACCACAGCCTATTCTGGTGACCAAGAAGGTAAGCTGGGTGTTCCCTTTGGCAAAGCGGATAAATTCATCCACGTATGGTTTGATTGTATCAACACCGCCCTGCATGGTAGGGATGGCGTATGTCTGACCATGAAGACCAACGCCTTCGCCCCATACTGCGCCAAACTGTCTGTAAGCCAGAAGTGCTGCACCTCCACCATGGGCTCCTGCCAGATTACTGCCAAACACGAATATCTCGTTCTCGGCAAGAGAGGTAATCCTCTCAGGGGTATATTCTCTGTCGTACATCATTCTCATTTTTCAAGTATCTTTTCATAGCACAAATATACGGAAATTCTGGATGGTTCGCAAAAAAATCATTATCTTCGTAAGCGATATGGGAAAGATAAACAGAACGTACAAGTTCAGATTGTACCCGAATAAGGTACAAGTCGAATTGTTGGCAAAGCATTTCGGCTGTGCATCATCACAGTTAAGCGACGATTAAGGAGGAAAAAAGTTATATTAACGGCTATACATTGCCTTGTCCTTGGATGACATATACACGGTTTGAAGTTGAACTCGCCAAGGAGTTTGAGATGACAAAAGAAATAATCCTGTCTGAAATCAACGGACGTGAAAAGGAAATTGTTAATGATAACAAAAGACCAGATACGGAATATTAGATAGACGAGAACACTAATGCTTATGAATAATTTTATGATGAGATAGAAAAAAGGGAGCGTGATAGCTCCATATAGAAGCCTTTATATATTAACGTGAGTTCGATGAATATACTTTAGAACAAAGAATATCCGTCGAATTCACGTTAAATATTGTGCAGGTTCAATAAGAGTTGCATTTTATAGTATGGAAAGCTAATGTTTTGCTCTTGCAAAAATGAATAACCATATTATAGATTTGGTTGAAATTATTGGTGAAATCCAGAAAAGTCACCTACAGAATATAACTATTTATCAAATAACGATAAACTATCAACTTTTTTGTTATATTTGCACCCAAAATATCATTAGATATGGCAGGACATTCTATAAATAGGA
>JBJEKQ010000137.1:0-22256 GCA_051878715.1 Prevotella sp.
TCAGGTGCGCCTCATCATGGAGTATCTCGGTGAGCCGTAAATTGGCGGCTTTTATGTCCCTCGAAGCACTTGCCAACTGAAAGCCCTGTTCACTTGCCAACTGAATACCCTATTCAGTTGACAACTGATTGCCCTATTCAGTTGACAACTGATTGCCCTGTTCAGTTGACAACTGGTTGCCCTGTTCAGTTGACAAGTGATTGCCTTGTTCAGTTGACGCCCCCTTTTGGGGAGCAATCGTCTAACAATTCCAGATTGTCGAGGGGACATTCCATTTTGGCATAACCAAGGAAATCTACCCGGAGGGCTATCATCGTGGAACCGTTGGGGTCTCTGTATATGTTGCCTTCCAGACCTGCCAGATTACCTGTTTTGATGCGCACCTTGCTGCCTACCCGCAGACGGCTGGTATCGATGGTGACCTCGTTCTCTGCATCGCCTACCATACGCATGAAGTTTTCCATCTGTATGTCGGGGATGCGGGCGAAGTCACTGCAGCCGGATGCAAGTTTGCTGGCGCGGTTCATCAGGAAGTGAAGGATAAACCTTGCCTCACTGGCTATCTTGTATCGGATGGCGTTCTTGCACTGTATAAAGAGATAGCAGGGACTGAGGACTTTTTCCACTTCCACACGTTTGCGGGTGCTGGGGCGGTAGCGCACCTCCTTCTGTATGGGAACGTATGCAGTGACAGACTCTGAGTTGTCCACCGCCTGTTTCTCCTTCCAGAATCTGACGAGGTCATCAAGCCTTTCAACGGATTTCTTCTCGGTATTGGGGGTGACGATGGCTACAAACCAGTACAATCCGTCATCTTTTTTTTCCATGGGGAGAATTCAGACCTGAATAAAAAACTACGCCTACGGCGTCGGCAGATTTCGACAACCTGTCGGTGTAAATCACTTCAATAGGGCATGTTACATGACTTCCTGTGAAAGGTGATTTAATCATATCCATCCTCGCCTTTGGCGTGGAGGGAATGTGCATTTTAATCGCAATCATTTCCGTAAGGAACTGCCTCACTCTTAGTGAGAGTGAGACAGAAATACCTATACGTCTGAATGTCAACAGATTCAACCTAAATTAGAGTTTTCAATAGCTCAACAAATACTTTTTCATTGGTCAGATTTTACCAATCAATTCGGTTAATTTTGCCTAAATATCGGAAGTTTTTCCATGAAACATGAAAATAAATGTAAATTAAGAAGTAACTTTACAGCCAATAACGCACTCTCACTAAGAGTGAGGCAATTTTACCGTACAATCTCCCTGTTGTTTTCTTCTTTAGTGATGATAAGAAAATCACTTACTCTCCCCAGACTTACAGACTGTCGATAATCATGCTGTTCGCTTCGTCTATCTGTGATGTCTGGATAGAGGCAAGGTATATCTGTGTGGTTACTTCCGAATCGTGTCCCATCGCCCCACTGATGATGTGGGTGGGAACATGGGTGGCTTGGGCGATACTCGCCCAACTGTGACGTGCCACATAGAGGGTCAACGGGGTGGAGAGATGGAGGTAAGCGGAGAGCTGTTTCAAGTGGCGGTTGATGCCCTGTGTGCTGTTGCGGTACTGCTGCTGTTCCGTACCGTCCTCCCTTTTGACAAGCGGCAGAAGGTATTGGGTGTGGGTGTCGGCGTATTTGTCGAGGATATGCTGGATGTGGGGCACGATGCGGACTTGCATCTGCTGACCTGTCTTGCTTCGGGTATAGGTGATGTTCCCCCGGCTGATGTCTGCCTTGCGCAGGAAGGAGAGGTCGATGGGGGCGATGCCTCGCAGATAGAACGACAGCAGGAACATGTCGCGGGCAAAGTCGAGCGTAGGACGATGAGCGAGGTCTGCTTGCCTGATGCGTGTGATGTCTTCTTTGCAGACGGCACGCTTGGCTGTCTTGTCGATGCCTGTATAGACGGGACGGAAGGGTTGGCAGTCGGTGGTGATGCCTGCTGCGACGGCCTTGTTGTAGATGGTGCGCAAGATGCGCATATAGAAAGAGGTGGTGTTGCGGCACAGGTGCCGGTTGCGCAGCCAGGTCTCGTAGCCAAGGGTGAACTGGGGCGTAATCCCGTCGAAGAGGAGGTCATGGCCGTCACGGTACCGCATGAGGCTGTTCAGAGTCTGGACATAATGTGCGGCGGTACTGTGTCTGCCTGCCTCGCGAAGCAAGGTGGTCTGGTGGCGGAAGAAACTGAACACGGTAGTCTTGTTGCGGCCCTCTATCTCCGGGACAGAGGAGGCGCAGAATTTCAATTTGATGGATGTCATGTCTGTCTGTCTTTAATTCAACATTTACATTGATATTTTACCTTGGATATATAATATAAATCTGAGGTGAATCGTAGCAAGTCATTTTTTTTACCGTCACTTAACCTCTTGTTCAAATAAAATGAGTACTTTTGTGGATGATAAGCAACGGATGCCATCTGTCATGAGTGATAACAAGGGACTGTCAATACTTATTCCCAATTATAACTTCGTCTGTGTGCAATTGGTAAGCAACCTGCACCATCAGGCGGAGACGTTGTCGGTGCCCTATGAAATCATAGTCTCTGACGATGCTTCTACCGATGCGGGCAGTATCCGCCGGAACGAGTGTATCAACCACCTGCCCCATTGCAGGTATATCGTGCAGCCGCACAATCTGGGGCGTGCCTGCAACAGGAACTTTCTGGCAAACGAGAGCAAACTGTCACACCTGCTTTTCATCGACAGCGACATGGCCATCCTCAGCCCTTCCTATCTTGCCGACTACTGGCGACACCATAGCTGTGATGTGGTATATGGCGGGTATGTGGTACGTAATGACGGCAGCCACCCCAATGCAAACCTCCGCTATCTGTTTGAAATGTCGTGCATGTCACTTTCCTCTGCCGCCAATCGTCAGAAAAGTCCCTATCATCATTTTCACACCTCCAATTTTATGATCAGGAGAAGCATCATGACGAGCATACCCTTTGACAACCGTTTCACACAGTACGGCTACGAGGATGTGCTGTTAGGGAAACAGTTGTACGAGAACCATATCAGCATACAGCACATTGACAATCCTTTGGGCTTTGACTTGTTTGAAGAGAATGCCGCTTTTGTAAGTAAGACGGAAGAGAGTCTGCGCACCCTGCACAGATTTCAGGACGAGCTTCGGGGATATAACAGTCTGCTTGCGTTCTGCGACCATATCAGCAAGAGAGGTCTGTACCTCCCCTTCAAGTGGTTCCACCGCCTGTGCGGTTCCCTGTTAAGGGCCACTCTTTGCGGCAACCACCCTTCGCTTGCGGTGTTCAGACTTTACAAGATAGGCTATTTCCTCAATCTCAATTAGACAAATGGGGCTGAAAAAGGGCTTGTGGTTAACGTAAATGGCTGGGTTAGGACATTAGATTAAACAACGAAATGCTTATGCAAGACAAAGATAAACTAATAGACTTGGTACGACGCTATCAAGCAGCAAAATTTGCAGGACAACTTGAAAATTCTTCAGAAGCGACCATACGGACATGGATTGATGAATTTCTGTCTGTGTTTGGTTGGGACGTGCAAAACACCCAACAGGTGCTTACAGAGCATACCCTTGGCCGCAGCGAGAAAGAGAAGCTGCGTGATATAGGTTCTACAAACACACGACCGGATTATACACTTGTGAATGGTAGTGTGATGCTGACCTTCGTTGATGCCAAAAGTCTGAACGTCAATATAGAGACTGATAAAGATGCGGCATTCCAGATACGCTCTTATGGATGGTCTATTGGTGCACCTTTTTCCATTGTTACTAATTTTGAGCAGTTGGCAATCTACGACTGTTCTGTTATGCCCGACGTATTCGATGAAGCAGACTATGCTCGCATCCACTTCTATGAACACTCTCAATTCGTGGAGATGTATGACACATTGAAGGTTTACCTCTCCAGGGAAAACATCATTGGGAGCAATATCAAGTTCGTCAGAGGTAAGGGAAATACACTTGACGAGAAATTCTCCCAGTTGCTGGGTGATGTCAGAAAAGAACTGGCCGAGGCCATACTGGATAAAAATGATATTACGAATATTGCCACACTGAGTTTCTATGTACAGACCATCATCAACCGTGTGCTGTTTATCAGGGTTTGTGAATCGAGAGGTTTGGAAAAGGACAAACTGCTGTTAGACTTTGCAGCTGACAATTTTTGGGAGGCATTTAAACGAAGTTCATACGCTGAGTTCTATGACCATTATGACGGGCCTATGTTTAAGAGAATTGTTCCTTTACAAAGTCTGTCAATAGATAACGATGTGTTTACACATTTCCTAAACAGTCTGTACTACCCCTCGCCCTATCGCTTTGACGTCATACCACTAAAAACTCTCAGTGACATCTACGACTTGTTCTTGGGCTATCAGCTTGTGGTTAGAAACGGCAAGGTAACAGACGAACTGAAAGAGGAGTTCAAGAAGAGTAATGGAGCAGTAACGACCCCAGAGCATCTGGTAAACAAGGTTATTGACTCCACTTTCTCTACGTCCTTGAAATGTATGTCAATCTTCCAGATACTGAAAATCAATATCGTAGATATAGCTTGCGGCAGTGGGGTTTTCATTGTTGGCGCATATGAATATATCGTTAAGGAGATAGAAAGGCGCGTTAGAGCCGGCGAGCCTATTGATGATAATTACTACATCCTTCAGGATGGGCACGCTACACTGACCATCGAGGGCAGAAAGGCTATTATCAATAACTGCCTGTACGGTGTTGACATCAATCCTGAAGCAGTAGAGGTGGCCAAGATGTCACTTTCACTGAAGCTTATTGACAACTATGCACCCAAAGACTTTGGAGTTGTTGGGTTACCACCATACGTGGAGGTGAAGAACTATAATTGCAATCTACCTTTGATGGCAGTTTACATCAAACGAGTATATTCTTCCAGCAAGGATGGCAAGATAGACCTTGCCATCCCGTTCATAGAACGTGGCATTTCACTACTGAACGGCAAGGGACGATTAGGGTATATCGTTCAGAAAAGGTTCTTTAAGACGGAATATGGTAAAGGCATAAGGAAACTTCTGACCACCCGACAACTGCTTAACGGTATCTACGACTATGCCGAGACAGATTTATTTGCAGGAAGGATAACCTATGTGGCCATTCTTGTATGCGACAAAAACAAGCAAAACAACATCAATGTCTGGTATTTGAACTCATCTGAAGGCAGACAACAGTTACTACAAGCCAAATCACTCAGCGAAACCCCTTGGAATTTCGAAAATGCAGCACTCAATGCCTTGCGGCTTAGATTGTCAGAGGAATTGGGAACCCTTGGTGATGTCTGTCACATTAAAGTGGGTTTGCAGATGCTGTGGAATGACGTATATCAGATAGTCGCCGACCGCATGTCTGACGGTATTATATATGGTCATTCCGTCATCGACAATCATGTAGAAGTTGAGATGGAAGCTTGTCGCCCCTTGCTCTGCAATGAGCAATTCTCGCCCCTGACAAAACGGCAGCACACTACATTCGCCCTTTTCCCATACTCTGTGACGGCCAAGGGTGAGGTAACAGAACTCACCATCTCTGAGTTCACGACTTTATACCCCAAAGCTGGAGCTTACCTTGCCAAGCACAAAAACTTGATATGCAAGACTGTAGAGACACTTCCACAAAGAAATGGTGAATATAACTTTACTGATCATTGGCATTTATTTACGCGAGCCAACAATCATGGTGCGATATACGAGAAGCTATGCGTACCAATGACTGCCCAATATCCTCAGGCAGCAGTTGTGATGGAAAAGCATGTCTATTGCGACAATGCCAATATGTTCTTCATCCAAATTGACAACCCCGATGAGAAACATCTCTATGCTCTTGCGGCAATCATCAACTCGACCATATTCAACACTCTTGCCCGTTCGATAGCAAATCCGCAGCAAGGCGGTTATTATAAGTTCAACAAACAATTCCTCGACCCCGTTCCTTTTCCTAAAGATGCTTTCATAAAGTGTGGGAGGAACATTACAAATCTGGCTCGCACTGCGAAGAAGATTGAGCAGACTAATGAACTGATACGCAATAGCGTGGGATTGCAGACATCAGGTCTCATACTATCGCTTAACTCCCTTTGGCGACAGCTTGACCAGATGTGTGACAAGTTATACGGCATTAAGAAGGCTGAGGATAAGGCACTATTATATTCCACAATCCGCAAAGACAGGAATCCCTATGGACAAGAAAGTTAAAGCCCTAATTAATAAATACGCCGACGATGAGTTGCTTCTCGACAAGTTGGTAGTTAGCTCATTTGCCAAGCATCAAAACCTTGATGTTCACGAAGGCTATATAGTTCAGTTCATGGCAGAAAAAAAAGACGGTCTGGAACAAGACATCACCTTGCTCTCAAACAAGTGTACGTTGGAGGATGTTATCAGCATCTTCGAGTTGGCCATTCCGCAAGCCGAAAAAGCTACCAATGGAGCAGTATATACGCCCAAATACATCAGAGACTATATTGTCAGTCATGTATTTCCATCCATAAGGAAACCATTGGCAGAATGTCTGTGTGCAGACATATCCTGTGGCTGTGGGGCTTTTCTGTTCACAATTGCCGATTATATCCACACGGAAACAGGGCAGTCTTTTTCTGCAATCTATCATAACCTTTATGGTATTGACATCAGTGAGATAAGCATCCGAAGAGCCAAAATTCTACTGGCACTTGTAGCTTTGGCTCACGGTGAGATAGTAGAAGAGAATTGTTTCAACATCTATAAAGGAGATTCACTGACATTCGACTTTTGGCAAATGCCGAGAGTGCAGGAGAATCATGGAATGGACGTGATAGTAGGTAATCCTCCATACGTGCGTTCCAAGCATATAGACCCTGTAACGAAGCTTAATCTGTCACGTTGGAATACTTCGCGCATAGGCAATGCCGATCTCTATATCCCTTTTTTCGAGATAGGCAATTCTTTATTGAGCGAGACAGGTGTTTTAGGTTACATCACCGTCAATACCTTCTTTAAGAGCGTCAATGCACGACAGTTGCGCAACTACCTTTCAACTGGCGAATTTTCCCTCAGTATCATTAACTTTGGCAATCAATTGGTTTTCAAGAAGAAATTGGCATATACATGCCTTTTCTTCCTGACGAAAATCCCCAGCAACTCACTTCTTTATGCTAAAGCCGACATTGCCGATGTACAGAATGGCAAAGAAATGACATTTGGTAAGATAGAATACGCAGCACTTGACAATCATCGAGGCTGGCATCTAAACCAGAATGACGTGCTACAGAATATACACCGTATTGAGACCGCTGGCGAATCTCTTGGAGACAAGTATGTCATCAAGAATGGTATAGCCACACTGGCCAACGATGTATTTATTTTCCGACCCGTCCGCTCTGATAACTTGTATTACTACTTGGTTAAAGAAGGCAAGGAATACCCCATAGAAAAAGGGATTTGCAGGGACATTATCAAGCCAAATATATTGAAAACGGAAGAAGAAATACCAGAAAAGGAAGAGAAAATTATCTCACCTTACGATTCTGAACATAACCTGATTGAAGAGAGTTTCTTCCTGCAAGAATATCCACAGGCATATCGCTATCTTCAAACGTGCCGCGACATTCTTGATGCACGAGATAAAGGAGAGGGCGATTACGGAGCATGGTATGCCTTTGGAAGGACTCAGGCCATTGCCGACAATGGTCTTAAGTTGCTGTTTCCATACATGAGCGACTTGCCTCGTTTCGTATATATGCCCCAAAAGGACATGCTGATATATTGCGGTTATGCCATCTATAATGATTCCGAAACTGAATTGCTGTTCTTGAAGCGAGTTCTTGAGTCAAGCGTATTCGATTATTATATGAAGAATACCAGCAAACCCTATTCCACTGGCTATTACTCATATGCCAAGAACTATGTCAAGTCGTTTGGCATATATCCTTTCAGCGAGGAGCAGAAACGTCATTTACTGTCAATGAAAACAAAAGTTGAAATTGATGATTATATTAAAAAAGTTTATAAAGTAATAATTTGAGACACAATCGAAGTGACATAATACGCCCAGAGATCATATTCCAACAACAGGCAATATTGAGTATGAATCAAAACAACAATAATTACAGAAATGTTTTTTCACAAAATACTTTGCCGTTTCAGGAATAATGCTTATACTTGTATTCGCAATCCCGCAATGAATCCTGTTGCGCATGTTGCAGAATATGATTCTCTTCAGATACCATACAATTTACATAACCGCATAAAAATCTGAAAACCATGAAAAGATTTGCATTTAAAATGATTCTCAAAAAGGGATGCGAGAAGGAATACGAACGCAGACATGCCGCCATCTGGCCCGAGCTGGTGCAGATGATTAAAGACCAGGGAGTGAGCGACTACAGCATTTTCTGGGACAAGGAGACAAACATCCTTTTTGCCGTGCAGAAATGTGACAAGGACACCAACAGCCAAGACACCACAAATGTGGATCCCATCACCCAGAAATGGTGGGACATGATGGCTGACATCATGGAGGTGAATCCCGACAATTCTCCTGTTTCCATCCCATTGCAGGAATTGTTCCATCTGGATTAACTGACATTCATTCCCTCCTATCGACGAATATGACATGCGCAACATCAAGGAAGCAATAAAAGGCAACCGACGGATTAAAAGCATCGTGTACAGACTCATAATGAATCCTGTACGTGTGCGCCCGAGGTGGTACATCAGGTGTCTGGCGCCCTTGTATCAGCATAGGGGCAGAGGTTCCGTCATCTACGGAAGTGTCAGGATGGACACGCCTCCGTTCCATCGCTTTTGCCTGGGCAGGCGCAGCATCATCGAACCCTACTGCTGCATCAACAATGCCGTGGGCGACGTGCTGATAGGAGATGACACGCATTTGGGGTTGCACAACACCGTCATCGGTCCTGTGCGCATAGGCAAACAAGTGATTATAGCACAAGGAGTAACGATATCCGCCTTGAACCACTGCTTCAAGGATGTTTCACTGCCTGTATGTATGCAGGGATATACCACCGGGGAGATAATCATTGAAGATGATGTGTGGATTGGCGCCAACAGTGTGATACTCCAAGGGGTGCATATAGGCACCCACGCCGTGGTGGGTGCCGGGGCGGTGGTCACCAAGGACGTGCCGCCCTATACCGTAGTGGCAGGCAATCCTGCCAAAGTGATCAAAGTCATAGAGAAACAGGTCTGACAACATGATAATAGGCATAGAAGCGCAACGGATATTCCGTGACAAGAAGCACGGAATGGATATGGTAGTTCTTGAGGAAATCAGGCAACTGCAACTTATTGACAAGGAAAACCAGTATTATATCTTCGTCAAACCGGGCAACGACAGATGCATCAGCGAGACAGACAATTTCCATATCGTCGAGGTACGTTGTCCCTCCTACCCCTTGTGGGAACAGGTGGCACTGCCCCTTGCCATCAGGAAATACCGCCTTGACTTTCTGCATTGCACCAGCAATACCGCCCCCCTGTTCTGCCAGGTGCCTCTGCTGCTCACGCTGCATGATATCATCTATCTGGAGAAGCGCACCAATGCCAACCGGTCGCTCTATCAGAACCTGGGATGGATGTACAGAAAACTGATAGTGCCGAGAATCATCCACAAGTGCCGCAGGATTATTACCGTTTCCCGATTCGAGCAGCAGAACATCATGCGCAGGTTTCCGCAACTTGCCCCCGGTACTGTCTGCATGATTTACAACGGCTATAACAGCAGGTTTTGCGTGACCGACGACACCGGTAAGCAGCGGCATGACTTGCAGGCGTACAAGAAATACATCGCCACCGACGGCTACCTGTTTTTCTTCGGGAATACCGACCCTAAAAAGAACACGGGAAACACCCTGCTTGCCTACGCCCTGTACCTGCAGCAATCCAAAGAAAAAAGGAAACTGCTCGTCGGAGATTTCCGCGAGCGTCATCTGGATGCCATCCTGAAGAAGCACCATATCGGGCACATCCGCCCATACGTCGTGCTGGCAGACTACATCCCCAATGCCGACATGCCACATATCTACAGCAATGCCTTTGCCGTGCTCTACACCTCACTGAGGGAGAGTTTCGGCATTCCACTGATAGAGGCTATGGCGTGCGGCACTCCCGTGGTTACGGGCAAAACATCCTCTCTGCCTGAAATTGCAGGTGAAGAAGCCGCCATGTGCGATGTCACCAGGCCGGAAGCCATTGCGTCACTGCTACTCCGGCTGGAAACCGATGCCGCATACTATCACTTCCAGCAGGAATGGGGCATCAAGCGTTCCAAGCTGTTTTCATGGCAGCATACCGCCCGGCAGTTATCAGACCTCTATCGTTCCGTTTTCGTGAGTTGTGAGTCCTGAATCCTCATTCCATGTAATTAAGAATGAATTTCATGTACTTCACCAATCTGAGATGATATTTCGTTTTTGCGCCTGCCACAGATATAACAGCGTTCCTGAAACTGTAGGTGTATGTACCGTCTTCACACAAATACCGGGCTGCGGAACTGCCATTATCCAGAATAATGCCGGAACCGCCACATGAGATGATATTTGCGGATAAAGAGAGATTGCTGTTTATGTCGGAGTAAGCGTTGTAGAGCAATACTCCATCAGAGCGTGAAGGGATGCGCCATCCCGAAAGTTCCGCTTCTTCATATTCTTCCGCTATGGCCAATGCTTCTGTGGGACTGGTCTCATTGTATGCACTCGCCACTCCGGTCCAACCCTGCAATGACAACAGCATTACGTTGTATTCATTGGTGTAATCCTCATCCTGATCAACCGTGGCTATGACATGCCCGTTCCATATAGCTCCTGCCGACGGCACAGAACTGACATAAACCACCTCAGGCTGCAACTCTTCATGACTATTGTCAGGATTGCCGAAGGTAAAGGATTCGTATATCTCCTCTGCCCATTCTCCTGCGGTTATCTCCGCATTGACTGTCATTTCCTCGTCCGTGGTACCGGTACCACTCCCACCGCTGTATAATGCAGTGAAAGTATAGGGAGTGCCTGAGAGGAGAGAAGCGTTGTAAGTATGGGAGTAGGACACGGCACCTGTGGAAGTTCCTTCCATAGATATGGTTATGGCTGGATGCGCATTGGTTGACGGATAAACATAAAACTTGTCCGTGGTCCATATACTTGTATTATCCTCTGCCGTGCTCTTTGTGCATGCTATCGTGGTAGCCGTCTGTCCGCTCATGTCGCCATCCAGAGTCATGTCTGTATATACAGAGCTCAAGGTGACTTTCACCTCAGAAACATCAGAGGGCACTCCGCTGACAGTCAGCGAGATGCCTGCCTGACGGTAGCCTAACATCACATGGGCGGTTTGGTCAGAAGAAGATACGGTGATATCGGCAGAACCTGTCATCAGAGGAATGGTGGCATAACCGGATTCCGGCATGGTCAGTTTCGCCTTTGTATCAGTGATGTTTGCAGGCATGGAGTAACAGTCGGGCAGGGAAACAGCGGTAATATGGTACTGCCCTTTCCTGAGAGACAACCGGGCAGAGCTGTCGTTGCTGTCAGTGATGGTGGCAGAACCGACAAACACTCCGTCTTTGTCGAAAGCATAAACCAGAATCGGATAACAGACATGGGTCATGTCTGCTGTCTTTGCCACTAACTGCACGCTTCTCGTCACGGAGGAAGCTGGTGTTTCCGTATCTCCATTCACTTCATCCAAGCCATCAATCCTTTCGCAGGAATTCAAGCTGGAAAGAGTCAGAAATGCCAACACAAGAAATTTTCCCAAACCATTCATAAAAGTTCATTTTTGATACGAGGACTACTATTCTATTTGACAGCTTCTTACATGAATGATAACCGAATAATCATCCTGCCTCTGAGTACTGATTACAAAAATACAAAGAAAGTTATAAAATGCAATTATCTGCTTATCATTTTTGCCGTACACCCGTCAAAAAAGCTGAAAGTATGACAGCCGTTAAAGAAAAATACCTTATTTTTGCGAAAAATATGAGTCAGTTGATTTAATCACACCCAGCAACATAAAAATGAAAAGAGAAGATAAATGGTTTGATTGTTATGAAATGATATCTGCCTTTGTAAAGAAAAACCATCGCGGTCCCTCACGCCATCGTCTGGAAGAGCACCAGATGCTGAACTGGATGAAGTACAACCGCAAAAGGCTGAACTGCGACAAGCTGTCAGAAGATGAAAAGGTATGCTTCCTCAGACTGATGGACCTTATCCGCTCATTCCACAGGGTCAACCAGTATTGCTGAGGAACTATAGCTTTACATAAAAATCCACTCCAAGGTGTATGGGCAATCCCCGCTGCGCGAAGGTATTGCTGACACCGTCCACACTGCTCTCCACAAGGAATGTATTGTATTTCGTGTTGGTGAGATTCCTGCCCCACAGATTGACGCGCACCCACCCCATATCCAACAGCAGATGCGCTCCCAACTGGGCATACAGGTTCTGGAAATATCGGTTGTCAATGTCCCAGTAGGTCTTTCCGTTGCCTGCAACATCAACCCCAATGACGATTCTTTTGAGCAACCGGCTGTTGTCGCCCATCCCGCAGGTGTAGTCTGCCAGCGCGCTGAAGGTGTGGGCCGGCACATAAGGCACCTTGTCATTCCGGTAGTCCTTGCCGTCTGACTGGTAATCACGGAAAACGGCATGGGTATATGCGTAGTTCAGATGCCAGTCCAACGCATTGTTGCACGCCTTGCCATGAACCCCTATCTCCGCTCCGCAGGCAGCACTCCTACCGGCATTGACCATCATTCTGCCGTACTTGAAATTGCCCGCCATTACAGACAACTGCTGGTTGCTGATACGTGTGCAATAGGTTGCCAGGTCGAGCGCCACCTTGTTATCCATCAGATTCAGGTGTGCACCAGCCTCCAGGTTCCAGGTTGTTTCGGGTTTGTAGGTAATGGTGTTTACCACCTCCTGACAGTCCTCCGCATCATGCGTGATATCCATGTCGTTACGCATCAGTGCCGCCAGAGCACTGCCCATGCCCTTCTGTTCGGTCATAAAGATGTCCGAGAACATCTGCAGGTTGTAGCCGCCTGCCCTGTAGCCCTTTGTCAAAGAAACGTACACCGTTTGCCGGGGCTCTATCTCATAGGACAGTGCCACCTTGGGCAGCAGTTGGTGATACCCTACCCTGTCAGAACCCTGGAGTGTGGAGCGGTAAACATGCCCCATGGTGAAGGTGGAATAGGTGTCATAGTCAATGGAATGCCTCTGGTAATCATAGCGCAATCCCAAGGTGAGCCGCAGACGGTCGCATACGGCTATTTCGCTTTCGTGATAGAGTGCGAAATTCATGACGGGGGTATGGAACTGTCCCGGCACGTAATTGTCTTTTATCTGGAGCCTTGCCAGTACTGCGGACGGCATGGAAGGGATGTTGCCCAGCATATTGCTTGCTATACTTCTGTTCATGTCCTCGCCGAAATAGACGGGGGCGGTGGTTTTCAGCCACTGGTAACTGAAGAATGCGCCGCATATCACCTTCCATCCCTGGCCTGCCTGCACCCTTGAGGTAAGTTCCTGGCTCAGGGCCTGCGTGTGCTGCTTCTGCTGCAACAGCATATAATCGCCTGGCAGATAGTCCTGATCCATTGACATGTTGTCGTCAAGATACTGATAACCGGTGGTGGATTGTACCATGGCATTGTCTTTCTGCCAGGTCAGGTTGATGCCGCTCACCAGCATCTTGCGGTTATAGGTGTTGAGTTGCAAGGAGTTGGCATCCTCCCATGTCTTTTCTGTCGGGTTGTATTTGCCATAGCCGAAGCCGTTTTGCGACACATACTGGAAGTCGGTAAAGGCATCGAGGGTAAGATGCCCGGACAGCAGGTACACCCATCTCACGCTGGCTCCTGTTTCCCGGCTCTTGTCTGTCTTTTCATCCAGGGTGGCGTGATTGAAGAAGCCTTTTTGGGCATTATAAAAGGCGGCAACACTGACTGCGCTCTTCCCGTTCAGCCTTATGGAAGAACCTGCCTCCGCAACCATGCTGTTTCCAGAGCCGCCTCCCAGGCGTGCCCAGGTGGAGGGCTCTCCTAACGGACTGGCGGTAAAAAGCCTGATGAGACCGCTTTCTACATTCATACCGTACAGCGTGCCCTGGGGACCACGCAGCACATCGGCACGCTCCAGATTGTACAGGTATCGGTTGCAGGCGCTTTTCAGGATGATGGGCACCTGGTTGTAATACATGCCGACAGACACACTGCCCAAGCGCGACCCTACGCCACGCAGATACATAGATGAGGTGAGGCGCGAGCCATACGAGGGAATGGAAAGCGAAGGCACCTGCCCGCCCAACTTGTCCAAACTGTTGTAGCCCTGCATGTTTATCTGTTCCGCACCAATCATGGAACTTGCCAGCGGCAGCCGGCGCAACAGCACATGCTCCTTGGGATGAGACACCACCACTACTTCGTCCAAATCCACTACACGTGAACTGTCGGGTATTTCTGCAGAAAAAGACAGGAGTGACTGTGCAGCCACTCCCATCGTCATAATGAGTTGCTTGCCTGTGAAATTCATGCCGCAAAGGTAGCATGATTTCACAGCACCTGCAATCCTAATTTATGAGGAATTTTTGTATCTTGGAACCCTGTTTCCTTATAATCAGTCCCCGTGCGCCCTGGAGAGAGGACAGTTTTCTGCCGTCCAAGGTGTAGAACTGCACCGGAGCATCAGCCTCCTGCCCATCCGGAAGAACTGACTGTATGCCCTCGGGAGTAGCCACCTTTGCACGTGCCACATTGATTACCTTGCCGCTGTTGGCATCAATCATCATGCAGGTAACCTTGCAGTTCATGATATCCGCTACGGTAGAGGGGGTGTTGAACGAGAGGGATGCCTCATACTTCTCTCCTGCCTTTACAGAAGTGGGTATCAGGCCCACTTCTCCGTAATAGGAGGTGCCTACGATATATCTTGCCACATCGTCGAAGGTGAACAGCGAATACTCGGTGGCATGTTCGCCGCCGGCTCCCCATACTCCCAAATCCGGATCGCTGACAGATGCATAATAATTCCTCTGGTAACCATTCAGGTTGTCTTCTGTAACCACCAGCAGCAATCCGATATTGACGCCCTCCTGTGTCAGTGCGAAATGAGCGGATACCGGCACTTCAATCTTGCCGTTCTGTTCGTTGTAAATGGCAAGAATATCCAAATCCGTTGAGGTCGGTATGTCCATTTCCTTGGCAACCAAATCGGTCCAGCAGTCTTCATCAGGCGAACTGAACGAATAATTATTCTCGCCATTGGTGGTGGTCACATACATGGGCGAGGAAACATAGTCGCCACGGTTGATTCTTGCAGTGGGGGAATTGGTGAGTCCCAGGAAATTGGTGGCATAATTGGTCATTCCGCTCTCGAAACTGTCGCCCATGTATGTATGGTATGCGATGGGGACAACCTTGTCTCCGTAAATCTTTTCCAGATATTCAAATGCGAGGATGCCCGACGGGCAGAAACCGCAATCCTGTCCTGTAGCCTCCTCAATGACCACACGCTTCACCGGCTTGAACAGCAGGTTGGTGATGTTCACGGCAATGGTGTCGGGCATCTTTTCGTTGAATGCCTGCACCACCTTGAAGCGGTTTGTCTCGCCTTTTACCAGAGACACGTCCTTTGCAAAGGTGAAAGCATAGGACTCTCCTTTGGACAAGGTGAGGGTTCCGATGGAAATCCTGTCAATTTCATTGTTGCCGGCATCCAGCAGCAAGAGTGTGGGATTGGTGTAAGTCACTGTTCCCTCGCTGTTCTTCACCACCTTACCCTCAATGCTGATGTTGTCTTGTGCCACGACGGCAGTGGATGTGGTGATGCCCACGCCCAAATCAGTGTGGTGCTCGATACGCACATTGTCCACAAACACGATGCTCTGGTCTTCGTTCTGATTGACAAATGCCACATAGACGGCTTTGCCGGAATATGCCGACAAGGGGAATGTGAAGTCTGTCCATTCGCCTGCCAGATTGCCTTCCGTGGCCCCCGGAGACAGCAGGGTGTTCATAATCACGTCTCCGTCTTTTTCAAACTCGGCAATATCCTCGTCGGTGAGATAATCCATCACGCGGTCGGTCGCCAGGATGATGACCTTGAGCGAGTCTTTCTTGGACATACGGAAACTCTGTGCCTGGAAAGAGAGCCAGCACTTTTCATCCGGTATGAAACACTGCGGTGTCACCATCCAGTCGTTGGAGCGACCTGCCGGACTGTACGACGAGGTAGAAGCGGCACAACAATCGGTCATGTCGTCATCGTACATGGGAATCCAGGGATATCCCGTGGAGTTGATGAAGTCCAATTTCTGCATCTCCTCTGTAGGAGTAAGATTATCGCCCTCGTAGAGCAGCATGTTGCTGACGCCCTGTTCAAACGTTTCACTGAAGATGAGCGTGTCATTGGAAGCTATTGTCCTTTCAAACTGCCCCAGGTATTCAAACTGCAGGGCATTGTTCGGATTGTCTCCCATGATGTCTGTCACCGAACCTGCGTTCACGACGAAACGGTAAACAGTGTTCAGGTAGAGGTATTGTGTTGAAAGCGGATACATCAGCACCTGATTGTCATTGTACAGCATCTGGAGTTCACACAGCGGTTCTTTCTCGTTGCTGCGGTACATGTAGGCCGTCGCCGTGTCGGTGAGCAGCACCTGTGTGTCGAATGTCAGCAGGATGGGATTGGTGGTCAGATTGACCTGTGCCACGCTGCTTCCGTCTTCCGGGGCGATGGAACTGAGGGATACAGGCTCCGCCTTCCTTCCCCAATAGTGCAGCACTATCTCCTTGTTTGACGAACTCTTGTCCACCAGCTGGATGAGTCCAGCCGGTATCTTCAGCAGATACTCCTGTCCTTCGTCCAATGCACGGGTTCTGAAACCAATCTCCACCATCTGGCTGTTGCTGCTACTCACCACCATGGAGATGGCATTTGCCACCAAGGTGCCGTCGGCTTTGAACAACTGTATGGCAGACGCGTCGCCGGCAACACATACTTCGCGGTTGAAGGTGACGGAAACACTTCTGAACTTGCTGAAAGCACTGCCGCTGACGGGCTGCTCGCTGTAGGTACTCAGCAAATCCACCTTCATCGCAGCCTGTCCGAAAGATTCGCCAAGGGTAAGTATATAACTGTCGTATGGCGACGGTATGGCAGCCAGCGTGGTTCCGTCGGCAGATACTGCCACAGGCGAGCCGGTGTTTTCAAAGGCACTCTTGGCATAGAAGTCCAATCCATAGTTCTGCTGTAATATTTCATCCAGTGCTATCCAGTAGCCCGGTCGGCGAACGTAGAGCGAACGGATGGGTGTGGAGGAAGGGATGGCGGCATAGATGGTTCCTGCATCATCCGTAACCACACATATCAAATCTCTGCTGACGGCATCATCATAGATGGTAAACTCCCCGGTGGAGGTGTTATACAGGCAAGGTACCCGGTATTCTTCGTAATTCTCTGTTCCTGCCAGCGGTTTCACCATATATGCCGTGGCACCCACATACACGCCATTGTTGCTGATTCGGATATCGTCCAACTGCAACAAGCCATCAGCCAAAGGAGTGAGAGAGGAGGTGGTATTGCCCTTAAAACCGGGTGCTGTCCACTGCTGGGTTTCCCGGTCGTAGAGGAAGTAAAGGCGCTGGTTCATATAACTGAAAGCCACGATGCCCACGATATACCTGGCATCGGCTGAGATACCGTTGAACCTAACCATTTCGTAGTCCACACCATCGGTGCCCGTTTGCGGAAAACCGGGAGTCTCTACCAGCACAGGGTCTTGTTCCAGATTCCATAGCAGGGGATATTCCTTATAACCGTTGGTATAGTTGTTGGCACGCCCCACTGCCCATTTGCCGTCGGGGGTGACAGCCGATACCACACCTGCCGACCAACCGTCAGGGAGCGGCAGTTCCTTCCATCCTTCACTGCTCCAAATGGCAGGCTTCTCGTTTCGTGAACCCACAATCATGCTGCCGTCATCGGTCACATCGTTGACCGTGCTTTCTGTCATCAGGGCATCATCGCCCTTCAAATCTATAATCCTGCTGTTTTTCACGTCAATCAACTGTGGAAAGTCGTAGGAGCCTTCGGAAGGTGAAACACCGTATGCCACAGCCCATAATCCGTTGTCGGACATGCCTCTTATACATGTCTGGTCAATCAGTTTATATACATTGAGCACCGGCGAGGCTATCGTCTCCTGTGCCCGTAAACCTGACATTGCCGGCAACCATGCCAGCAATGCAGCCATGAATATCACTACTTTTGTTTTCATAAAGTTATAAATTGTCTGAATATTTTATCTACGAGGAAGTTATCCCTGTCCATTCTGCAAAAGTAGTAATTATTTTCCTTATATCTTCACTCTTAATTGGAAAAATAATTGTAAGTTTGCAGATGTTTGTGCCGTTGCGGCACCAAGGAATGTCATTCTTATCTGATGTAAAATGATTGAAGTAAAAAACGCGAAACTGATTGTCGGGGATGCCACACTGTTCGAGAACCTTTCGTTTATTGTCAAAGAGGGGACGATGGTGGGATTAAGCGGACCTTCGGGCAGCGGCAAGACCACCCTGCTCAAGTCATTCATGGGGTTTTCCACGCTGAACGACGGCATATTGAGTTTTGACGGGGAACCTATCACACCCACTACCTCTGAATATTTCAGAAGATATACTGCCTATATCCCACAAGATACGGTATTCCCCTGCACCACCGTACAGGAGTTGGTAAAACTTCCTTTCGGACTCAAAGCCAATGCCCATCTGCCTTTCTCAAGGGAATTGCTCTTCCGTGAGTGGGACATGCTGGACCTTTCCCCTACCCTTTATGACAAAAAGACCGAAGAAATCAGCGGGGGCGAGCGCCAACGGATAACGCTTTCGCTATGCGGCTTGCTGGAGAAACGCATCATACTGGTGGACGAACCTACCTCTGCACTGGATGAAAGGACAACGGCTTTGGTGGGCGAATACCTGAAACGGTTTACCGTTAAGGGGGCGGCAATCCTGGCTGTCAGCCACAGTCAGGCGTTTCTGCAGTATTGCCACCAGACAGTACAGCTCGGAAACAACGAATAGCATACACGCAAACTACCATCCTGCAATTACACACACCTTAAAGAAACAATATGACTACGGATATTTCATACATCGGCATGGCGTTGGGACTGCTCCTGATGCTTCTGCCTCTATACTTCTTCTACCGTTTCAGGACGGGACAAATTCTCTCCACCGTGATAGCCACCACACGCATGGTGGTGCAGCTGTTTCTCATAGGACTGTATCTGAAGTATCTGTTTCTTTGGAACAATCCCTTTATCAACATCCTGTGGGTCATCATCATGGTGGTTGTAGCCGCCTTTACAGGTGCCCGCAGGGCGCATCTCCGCCTGCGCACCATGCTCCTGCCGCTAATCGGCGGATTCTTTGCAAGTGCGTTGCTCATAGGCCTGTTCTTCCTTGTCTTCGTATTGCAGTTACGCCATCCCTTTGATGCAAGGTATTTTGTGCCCGTCATGGGTATCCTGATGGGCAACATGCTCAGTGTCAGTGTCATCGGACTCACCACATTCTATGACGGGTTGCATCGTGAGCAAGGATTGTATTATTATCTGTTGGGCAACGGCTCTTCCCGTATGGAGGCGGTGACTCCTTTCCTGAGAAAAGCGATAGACAAGTCGTTTGCGCCTTGTATTGCCAATATGGCTGTCATGGGCATCGTGTCGCTCCCCGGTACGATGATTGGACAGATACTGGGAGGCTCTGCCCCCGGCATCGCCATCAAATACCAGATGATGATCATTGTCATCACCTTCACTGCCTCCATCCTTGCGCTCATGCTGACCATTTACCTGTCTGAGAGAAAGAGGGATATGAATCAGCTATAAGCATCACGGCCGTTCTTACAACAATAAATTAACGTGAGTTCGGGATAAGAGAGCTTGATGGTAATATTTTGAATAGAAAAAGAAGTATTATTTCTTTTATTGTTCAAATAATTGCTATATTTGCATTATGGATAGAAAATTAAGTGAAATAGGAACCATTCCAGTAACGACTTCAATCATTGAATCGTTATATCCGGAACTGAAGTCTGCTAATAAGAAAGTAACTTGGCTCGAAAAACAACGGATTATCATCAGACTGAAGCGGGGACTTTATGTGGTCAACCCCGAATATTCAGGAAAGACTCTATCGAGTGAGTTGGTCGCCAATCATCTCTATACACCTTCGTATATTTCAATGTCCACTGCACTACGATATTATGGACTTATCCCCGAGGCTGTATATGTTCATCAATCAATGACAGTAAAACATCCCCGAAGCTTTCAAACTCCAGTCGGCAATTATGACTACAAATATATTTCAAGAAAGGCATTTCCGATAGGAGTAAGGAGTATGAATAAAGGTGACTATGCATTTCTTGTTGCATCACCGGAAAAGGCTTTGTGTGATTTGATTGCCAATTCCTCAAAAGTCATTCTTCGTTATATGAAGGATGTAGAGACATATCTTGAGCAGGATATTCGTATGGATATGGATGAGTTCTATAATATGGACGCAACCATATTTGAAGATTATATTGATGTAGGCAAAAAGGCTGATTCAATTTCGACACTTTTAAAATTCTTAAAGCGATGAAAAATGAAATATTCGACAATATGCTCTCCCGTTATGATTTAACAACAGAGCAACACAAGAGAAACGCCATATTTGAAGTTAACCAACAAATGATACTTGCAGGCCTGTATGCAGGAGGGTTCTTTGAGTCAGCTGCGTTCTATGGTGGAACTTGTTTGAGAATCTTTCATGGCTTGCAGCGTTTCAGTGAGGATATGGATTTTTCACTGCTTGCGCAAGATGACAAGTTCGATTTTACGAAATATTTCCCTGCTATCATTGACGCTTTTGCAATGGTTGGCCATGAGGTTGAAATAAAGAAAAAAGACAAGAAGAATTGCGGAAAGGTCGAATCGGCATTTCTTAAAGATAATACCGATGTGTATGATGTGACTTTCCAGACAGAGAAGTCAATAAAGATAAAGATTGAAGTGGATACTTGCCCACCGTTGAACTTCAATACGGAACAAAAGCTATTGCTTCAACCACATTCATTTATGACCCGTTGTTTCACACTTCCAGACTTGTTTGCAGGCAAGATGCACGCACTGGTCTATCGTGCATGGAAGAATAGGGTTAAAGGCCGTGATTGGTATGACTTTGAATGGTATGTACGCCATAATGTTCCGTTGGATTTTACTCATTTGGCAGAACGATGCAAGCAGTTTAACAATGAGAATATTACTCCAGAGTTATTTAAGGAGAAACTTATTGAACGTCTCTCTACAGCTGATATAAAACAAGTGAAAGAAGATGTATTGCCTTTTATACGCAATCCAAAAGAACTCAATATCTGGTCAAATGATTATTTCGTGCAGTTGGCCGGGATGATGAGAATGGGATAATCTTGTATTTATGTAATACTTTTAGCGATAAATAAAAACGACAATTATGATTGATTGGCTGCATATCCGGCTATGCGTAAGGAGTTCCCGAAGACCCTTTCCTACAACCGCTTTGTGGAACGTCAGGCGTAAGTAGGACTGCACCTGCTGCTGTTCCTGCAGACCTGCGCTTTGGGCAAGTGTACAGGCATTTCCATCATAGACTCCACCCCTCTGGTCTCATGCCATATCAAGCGCATGCATATGCACAAGACCATGAAGGGATGGGCCGCAAAGGGCAGGTGCACGATGGGATGGTTCTATGGCTTCAAGCTCCATCTGGTCATTAATGACAAAGGAAAGATTATACAGTGGCAGCTCACCCCTGGCAACGTTGACGACCGGGAGCCTCTGAAAAACAGGAACTTCACGGAAAAGCTGTTCGGAAAGATCTTCGCCGACAGAGGATACATCAGCCAGAATCTCTTCGAGAAGTTGTTCATAGATGACATTCATTTGGTTACAAAAATCAAAAAGAACATGAAGAACTCACTGATGAACCTCTATGACAAACTGATTCTCAGAAAGAGAGACGTCATTGAAACCGTCAACGACGAACTCAAGAATATCTGTCAGACAGAACATACAAGACACCGCTCCATTGACAATTTCGCAACCAATCTCCTTGCCGGGATGATTGCGTATAACCTGATGCCAAAGAAACCGTCAATGAACATGGAAATCATCGACAAAAGCAAACTCATCCCATAAAGCTTATGTC
>JBJEKQ010000138.1:0-4848 GCA_051878715.1 Prevotella sp.
TAGCAGTCGCCTTTTGATGTGCCGCTGATGGCGGGTGTTTCCACCAGTCCTTCATCGCATGGGGCAGGTTCAAAGATACCTGCAGGATCTGCACCGATGTCACCGTTGCGCCGAATCTTTTTTCCTGCGATATTGCAGATGCGCGTCTTCAAGTCGAAATTGCCGACAGGCTCGCCAAACTTCCCCGTAGTCAGGTCTGCCCATTTGAAACTAAACAACGCTCCTTCTTCGTAAGGCAGGGCGATGACTCCGATGCACAGAATGCCTTTGCCCATGTTTTCCCACCGCTTGTCGCGCAGCTGGTACTGGCGGGTGCCTTTGTGGTAGATTGCCTCGCAGGTGTCCGTCTGTTCCAGTGGTACCCCGTTTAGTGTGAAGCGCAGACTTCTGTGCTTCCCTTTTTTGAACAGTGCGAAGATGGGACGGTCGCTTGTTTCCAAACGGAAGTCAGAGTGACTGCCATAGAGGGCGCGTGTAAAACGGTTTTCACCATTGATGCAGTAAAAACCTAAGGCAGTGGGCGTGTATTGAAGCGTACGCTTCACTCCCCTTTTATCTTCATTGTTTGATTTCGATTCGATGAAATCGCCAATTGTTTTTTGTGCGGCAGCCGATAAGGATACCATGACTGCAAGTGCCATCACTGCACGTTGTAAGGAATGGGTAAGATGGTTCATGACAGGTGTTTTAGTTTTCTTCTGCATGCAAAGATAGTGCAATT
Organism: Prevotella sp.; assembly: GCA_051878715.1. GTDB lineage: Bacteria > Bacteroidota > Bacteroidia > Bacteroidales > Bacteroidaceae > Prevotella. The sequence goes on from JBJEKQ010000138.1 coordinate 722, forward strand.
GTATGTAAAAACGTCATACTTGTCTGAATGTTTTGTCGGGTACTGCCTAACTTTTCCTAAGATACGGCAAATAGCCGGAATTAGGGGTCAGTCCGAAAAGCCGGTTGCAAGACTCCATTCAGGCCATAGTTCTGCAAGTCTGAATCCACATATTCCTTTCTGAGGTTTCCGCGTGACAACGTGACAACGGTATATATAGAAATTCCCTATAACGGGAAATTCGCTTACTATATAGTACGTTAATTTCCCTTTCCACGAAAGTTATATATTATATGTTGTCACGTTGTCACGCCCTGTCCCGCCTTCAACCCTCATCGCAGATACCTGCATTGCCCGTCGCAGATACCTGCGTTGCCCATCGCAGATACCTGCGTTTGAAAACACAGGCAGGCATTCATCATAACGGGTCAGTCCGGAAGATACGCAACCGGCTTTTCGGACTGCCCCGGAGTTAGGTAGCGTAGTCATGCTTCTGCTGTAAAAACAAAAGCCGGTTGTCTCCCGACGACCGGCTCCTTAAAAACAAACTACTTAAAAACTAATCTACTAAAACAAATCAAAAAAATACTGGTTTAAACGAGTATCCGCTGATAACTCATCTTTTTATCGTTATGCGGCATTCATTGCTGATGCCTTGTATATCTGTGAGTTAGAAAATGGGTTAAATGTTTTTTCTGTGTTGCAAAGTTAGATGTTTTGGATATGCCGACAAAGATTTTTGCTTTGAAAATTGTTAAAAAGCAATCAAAAACAACAGCGATGCCAAAGTTTTTAATGGCATCGCTGCATATTGTTATGTGTAGTTTGCAAAATAATGGACTACATCATGCCGCCCATTCCGGGAGCACCTCCCATGGGCATGGCGGGCTTCTCTTCAGGTTTATCCACGATGAGGCATTCTGTGGTAAGGAACAGACCAGCGATGGATGCAGCATTCTCCAAAGCTACACGTGCCACCTTGGCGGGATCAATAACACCTGCCTTGCGCATATCCTCAAAAGTATCTGTGCGTGCATTGTAGCCGAAGTCGCCTTCACCTTCGCGTACTTTCTGTACTACTACGGCACCCTCACCGCCTGCGTTGGTCACAATCTGGCGGAGCGGTTCTTCAATGGCGCGTACCACGATGTTGATACCTGTCTGCTCATCTGCATTGCAGCCCTTCACGTCTTTCAGTGCTGAGAGGGCACGGATGTAAGTGGTTCCACCACCTGCCACAACACCCTCCTCGATGGCGGCACGGGTAGCACATAGAGCATCATCCACACGGTCTTTCTTCTCTTTCATCTCTACCTCGCTGTTGGCACCCACATAGAGAACCGCTACGCCACCAGACATTTTTGCCAAGCGTTCCTGCAATTTCTCCTTGTCGTAAGAACTGGTGGTGTTGGCAATCTCATTCTTAATCTGGGCCACACGGTCAGCAATCTGTTGTTTCTCGCCTGCGCCATTTACGATGGTGGTGTTATCTTTGGTCACGGTTACCTTGTCGCAGGTTCCGAGCATGTCGAGAGTAGCTTGCTCCAATTTGAGGCCTTTTTCCTCGCTGATGACGATACCTCCGGTAAGTACAGCGATATCTTCGAGCATTGCTTTACGGCGATCACCGAAGCCGGGAGCCTTGACAGCGCAGATCTTCAGTCCGCCTCTCAGGCGGTTGACAACCAGTGTGGTGAGTGCTTCGGAATCCACATCCTCAGCGATTACCAGCAACGGACGACCGCTCTCGGCAGCAGGCTGCAGAATGGGCAGGAAATCCTTAATATTACTGATTTTCTTGTCGTAAAGCAGGATGTAGGGGTTGTCCATCACGCACTCCATCTTGTCGGCATCGGTCATAAAGTAGCCGCTCAGATAGCCACGGTCGAACTGCATACCCTCCACTACATTGATATAGGTGTCACGACTTTTACTCTCCTCGATGGTAATCACACCGTCCTTGCTCACCTTACGCATTGCATCAGCGATGAGTTTTCCTATTTCGGGGTCATTGTTGGCAGATACGGTAGCCACCTGTTCAATCTTGTCGTAGTTGTCATCCACTTTTTCTGCCACATCCTTGATATAGCCTACCACAGCGTCAACAGCCTTGTCAATTCCGCGTTTCAGGTCCATGGGATTAGCACCTGCAGTCACATTTTTCAGACCTACATTCACGATGCTCTGTGCCAGAATGGTTGCGGTGGTTGTTCCGTCACCTGCGTCGTCTCCTGTCTTGCTTGCCACACTCTTTACCAGCTGTGCACCGGTGTTCTCAAAGTGGTCTTCCAGTTCTATTTCCTTGGCAACGGTAACACCGTCCTTGGTAATTTGGGGAGCACCGAACTTCTTCTCGATAATCACGTTTCTTCCCTTGGGACCCAGGGTCACTTTCACTGCATCTGCCAGCTGATCTACTCCTTTTTTCAGGAGATCACGGGCATCCATGTTGAATTTTATCTCTTTAGCCATAGTTGTTTACTTGTTTAAATGGTTGTTGTTTTTCTGATTATTTCTCGATAATGGCGAGCACGTCACTTTGGCGCATCATCAGGTATTTGGTACCTTCATATTCCAGTTCTGTGCCTGAATATTTTCCGTAAAGCACTTCGTCACCGGCTTTCAGTATCATTTCTTCGTCTTTGGTACCTTTTCCTGCTGCCACGATAGTGCCATGCAGTGGCTTTTCTTTTGCGGTGTCAGGAATGATGATTCCTCCAACTTTCTCTTCTGCAGGTGCGGGCAATACCAACACTCTGTCTGCTAATGGTTTGATATTCATAATGTTTTGTTGTTTAGTTGTAATGTCTGTAATCTTCTTTGCCACCTGTTGCGGTGACTTTTCATCTTCCTTTTTGCCAAAACCGTGCCAAAAGGGATTTATGCGTTGCGGTGTGTCAGATTACTGACAGTTTGTCAGATATTGGCATATCTCCCTTGTTGTGGATAGTGTTGGGAACAGCAGATGTGGGTATATGTCTGCAATTACTGGAAAACTTTTAATCCATACATTGTTTTATTGTGAGTTTTTGTGTAAATTTGCAGAAAGATATTCATTTACTATGGAAGAAACAATATATAGCGACAGTGTCGTAATCATTCCCACGTACAATGAGAAGGAGAATATTGAGAAAATCATCCGTGCCGTCTTTGCACTGGATAAAGTTTTTCATATTTTAGTTATTGACGATGGGTCACCTGATGGCACTGCAGATATTGTAAAGCGCTTGATGGTCAGTGAATATTCCCATCAGCTGTTTATTCTTGAGCGGCAAGGAAAGTTGGGGTTAGGTACTGCATATATCGCCGGGTTCAAATGGGCGCTGGCTCATGGTTATGAATACATCTTCGAGATGGATGCCGACTTCAGCCATGACCCTAATGACTTGCCCCGCCTCTATTCTGCCTGCCGTGACGAGGGTTATGATGTAGCCATCGGTTCGCGCTACATTAGTGGTGTCAATGTAGTGAACTGGCCTATAGGTAGAGTGCTGATGAGTTATTTTGCCTCCATGTATGTGCGCATGGTCACGGGCTTTAAAGTACATGACACCACTGCTGGCTTCAAATGCTACAAGCGCAGGGTGCTACAGACCATCGACCTCGATCAGGTGCGTTTCAAGGGCTATGCGTTCCAGATAGAGATGAAATTCACAGCCTATAAGATAGGTTTTCGCATCAAGGAGGTTCCTGTGATATTCGTGAACCGTCGTGAGGGTGTGAGTAAGATGAACGGAAGTATCTTTGGCGAGGCATTCTTCGGTGTGATGAGACTTCGCTGGGACGGATGGTTCCGCAAGTATCCGGCTATCTGCAGTTAGACCATCTGCATTTAGCTCACCAAGGTTAGTGTATCTTTATCGACCTCTGTTCTCTCATGGCGGTGGTAATCCGTTATACTCTTGTCTTGTATTTCTCGTCCAAACTGCTTTCCACGGAGTCATAACTCTGCCGCATGACAGTTTGCACGTTTTCTGCCCCCTGTCCTATTGGATAAATGGGTTGGTGGATGGTGAGGCTAAGCGGATGCCAGTGGGCAAAATGCCAGTCGCGGGTCCTTGGCATTACTTCAAAGCAGCCGTTGATGGTGAGTGGTACGACGGGAAGTTGCAGCTCGTCTGCCAGAATGAAAGCCCCTTTCTTGAATT
>JBJEKQ010000139.1:0-4845 GCA_051878715.1 Prevotella sp.
ATCCTATGTTTTCGGCAAACAGGCGGTCGGTTTCCCTGTCTCCTATCACGTAACTCTCGGCGATGTTGTACGCCGGATTATGGATGTACTTCTCTACCATCGCAGTACCCGGCTTTCTGGTCGGGGCGTTATCTTCTGGAAAATGACGGTCGATAAGTATGTCGTCGAAGGTCACACCTTCGCCTTGCAAGGTACGCAAAATGAGGTTGTGTACAGGCCAGAATGTGTCTTCAGGAAAAGACGGCGTGCCCAATCCGTCCTGGTTGCTTACCATCACGAACAGGTAGTCAAGATGACTGCGTATAAAGCCCAGATTCCTTATGGCTCCCGGGACGAACGTGAGTTTCTCAACGGCATCAATCTGCTCGTCTTCCGGTTCTTGTATAAGTGTTCCGTCTCTGTCTATAAAAAGTATTTTCTTGGGTTGTTCCATATCAGAAATTGATGTTGTGTGGCAACAAAGGTTCGGTCAATACGGTGTTGGTAATGGGGTTTCACGCAATCTGTTGCTGACGTGAGTGTTCTATGCTGCCATAAAGATAATAGCCTATGTAGAGGAAAATCAGGCGAGATACCAGGAGGCACCATCCGCATATCAGTGCCAACAGGGGATGTAACCAACCTATGTATCCGGGAAAGGTAACTGGGTCGGATATCCAGCAGCCTTGCAGATACTCTATCTTTGCAATCCAGATGATAGCATAGGGGAGTAGTACAATGATGTTGATACACAATAATATAAGAGAACCTATAAGTATGACGGAAAAAATCTTTCCGTACTTCTCTGTCGCAATCTTGAGGCTCCCGGCAATGCATTTCCAAAGAGACATGTCGGGTTCCAGCAGATATTTCATCAGGATGAAATACAGTGGAACCAACAGCAGTTGCAGGATGCCCCATATCAAAACGCTGAGGAAAGATGAAACGGGATGTTCTGAAAAATGGGTAGCAATGTGTGGCAGACTGTTGTCAAAACCGACAGTAAACAGGTCTCTCCAATAGGCGAAGGCGGCAAATAGGACGCATGGTATGAGTGTAAGGACAAGGACGAACAGGATGCCTTTGAAAGTGCGCCAATATGCCTTCTTGTTGAAATGAAGGAAACGAAGTCTGGGCATCTGCATGCTTCCTTGTTGCAGATGGAGTGAAAGCATTTCCACATGGTTGGCATAGAACCCTGTTTCCACCAGACCGCCGAGAATGAAAAGTATGCCTGCTGCCACAATGGCATAGAGCAGCGCAGACAGATGGGACATGGCCAGCGAGCAGGTGATGGTAAGAAGCATGAATATGACAGCAAATAGCATGGAAGTGAGCAGCGAGTGCTTGATGAGTATGTGCTTGTTGTGAAACATCAGTCGGAAGCCATGCTTGATGATGCCTGCTATGCTGTGCCCTTTGACGGGGGCGTCGTAAATTGAATTCTCCATCAATCAGTAATTATGCGGTAATCGATATTCGCTGCAAAATTACTGATTAATGGAGAAAAAGCAAAACAAATAACCTTTTTTATGTTATATGTCATGCGCTCCTTGCCATGGTAGCAAAGGGGTGTTTTGTCATGCTTCCTTAATGAGCTGTACCGAACGCTTCAGGAAGGCATCCAAGGCGGCTCCCTTGAGCATGCCGTTCTGCAGGAGTGCCAAGTCGATAAGCTGGTTGACAACGGCGTTTTCCTTGGCATACTGTGCCAGGATGCTGTTGCGCTTTTCCTTTTGCTCTTCGATGGCTTTCTCGGTCTGTTCGCGGTTGTCCTTTTCTTCCTGTGTCACTTCCTCTGGCTTTTTCTTGTCTGTAGTCTGTCTGATGGCGGCAAGCCGTGCTTCAAGTCCTTTTATCTCACCGCATACGGGCTTCAGTTCGTCCGCAGTCTTTGCCGTGCAGTTGTCCAGTACATTCTTGATTAGCGCATGGTCACTGTTCAGCACCACGGTATATGTGTCTGGCATTTGTGCATAGAATGCCATGCCAGGCTGATAGCGACTGATGTCCTTCATTCTGCGCATGTACTCGCTCTGGGTGATAATCACCGGTTGGGCTGTCTCACCCAATGCCTGTACATCTACCATGAATTCCGTCTTGTCTATTTTGGGCATCCTGCTGTTGAATACCGTAGTGATGTTGTCTTTCTCGTCATCAGAGAAAGAGGTGGCTTTTGCCTCGTCTTTGACAATCAGGCGGTCTATCACATCACCGTCAACGCGCGTAAACCTGCTCTTCTCGAACTTCTGTTCCAGCATGGATACCAGGGGTACATCCAGTTGACCATCGAGCAGTAATACACTATAGCCTTTGCTTTTGGCTGCTTCAATGTAACTGTACTGGTCGTTCAGGTTGTTGGCATATAGATAAATCAGGTTACCGTCTTTATCGGTCTGATTGTCTTTGATCAGTGTCTGGTATTCTTCAAAGGTGAAGTATTTTCCCTCGGAGTCTTTGAGCAGGAAGAACTCTTTGGCGCGGTCGTAGAATGACTCTTCGCTCAGCAGGCCGTAGTCGATGAAGAGTTTCAGATGGTCCCATTTCTCTTCGTAGTCCTTTCTGTTCTCCTTGAAAATGGATGCCAGACGGTCGCTCACCTTTTTGGTGATATACGAGGAAATCTTCTTCACATCGCGGTCGCTCTGCAGATAGCTGCGGCTTACATTCAGGGGAATGTCCGGTGAATCAATGACACCGTGCAGCAGTGTCAGGAAGTCGGGTACAATCCCTTCTACCTGGTCTGTCACAAACACCTGGTTGCAGTATAGCTGTATTTTGTTTCTCTGCAGTTCAATGTTTGACTGGATGCGGGGGAAATACAGAATGCCGGTGAGGTTGAAAGGATAATCCACGTTGAGATGTATCCAGAAAAGCGGTTCATCGTGCATGGGATAGAGGGTACGGTAAAAACTCTTGTAGTCCTCATCCTTCAGCGTACTGGGAGCCTTTGTCCATAGTGGTTCGACGTTGTTGATGATATTGTCCTCATCGGTTTCCTGCTGCTTGCCGTCTTTCCATTCGGTCTTCTTGCCGAATGCCACGGAAACAGGCATGAACTTGCAGTATTTGTTGAGCAGGCTCTCAATCTTGTGTTTGTCCAGAAACTCCTTGCAGTCGTCGTCGATATGCAGGATGATGTCAGTGCCGCGGTCTGCTTTCTGCACTTCTTCCATCTGGTAGGAAGGACTGCCGTCGCAGCTCCATTTCATTGCCTGGGCGTTTTCCTTATAGCTCAGAGTGACTATTTCTACCTTCTTGCTCACCATGAAGGATGAGTAGAAGCCCAAACCGAAGTGACCGATGATGTTGTTGGCATTGTCCTTGTATTTCTCCAGGAAATCATTGACACCCGAGAATGCTATCTGATTGATGTACTTCTCGATTTCATCTGCTGTCATTCCAATGCCTTGGTCGCTGATGGTGATTGTTCCTGCCTTCTCGTCCATGCTGACACGTACTGTGAGATGGTCGGTGTCTCCCTTGAACTCACCTTTGGCTGCCAGTGTTTTCAGTTTCTGTGTGGCATCCACTGCATTGGACACCATTTCGCGCAGAAATATCTCATGGTCAGAATACAAGAATTTTTTGATTACCGGGAATATGTTTTCCGTAGTTACTCCAATTGTACCTTGTTGCATAGTTTATTTTATTTTTAGTTTCTCCTTTTTGTCTTCTGCAAAAACCATGCCACAAATCTGCCTATAGGCACATGAATCGCATGTGTTGTGGTTTGATGCAGGCATGAAAGGCTTGCTCGTGTCAAATATTTCCTGTAATGTGTTGTTTAATTGTTTCAAGAACTCTGCCTGGTACAGAGATACATCGTGGACAGGATGTTTGTCTATGACTATGGCAGGGTCGTAGTCTTCGCCCACAGCATGCTGGATGAAAAGCAGGGCGGGACTCACGCTGGCTCCGTCAGCATTGTATTTCTTTTCAGACTGTACCAGGATGCTGTATAGCAGGGCCTGGATGTAATAGTTTCCCTTTGCCGGCGGACGGTTGGTGTCGAAGAGTTGTTCTATGCTGCCGATGGCTGATTTAGTATAGGAGCCGGTCTTGTAGTCAATGACGCGTATGCGCTTTTTCCCCTGGTCATCCGTGATACAGTCCAGGCGGTCTATCCTGCCTCCGATGGTGGTGTGCAGTTCTCTTTGGGGCAGGCGTATAGAATGATGGCGTATGACGTCACATTCCAATCCCAAGATTTGGAATGGAGCCAACTGCAGGTCAATCCGCAGCAGACGTTTCAGAAAGGTCACTATGACCTGTCGGTTGATAAGTTCCAGACCATTGTAGGAATAGCCTCCCTGTTGTGGCACCCCTCTGCCGAATTCCTTGATGAAGGCTTTGTCAACGGCGAGTCGGATGCTGTTCTCGTTTTTCAGCATAGCCTGGATGGCTTGTTTGCTCACGGTATGCTGCTTGTCTTCGATTTGCTCGTAGATGTATTGTGAAGCCTCATGGAAAATATTGCCGAAGGTACGTTGATCCATCACCTCATCATCTTCGGGCAACTGATCCTTGATGTTGAGGACATAGTGGTAGTAGAACTGTAGTCCGCATTTCAGATAACGGTTGATGGCAGTGGGCGTCAGTCTGGCAGTGCATTCATCGGAGGCAGTAAAGCGTTGGCACAATGCCTCTATGGCATGGTTTGATTTTTCGATGGGTGTCGGGGAATACGACAATGCTATCTGATTACCGGTAAGAACGCCCCGCCCGACAGGATGTCTGCTCTCTACCAGCAGTTGCAATACAAAACGGCTCATCTCGCCCCGTCTGCCGTTTGCTGTGGCATGGTTATAGACAAAAGTAATGTCTTTGGCACGCTGAATCATTCGGTAGAAGTAATAGGCATAG
>JBJEKQ010000140.1:0-3365 GCA_051878715.1 Prevotella sp.
ACATAGAGGCTGCGGGTATAGCCTACAGGAATGGTACTCTTGATGACCATTACGGCATTGGGATTCACCGCCAACACCATGTCTATGACATCCTCGATATGATGGGTGTCGAAGAAGTTCTTGACGGGGTCGTAGTTGGTGGGGGCGGCAATCACCACAAAGTCGGCATCCTGATAGGCGGTTGCACCATCCAATGTCGCCGTAAGGTGGAGTTCCTTCTCGGCAAGGTATTTCTCGATGTACTCATCCTGTATGGGTGAAATACGGTTGTTAATCTTCTCCACCTTTTCGGGGATTACATCAACGGCTGTCACCTGATGGTGCTGGGCCAGCAAGGTGGCAATGCTCATACCTACATAGCCGGTTCCGGCTACAGCTATCTTATAATTTTTCATTCTCAGGAATATTTTGGTGGTATGTATCTAACTCATTCAATGGCTTTACACAAACAGGACATTTGTCTTTTCATGACATAACGTCAAGCAAATTGAAATCATGCTATAGTGCTTCTGATGGCATCGTCTATCGCCTTGAATTCACGTTCCAGCTGCTGCACGGCTTTGGCATCGGGAGGCTGCTTGTCCATGCGCAGACTATCCACCAAGGAGAGATGGTGGAAAAATCCGGCAAAGATGCCATAACGCGAGTCGCAGCCGTAGGCGTTGAGGTGTTTTACATATTTGGTGGCACGGTCCATCTTCTGCTCTATCCATTCCCATACCACATAGAAGAGGCAGGTATGGCGGAGCGTGTTGATGCGCACATTGTGGTGCTGGATATCTTTCCTGCTGTTGAGATAGGCATCCTCCAGTTGCTTGTAGGTCTCCAAGAAATCGATGACCATCGAAATGTTGGCTCCCTCTATGGTCATCTCTTCCCTGCTGAAACCGCTCGCCAACATCACGTTCATCACGAGGTTGTATGCCAGAATGTCGCAGGCTATCTCCTCGCACAGGTTGTCATTGATCTTGTCGGAACTATAATCGAAGGCATCGTCAATGTCCAGCAACGCACTTTTTGGCCAAATGGCTCTCATCCATCGGGGAAGCATGTTGAGTCCATGGCCGAAATGCCGGGTTATATCGTCGATGATCCCCCTCACGCCCTCCACTTCCTCGGTGCGTTTGGCTGGATTACACCTAAAATATATATGACTCACCTCATGACACAGGGCAAAGGAGGTCTGCAAGATCAGTGTGTCTATGGTTGTGCCGGAGGCATTTCCGACAGGCTGTTTCAGTACTGACACATCCTGCGACAAGAGTTGAAGCATCTTGCCCGCATCGGAATACTGTCCCTTGCCGAGGTGGAGATGGTAGAGAAGGAAACGGTTGACAGCACGGCTGCTGAGTGACTTACTGTGCAGCGACAGGTCGAACAGCAGCATCATGGTTTCCAACTTGGGATTGAAACGGATGACCTGTCCGCTGAGTTCAGCCTCTGGCAGTACGACGGATGCCGTGGCGGGACGCAGCTGTATGTCCAAATGCAGCACCTCGTTCAGCTTGGCTGTCATGCCTTTATAGTAGTTGATGTCAAAAGTCATCATCGGGTTCGTTTTCCGCTAACAATAGTGCCTTGCGCAATGGCAGGTCACTTTCATCGATATATCGGGAAATGTATCTCACGGTGGGTTCCGCTTCTTCAAAGAGGGAACACATGTTCAGAATGGCAAGGGGCATGTCCTTTACGGCACCTTCCAGACAGTAGAGGTCCTTTTGTGGTGTATGGAACATCCCTGCATCGAAGTGGCGCTCTTCCACCTTGGTGACCACGGCATTGCTTTGAGATGCCAACATCATGAGTTGCCGGATGAGTTCGGCATCGTCGGTGCGGTACTGTATCTGTATGGTCACATCGGCTGTAGGGCGCACTTGCGCAGCCTGTGCAGCCCGATACTCCTGCGTCCTTCGCTCCTCGTTTGCCTTGCGTTCTGCTATCACCTCAGCGTCCCGCAGCATGTTGCGTATGTGATGGGTGGCAGAATGGGCTTTCCAGGCATCAGGCAGACAGGCAAACGGCAATATGGCTGAAACGAAGGCTTCCTTTACGGCTACGTCGGAACAGATGTCACCCGAGACATACATTGTGCGGACGGCTTTGTTGGCCACCTCACCATAACTGTTGCACTGCGCCAACAGGCTGATATAGTGTTGCGCCTTCTCCATGCTATGAAAATACCATGCCAGTTCGCAGGTCTTTTCATCCTTGTCGGGATAACGGCGGAGAAGCGATTGCTTGTATTCTTCCTTATTCATTTTATCAAATTTGCTAATGCTGGTTTGACTATGTTTGATTTGTTTTGATGTTTTTTGAGGATATCACTCCCTTCATTATAAGCACCGTAACTTTGCACCATCATCCGGATGTGAGAACGAAAACAGAGTATTCACAAAAAACATTTTTGACTATGAACGATATGACTTTCAGAGTTCGCCCCTACTCCAAAAGGGAGCTGGCGAAGATGTACTTTCCTGACACTGCCCAGGCTGAAACGGCGGTGGCTAACCTTCGCAACCTGATGCGGCGCAACCATGATATGATGTGCGAACTGGCGACTGCCGGGTACAGGCCTCGCGACAAGGTTTTCACACCGCGTCAGGTGGCGATAATTGTCCGTTACCTCGGTGAGCCATAAGGGGCTTTCCAAGCCGCTTACTTGCGGCTTCACAAGCCGTAAGTAAGGCACTGGGGGTGGTGCCAAGTTAGCGGTTGGACAAGCCGCTAACTTACCGCTCCCGAAGCCGTATGCCGGGCAGTTCCCGTACCGCTGATTGGGGTGACAATGAGCCGCAAACGAATCAGACGGAAGCAGGCGGAAACAGTCGGAAGAGACTCTTCCCGGGATGCCTACCTTTGCACTCGGAAAAACGAAATAAGCAGCGTCAATGGCCATGACAAGCGAACAGAACTTAGTATTAACAATTAAAAAACATTTCAGACAATGGCACAACCATTCACAACAAAGAAGACGGAACTGAAAATCGGTCCGCGCAAGGGCGAGACAGTGTATTACGCCCAGGCTCACTACTTCGGCACTATCAGTACGCAACAGGTGGCGGCTCAGATCTCGCAGGAGTCGGCTCTGACTCAGGCGGATGTCATCGGAGTGATAGAACGCATGGCGTACTTCTGCAAGTCTCATGCCGCACTGGGCTACCGCATCAAGATTGACGGCATGGGGATGTTCTACAACGAACTGCTCACCACGGGTTCGGTGACCAAGGAGGAGGACGTGACGGCGAGACTCATCAAGTGCGTCCGCCCCGCCTTCAGCCCGGAATACAGCATCGTGAACAAGTCGTTCCGCTATGCACTGCTGCCTGAAAAGGTGGAGCTGGTGAAGATTGACTTCAAGAATGCCG
>JBJEKQ010000140.1:3465-4832 GCA_051878715.1 Prevotella sp.
AACAAAATCGACTGGATGAAAATCCTTCAGGCCGTTGTTCAGGCCATTATTGCAGCCTTGACTGCACTGGGTGTATCTTCTTGCGTGTCTAACTTCTAAACAAGGATGACCATGATACAGGAGACTTTTCCCATGACGGTCGGCGAGGAGGAGGTGCTCAACGAGCGCCAGCTGCTGACCAAGGTGGAAAGCGGACTGATGATGAGTGGGGCGGACGCTGTCCGCTTCCTTGTCATCCACTGCTCTGCCACACGATGTACACAGGACTATAAGGTGGAACAGCTGCTGCGCGACCATAAGGCTCGTGGCTTCCGCACCATCGGCTACCACTTCTACATCCGCCGCAACGGGGAGGTGACGCAGCACCGCCAGCTGCTGGAGGTGGGTGCTCATGCCCGCGGCTTCAACCGCTGCTCGATAGGCATCTGCTATGAGGGTGGTCTGGACGAGTTCGGCAATACTGCCGACACCCGTACCAAGGAGCAGAAGGAACAGCTCGTTGAACTGCTGCTGAAGCTCCACAGGCTCTTTCCGCACGCCATGGTGGTAGGCCATTGCGACCTGCCCGGCGTGAAGAAGGCTTGCCCCTGCTTCTCGTGCTATGACTACCGATACCTGTTCCATTAATTGGGCTTTATCTTATTCCGGAAGACGGTTCTGCCTGATGCCTCACAGCATCTGCACGACGTCTTTCGGAATTTGTTTTTTATGGACAATGGCTTCCCATGATGAAAGCCGGTGGGTGTCCGTTCCTTTGAACTGGTAATACATATTCTCCAACAGCCACTTGGCCTTGCGCTTGGCATCCGCACCATAGGCTCCCACCAAAGAGGGCAGGTTGAGCTGGAAGGCGATGTTCAGCCGTTTCAACTGTTCATAATCCTTCGGCTCCATATAGACATACCGCTCGGGGTGTGCCAAAACAGGGACATAGCCTTTTGACTTGATACGAAGCAGGATGTTGTGCAGGCCGTAGGGCGGATTGAAGTAGGAAGTTTCCACCAAAAGGTGCTTGCCATCCTTGCCCAACGGCAGCAGGTCGCCTTGTTGCAGCCGCTGCTCAAACAGGCTGTCGAGCATGTTTTCGGAGGCAAGATGAAGGATGATGGGACCCTTGTAGGCAGATTTCAGTTCTGCATATCGGGTACGCAGCATTGCGGTGCTGTTGGGGATGTCTTCCATGATGTGTGGGGTGAGCCACACTTCACGGATGCCTGCCGACTCGTAGGAAGAGAGCAGTTGCAGCGACTCTTCCATCGTCTGCACACCATCATCCACACCGGGCAAAAGATGGCAATGCCAGTCGGTAAACCGTTCGAGAATACCGCTGCTGGCAATGCTGTGTTTTTTATTGAATGGCCACACGG
>JBJEKQ010000141.1:0-4827 GCA_051878715.1 Prevotella sp.
AAAGAAAAAATCTATTTACGCACAAATCATTTTAAAAAATATCGGCACCTATGCGCCTCATGGCTGTCTTTGCCACCCTTTCATATACCAGTCCCAGGTCGGCAAACCTCAGAACAGCAGCCATAGCGGCTTTTTTTACGGCAACAGCCTCAGAATTGAGCGCAGCCTGTGCCTGATCGATAAACTCGTTGATACCCCGCTCGTTGGGTGCCTTGCCATCAGCAAAAAGACGCGCCAGTATATGGAAGCCGCAGAGCTGGTAAAGTTCCTTATCTGAGGCTATCCACGAGAAAGCCTTGTCAGCGGCATAAGGCAGATGACGGTACAGGTAGAAGGCAGCCATCTCTGCCACCTCTTGCGATGTAGTCTGCTCCATCCAGATATCTGCCACCTCGGGCAGCATCTCCTGCGGCGGCATCACCATCGTGGCCAGCAACTTGCACTCGCGCACATTCTCCTTCCACAGGGCAATAGCCAGGTGATAGTCGTGACCAATCTCACGCGCCTTTTCCTTCAGCATGGGCAACGAAGCCCCCCAATTCACGCGATACTGCGCCCCCTTGTCGCGCATGGATTGTGCCGCCACGCCGTTCATCATCAAGCGGAATGACTGCTTGATTTCTTTCAATCTGCTTTCCGTAGTCTCTTGTTCCTGGTTTTCCATCCACATTCCATCATTTGGCGAGCTGCTCGATAAGGGGCAGCCGCCGTCGTTTCTCAAATCAGCGTGCCATACTCCGCGCTGTACCTCAGCATCTGGTGAGCATAGGTTTCGGAGTAGTCCACCTTTACATCAACAATCTCCCCGTTTGCGTCTCTTTGGGGCAGCAGTACGGGGTTGATAAATCCCTTGTAGGGCGCAATATCCAGTTTGCGGTATCTTTCCAGCACCTCAGCATGCAACGTGGCATCCACTTTCACGCCATAGGTCTCCACCAGTTGTCGGGCTGCCTCAAAGTCTCCCTCACTCTTGATGCGTTGCACCTCTGCCAGCAGTTCGGCAAATAGCATTCTCAGCCTCTGGTAGTCGTTGATTCGGATAAAGGTCTTTCCATCTTTACGGGTCCATTCTACAGCCCCCTTGCCGTGTGCCATGCACCAGTGAGCTATGAGGGCCCGGTTTCTCATGTGCGCTTCCTCTATTTCGTTGCCCGGCGCTATCCTTACCAGTTGGGTCATCAGTCCGTTGAGCATGTAGGTGTAGTAATGTGCCTTCCATGCCTCCCTGTCAGGTGTCAATCCCAGTTCTGTCATCTTCTCATCGGCAATGTAATACAGGCCGAAGAGGTCAGCCCTCGCCTCCTCTATCGTATTGCCGTAGGCCTTCAGGGCATCGGGATCCACACCTTCAAGCAGTTGTCCGCTGCCATGTCCCAGACACTCGTGCAGGTCGGTATGCAGGTCGTCACACACGTCGGCGTAACGCTCTATCAGCTGTATGGTATCAGAGTCTATAACAAACTCTTCCTTCATGCCGTTGCCCTTGGCTGCCTTGCTGTATGCCTCGGTAAGATTGCCTATGGTAACGCTCTTGCTGCCATGCTCTGCTCTTATCCAATCAGCATTGGGCAGGTTGATGCCAATGGCGGTTGAGGGATATTCGTCGCCTCCGAGCATGGCGGCACAGACTACATTGGCGATAACACCCTTGACCTTTTTCTTGCGGAAAGCAGGATTAACGGGCGAATGGTCTTCAAACCACTGGGCATTGTCGCTGATGGTCCGGGTACGCCCGGTTGCCTTTTCGTCCTTGTATTCTACGATACCTTCCCACGAGGCCTTGAGTCCCAATGGGTCGCCATACACCTCGATAAATCCGTTAACGAAGTCTATCTTGCCCTCGGTGTCGCTTACCCATTCGATGCAGTAGTCATCGAAGTCGGAAAGGTTGCCCGACCGGTAGTATCTTACGAGTTTTTCAAGCACACGCCTCTGGCGCTCATTCTCACACACGTCCATCGCTTTGGTCAGCCAGTACACAATGCGGCTTATCGCCTTGCCGTAGAGGCCTCCCTCTTTCCATACCAGTTCGTGCGGTCCATCCTCGCCCATCACCAGCCGCGAGTTCAGACCAAACGAGGGGGAATGCCTTCCCGCCTCAGCCTTCTTCCTGGCGTAATAATCCTCTACCTGCTGCTGGGTCACCCCGTCGTAGTAGTTGCAGGCCGAAGTCTGCACAAGGTCTTCTCCCTGTGCCTTGTTCACCCTTTTGGGCATGTAGTCGAGCTGGAAGATAGCAGGTTGCAATTCTTGGAACAGTTCTTCTTTCGTCTGCCCCTCTGCCAACGGCAACCTCACGGACTCCACCTGCTCCATGGCTTTTCTAAGATATTCCTCAGAAAAGCGGGGAACGAATTTTTCACAGCCGTAGTGGTGGTAAATGCCGTTGGAAAACCATATCCTTTTCAGATATTCCTCCAGAGCATCGAAGTCTTCGGCATGCCTGTCAATGGCACTGTCAGTATAGATGGCTTCCAGCACTTTGCGAATCTTCAGATTATGCTTGCCAAACTGGTCGAAAGTGATATCTCTGCCGCTGAGAGTGGCTTCCGAGAGGTAGTACACCAGCTTTTTCTGCCTCAGCGTCAGCATCTCGAATCCGTTCAAGCGGTAGCGCAACATCTGTATATCAGCGAAGCGCTCGTCTGTATAGTAGAATTGTTCTCCGTTCATGGTTGTATAATCTATAAAGGCTCCTTCTCCGTTCACTTGGCAGAGCTTGTTGTCGAGAGCATCTGCTCCCTGTATTGTCTTGGTGTCATCCTCTTCAATCGGTAGAAAGCCGAATAGAACGACTGTCTGTTGGCAAAGCCCACCATCATGCTCACCTCGTCCATCGTCAGGTTTCTGAACTCTTTGCTGGCAAGCACTTTCATCGCATCCTCCACGCGATACTTGTTTACAAAGTTGGAGTAGTTCATGCCAAACTTCACATTTACTACTGCAGAGATGTAGCGGGTGTTGGTACTGATGTCACTGGCGAGTTGCTTGGCAGTATATGAATGGTCAAGATACTTTTTCCTTTTCACAATCACATCATAAATCTCCTTTTTCAAGACATCTGCCATCTCTGGCTTTATCATGGAGCGATAGGCTGCATCCTTCACCTTGGGTTCCTTAATGTTGTACTTTGCCATAACCTATTGAAATTTTGTATAGATGCAAAATTACTCATTTTTTTTTAACACACCTCATCGCTCTTGTTCTTTTTCAAAAAAATAACAAACGCTTTCAGCTTTTTGAAATTTTAAAGAAGCGTTGACAAAAATCGACAGCACATTTTAGCATTTCTATGGCAAATAAAAGATGTTTTTCAGCATGTTTTTAAAAAAACACAAAGAAAAATTTTGGAAGTTAAAAAATACTCCCTACCTTTGCAATCGTTATCCTGAAAACAATCTTTTTACCTTAAAAGACTAGTACCTATTGAAGATTTAAAGCGATTGCCTGTGAGGGTAGTCGCTTTTTTATTAAAAAATGCTAATTATATCCGTAAAGCCGCCTGTTTTTTGCCCCTGTTTGAATAAAATTGAGTAATTTTGCGCCCGATTTAGTCCGTGGAGGCTCGTAGAAGTGACGGCATACGGCTGTCCGCCTTGCGGAAAAACCCGTTTAAAAATTATAATAATGTACGCAATCGTAGAGATTAACGGTCAGCAGTTCAAGGCTGAGGAGGGCAAGAAGCTCTTCGTGCACCACATGAAAGAGGTGGAAGCCGGCAACACTGTTGAGTTCGAGAAGGTACTGCTCATCGACAAAGAGGGCACAGTACAGGTGGGCGCACCTACCGTCAGTGGTGCAAAAGTAGTGTGTGAGGTGGTAAATCCCCTCGTAAAAGGTGATAAGGTTATCGTTTTCAAGATGAAGCGCAGAAAGGACTACCGCAAGAAGAACGGTCATCGCGCCCAGTTCACCGAAATTCAAATCAAACAAATAATCGCTTAAAGTTTAGGAGGACGTAAGAAATGGCACATAAGAAAGGTGTTGGTAGTTCTAAGAACGGCCGCGAATCGGCTTCACAAAGATTAGGCGTTAAGATCTGGGGTGGACAGAAATGTATCGCAGGCAACATCATCGTTCGCCAGCGTGGCACCAAGCACAATCCCGGGCTCAATGTAGGCATCGGCAAGGATGACACCTTGTACGCCTTGGTTGACGGTACTGTAAACTTCAAGAAAGGCCGCAACGACAAGAGTGTGGTATCTGTTATCCCCGAAGCACAGGCCTAAACTTAACTAAAGTAACAAACAACAACATAATTTATTCCAAACAAACAACAGGTGCCCCAAGCCTCACACAACAGAGGTTCGGGGCACTTGCTTTTGCATGTATGCGGAGCTGAAGCTTCGTATGCAGACAGACATAAGGGCGATTCCTGAATGGCATTCAAACGCGTGGGAAAACCGGATAAGAGGCAAGCTTATCAGTACTTTATGGCTCACCCGATAAATCAGGGGGAGTCCAAACTACCCTATCCCGCCAAAAGGAGTATGAACATGGAACTGTAACCTATCCTGACAATTACACACGAAATTCATGGTTGCAGAAGAAATCTGTTGGCAAAAACAAGAAGTAATACGACAACTCGTTTGGCTGTATCGCTATAATTTCCTATTTTTGCAACAAGAATCCATTTAATGCACTCTACTATGCTAAGCGAAAACAAGTATATACGATTTGACTGGGCAGTGAAACGGATGCTGAGAGACAAGGCTAACTTCGCTGTATTGGAAGGACTGATTACGGTTCTGCTGGAAGTGCTGAAAACGGTCGATATCCACCCACCCAAAACGGGGATATCCGTTCACTTTTCATGCTCTTTATCCT